>VAXK01000009.1 GCA_005885565.1 Actinomycetota bacterium
TCGTCGCTCTGCATCGGCGGCTCGTCGAGCGCGACGGGGCGCCGCTCTCGCTGAGCACGCTTTGGTTCGAGGCGCTCTCGCTCCTGCACGGGACAGCCCTCTCGAAGTTCGACCGCGTCGAGTCCGAGCTGCGGGCGCGCTGGGCGCAGATCCTCCGCTGCCCGCTCGACGAGTCGCGCGTCAGCTACGACGCGAACGTGCTGCGCGAGCGCGTCGAGGCGCTCTTCGACGCGCCCGACCCCGGCTGGCCCGGAGCTCGGCACGCCAGCCCGGACGTGCTGGTCGCCGCCGCGGACGTCGACGCGATCCGCCGCGGCGACTTCGAGCTCGTCCTCGGCGAGCTTCACCTGGCGCTGATCGCCTACGGCCACCACTGCTTCGTCACGCAGCATCCCGCGCCGGAGGAGCTCTTCCTCTGCCTGGATCGCGACCTCCCGCCACGGCTGCTGCCTGTGCTGCCGCACGAGGACGCCGAACGGCTGACGATCCGCACCCACCCGGCGCTCGTCCGCGAGACCGACGTCCTGCTCGCGCTGCACTCGAGCGTCGCCGACCCCGAGCGGCCGGGCCTGCTCGCGACCGCCGACCTCCTCGTCGAAGAGCTGGACGGGACGCTCGTCACCCGCCTTCCCTCAGGCGAGACGCACGATCTCCTCGGCCTCTTCTCGGTCCTGATGCTGCGCCACGTCATCGACCGCTTCGCGTTCCTCGGCGAGGAGCCGCACGCGCCGCGGGTGAGCTTCGACCGGCTCGTCGTCGCCCGCGAGACCTGGCGCGTACCGGCGAGCGAGCTCGGGTTCACCCGCCAGCTGGACGAGGCACGCCGCTTCGTCGAGGCTCGAGCCTGGCACCGAGGCCGAGGTCTTCCTCGTCACACCTTCGTCAAGCTCCCGTCCGAGCAGAAGCCGTTCTACGTCGACTTCGAGAGCCCGCTCTGCGTCAGCATGCTCGCGAACGCCGTCCGCCGCCTCACGACGCAGGCGGGCGAGGGCGAGGAGCGGCTGGTGCAGATCTCCGAGATGCTCCCGAGCTTCGAGCAGCTCTGGCTGCGCGATGCGCAGGGGCATGGCTACACAGCGGAGCTGCGGCTCACCGCTGTGGCCCTCGATTAAGCGGGCTCGGCTTCGAGCGTCGTCTCCGTCGGTGCCGGCTCGTGCCGGAAGTTCCGGACGTCGGGCACCAGGAGGACGACCGCCGTCGAGACCACCGCCCACACGGCAGCGCCTGCGAGCGTCTCTCGGACGCCGATGTAGCCGGCCGCCCAGCCGGCGCCGGCAAAGCCCAGCGGAAGGAGCGAGGCCGAGAGCATCCAGTCGATCGAGGCGACGCGCGAAAGCGCCTCGGGCGGCACGGCCCTCTGCACGGTCGTCTCGAACAGCGTGTTGAAGACGGCCAGGCCGAGCCCGCCCGCGAACGCCCCGACAGCGATGACGGCGACGGGCGCCTTCGCGGCGAGAAGCCCGGTCGGAAGCGCGAGCAGCGCCAACGGTGGCACGGCGGCGACGAGCGGGCGCGTCGGCCGCGCCCGGAGGAGTAGGAACCCACCGACGACGGAGCCGCCTCCGAAGGCGGCAATGATGGCTGCCCACCCGCCGGTGCTGTGCAGCCCGTACAGGACGACGGCGGGCCCGAGCACGAGAAACGGCGCGAAGATGGCACAGCTGCCGAGGGCGGAGAAGACACCGTCCACCCAGAGCCACGTCCGCCCGCTGAAGACGGCCCATCCTTCGCGGAGCTCCCGGAGGAACCCGGCCCCGGCCGGCGCCCGCGGCAGGCGGCTCAGGCGGGCGACGAAGCCGGCGCTGACGAGGAAGGTGGCCGAGTCGATCGCGATCGCCCAACCCGGGCCGACCGTCACAGCGAGCGCGCCTGCCGCGACCGGGCCGAGGACGAGGAAGCTGCTTTGGGTCAGCGCGATCATCGCCATCGCCTGCTGGAGCCTCTCGGACGTCACCGTCTGGGGCACGATCCCGGTCGAGGTCGGTCGGAAGAACGCGTCGCCGAGGCCGTACGCGAACGCGAGGATCATCAGCTCGAAGAGCGTGGCCTGCTTCGTCAGGATCAGCGCCGCCGTCGCGCCCTGCGCCGAGAAGCGAAGCAGGTCGGACGAGATGAGGATGACCCGGCGCGGCAGGCGGTCGGCGACCACGCCGGCGATCAGCAGGAACGCGACCACGGCACCGGCTCGAACTCCGAGCACGTAGCCGAGCGCCGACGGCGACCAGTGCAGCGTTTTGAGGATGGCGATGGCGAGAGCGACCGGCGCGATGCCGTCCCCGAAGAGCGAGAACGCACGCGCGAAGTAGAGGTTGCGGAACTCCCGCTCAGTGAGCGCGCCGAAGAACTCGCTCGCTACCACTTGTCCACGATCATAACGAGGAGCTTGACATCGCCGTCGCGTCCGGAAGCGCCGCGTGCTCGGCGACGGCCTCGGCCGCCGGGTCTGCCGCGCGCGGCTTCTGGCGCCGAAGCGTCGACGACGGGAGCAGCACGGCGTGCACGCCCGACTCCGTCGCCAGGACCTCGAACCTCCCCACCGGCGTGTCGAATGTCATCCCGACCATCGCAGCCATTACGATCCTGCCACTACTGAGAGGAAGATCATAGATGGTCCAATCGGAGCTCGTCTCTGATCTGGAGTACGTGGGGCCGGGCGGACGACGTGTTCCACCGGGGCGCCCCTCCGTCGCGAGGCGGAAGTGGCGGCTCGAGCAGGAGATGCTCGCTCAGAGGATCGGTTAGACCTAGGCGGGCACCTGCTCGCAATAGAGCTTCAGACCCTCGTAGGACTGGGCGAGCGGCAGGACCTCGACGAACGAGGGAGCCGCGCCCAGCGCCCTCACCTCGGCCCGCACCTTGTCCACGAACTCCTGCTGCGTCATGCCGTTCCGGACGGCGGCTTCCCAGTCCGTGAGCCGGTCGCGTAGCGTCGCGAGGTGGTCGAGCGGATCGACCACGAGCCCGAAGTGCGTCAGCGCGAGGCGGGCCGGCCGGCGCGCCTCCAGCTCGGAGATTGTGCGGTGCCACGTGGCGACGTCGACGTCGGGCGGCGCCATCGGGGGGAGCACGAAGCGCTCGGGCTCCGTCCGCATGCCGGCGGCGTCGCCGGCATAGAGCGTCCCCTCGGCGTCGAGGAACGAGACGTGGTGCGGCGCGTGGCCCGGTGTCGCGATGGGCTCAAGACCGGCGACGCCCTCGTCGAGAACGTCGATGTTCGCCTCCGGCACGGCGACCACTTCGCCCCACAGCTCGTCGAACTGCGCCCCGTAGACCTCGCGCGCGCCGAACTCCAGCACCTCGGGGAACGTGAGGTGGAACGCTCCCTCTTCGGCGACGTGCACACGCAGCTCGGGGTTCTCCCGCACGAGGAGGCCCGCGGCTCCAGCGTGGTCGAGATGGATGTGCGTGAGGAGCAGATGCCGCAGGTCCCTCACCGAGAGCCCTCGCGACTCGAGCCCCTCCTTGAGCGCGCCGAAGGTCGACGCGGGCCCGCAGTCGACGAGCCCTGGGCCATCCGGCGTCTCGACGACGTACGCGCCCATGACGCGCTCGATTCCACCATGCAATAGGTCAATGGGCGGCGAAACGCTCAATGCAGCGCGCACTATACTCGCCGCTGGTGGCGATGTTCAATGGGACGACCGCCCGCCGGCACGTCCTGCTCCTCTCGGGAGAAACGCCCGACGAGCTCGAACGCAGGACGAGCGAGCTCGCGGCGGAGCTCGAGACGCGTCGGGACGGGGCGCTCGGCGAGCTCGAGGCGCACCTGCGCAGGCTCGACCATTCGCGCGACCACCGGCGAATCGTGGTCGCGGCGGACGCGGAGGGTGCGGCGCAGGCTCTGCGGAGTCTCGATCCGCAGGCGGTGCGAACAGCGCAGGGCCGAGCCGGCGGGGGCGGGGTCGCGCTCGCGTTCCCCGGGGGCGGAGCGCAGCATCCGGGAATGACGGGCCAGCTCTACGCCTTGTCGCCCCGCGTGCGCTCGGAGGTCGACCGGTGCGCCGAGCTCCTCGACTCCCGCACGGGCGTCGACGTCCGTCGAGCGCTCGACCCGGCAACGAGCCCGAGCGAGCTCGAGCGACCCGTGCTTGGTCTCTGTGCGCTCTTCGTCAGCGAGTACGCCCTCGCGCAGCTCTGGCTCTCACTGGGGGTCCGGCCCGCCGCGCTCATCGGCCACAGCCTCGGCGAGTACACGGCTGCCGTGATCGCAGGCGTGCTCACGCTGGAGGACGCGCTCACGCTCGTGGCCGCCCGCGCCCGCCTCTTCGAGCGGCTGCCGCCGAGCGCGATGCTGAGCGTCGGCCTGAGCGAGGGGGACGTGACGGGCCTGCTCGGCCCCGGCGTCTCCCTCGCAGCCGCCAATGGGCCTGCGCAGTCGGTCGTCTCCGGCGGCGTCGCCGCGATCGAGAGCCTGCACGAGTGGCTCGCGGAGCACGGCGTCCGCGTGCGACGGCTCAGGCTGACGACGGCCGGGCACTCGTCGCTCGTCGAGGCGATCGCCGACGAGTTCGCCGAGGCGACACGGGGCATCTCCGTCGAGCGGCCCTCGATCCCTTGCATCTCGAACGTCACCGGGACGTGGCTCACCGACGGGGAAGCGCTCGACCCCGCGTACTGGGTGCGCCATCTCCGGGCGACAGTTCGCTTCGGCACCGGAGTGGCGACGCTGCTGACGCAGGCCCGGATCGTTCTCGAAGTCGGGCCGGGGACGACGCTGAGCACGCTCGTGCGCCAGGCGTCGACCGTCGCCGGCTCGGCGATCACGATCTCCTCGCTCGGGCACCCGCTCGACGCGACACCGGAGGCGGCGGCGCTCGCAGCGGCCGCCGGCGAGCTTTGGCTCGCCGGGGTGGATGTCGACTGGGAGGCCTTCGCAGCACTCCCGGCGCCGCTTCCATTGATTGAAAAACACTAATCGAATCATCACTTCCTTTTTTGAAGCTCATTGAGTACTATCCGCGTCGGCTATGGCCGCGACCCGCACAGCTCGCGAGAAGCCTCCCGCCACCTGGGAGCTCGTCCTCAAGCGAAACCCGGTCGAGCGCATCAAGCAGGAGAAGGCGCCGCTCGGGATCAGGGACGAGCTTCCCGCTCTCATCGCCGCCGGCTACGAGAGCATCCCGGAGGAGGACATCGTGCGGCTCCAGTGGTGGGGGCTCTACCACGACAAGCCGAAGATCGGGACGTTCATGCTCCGGATCAAGCTTCCGAGCGGCGTCCTCACCGCGCAGCACCTGCGCGCGATCGGCGAGGCGTCGAACACTTGGGGCCACGGAGACGGCGAGCTCACGACGCGCCAGAACATCCAGCTCCACTGGCTCGAGCTCAGCGCGCTGCCGGAGATCCTCCACCACCTCGACAACGCCGGGCTCACGACGGCCGGAGGTTGCGGCGACACCATCCGCAACATCACCGGCTGTCCGATCCAGGGACTCGATCCCAATGAGCTCTTCGACTGCACGCCCCTGGTCGAGGAGGCGGCGCGCTTCTTCTACGGCAACCCGGACTTCTGCGATCTGCCGCGGAAGCACAAGTACACGATCGCCGCCTGCACCGATCGCTGCAACGCCCCGGAGATCAACTGCGTCGCCCTCGTCGGCGTCGTCCACGAGGGCCGCGAGGGCTTCGCCGTCCGCGTGGGCGGCGGCCTCTCGTCGGTGCCCCGGATCTCGCGCGACATGGGCGTCTTCGTCCCGAAGGAGGAGGCAGTGGAGGTGCTGGCGGCGATCACGAGCGCGTGGAGCGAGGACCTCCGCTACCGCGTCTCGCGGGTCAAGGCGCGCCTGAAGTTCATGATCGACGACGTCGGCGCGGAGGGCATGCGCGAGCGCGCCGAGGCGAACCTCGGCCGCCGGCTCGAGGACTTCACGCTCCCGCCCCCGGCCGTGCAGCCGGGCGACCACATGGGCGTCCACGAGCAGAAGCAGCCGGGGCTCCACTACATCGGCGTGCCGGTTCACCTCGGCCTCGTGTCCGCCCACCAGATGATCGCCGTCGCCGATCTCGCCGAGCGCCTCGGCGGCGACATCCGCATCACGCGGCAGCAGAACTTCATCCTCGCGAACGTCCCGGAAGCCGAGGTCGACGCCGCGCTCTACGAGCTCGAGCAGATCGGCTTCTCGCTCGACGTGAACCACGTCCGCGCGGGCTCGATCGCCTGCACCGGCGAACCACACTGCAACTTCTCCGTCACGGAGACGAAGTCGCGGCTCGGCGAGCTGATCGAGCACCTGGAGGAGCGCTTCGGAGGCGACATCGCGCCGCTCCGTCTCCAGCTCGACGGCTGCCCCCACTCCTGCGCGCAACACTGGGTCGCCGACCTCGGCTTCCAGGGGACGACGGCGCGCGACGAGCAGGGCGCCCGCAAGCAGGCCTACGACATCTTCCTGCGCGGCGCTCTCGGCCCCGGCGCCGCGATCGGCCGGCCGCTCTTCCGCAGGATCCTCACGGAGGAGCTCGACGCGGCGGTCGAGGGACTCGTCCAGGGCTGGCTCGACCACCGGGTCGAGGAGGAGTCGTTCACCGACTTCTGCCGGCGCGCGAGCGACGAGGAGCTTGGTCAGCTCGCGGGCGTCGAGCCGGCGAAGCAGCGCGAGCGGGAGGAGGTGGCGGCTTGAGCGGCGTCGCTTGCGATGCCGCTTTCAGGCCGTGCCGGCTCTGCCGGCTCGGCCGTCTGCGCCGCTGGCCCGGAATGCGCGGTCTCGAGGTACGCGCTTGAGCGTCGAGCTCATCGACGAGCTCGAGGCCGGCGAGCTCGCGGTCGCGTTCGAGGGCGAGGAGCCGGAGACCGTGCTCGAGTGGGCGATCGAGCGCTTCTCGCCGCGCATCGCTATCTCGACCGCCTTCCAGAACGACGGGGTGGCGCTCCTCGACATGGCCTACAAGATCGATCCGGAGATCCGCCTGTTCAGCGTCGACACCGGCCGGCTCCCGCAGGAGACGTTCGACCTCGTCGAGCAGCTCCGCGACCGGTACTCGGGACTCAAGCTCGACCTCCTCGTCCCGAATGCACGCCACGTGGAGCGCATGGTCGCGCGCAACGGCCCGAACTTCTTCTACCGCTCGGTCGACAACCGGCTGCTCTGCTGCAACCTGCGCAAGGTCCAGCCGCTGACGAAGTACCTCCACTCGCTCGACGCCTGGGTCACGGGTCTGCGGCGCGACCAGTGGGCGACGCGGACGAACATCCGCAAGGTCGAGATCGACCACGACCACGGCGCGATCGTGAAGCTGACCCCGCTCGCCGAGTGGACCGAGGAGGAGGTCTGGGACTACATCCGCGAGAACGACGTCCCCTACCACCCGCTCTACGACCGCGGCTACACCTCGATCGGCTGCGCCCCGTGCACGCGGGCGATCCAGCCGGGGGAGCCGAACCGCGCGGGCCGCTGGTGGTGGGAGGAGAACGCGCCGAAGGAGTGCGGCATCCACTGCGCGATCGAGACCGGCGGTTTCGAGCACGAGCTCCATGCCATCCTCGGCGACGACGCGCACGCGTAGGAGCACTGTCAAGCTCGGCGCCGAGGCACGCGAGGTCGTCCTGGGCGAGGCGCAGGCGGTGCTCGCGATGGTGCGGGACGACGAACGGCGCGGCCGCCTCGCGTCGCTCGTCGCCGCGATCGACGAGGGCGAGGTCGGCGAGGACGACGCGCAGGCGCTCGAGGAGCTCCTCGAGCTCGGCCTCCAGACCGGCCGC
The DNA here is from genome assembly GCA_005885565.1 of Actinomycetota bacterium. GTDB lineage: Bacteria > Actinomycetota > Thermoleophilia > Gaiellales > Gaiellaceae > AC-50. The sequence goes on from VAXK01000009.1 coordinate 7,697, forward strand.
GTGCGCGCGCTCTACGGCCCGGGCGGCGAGCAGGCGGCGCTTCGCGTCTACCGGCAGCTTCCGCGCGGGAAGCTGGCCGGCGAGGCGGCCCGGGAGGTGACGCAGGCCCTCGCCTCGCTCGAGGGGAAGACCGTCGAAAGCGTCGCCCTCCAGGCCGTCGGCCCTGCGGCGTTCGTCCTGTCGTTGAGCGCGGACGGCGTCGAGCTCTCCGTGCGCCTCGACCGGCAGGGGGCTCGGTTGACCAGCGTCGGGATCTAGGAGGGGGAGATGACCTACATCATCGGAGAGCCCTGCATCGACGTCAAAGACCTTTCGTGCGTGAACGTCTGCCCTGTCGACTGCATCCATGTGGCCGACCGGATGCTCGTCATCGACCCGGCGGAGTGCATCGACTGTGCCGCGTGCGAGCCGGAGTGCCCGGTCGAGGCGATCTACCCGGAGAGCTCGCTGCCCGAGGAGTGGGAGCCGTTCGTGCGCATCAACTACGCCTTCGCGGACGGCATGGACGTCGTCGACGAGCTCGTCGAGGACTACGCAACCGAGCACGACGTGCAGAACGAGCCGGTGGCGTGAGTGAGAAGCGCTACTACATGGCGTGCCTCGACCTCGCGGGCCGCAGCTGCCTCGTCGTCGGCGGCGGCTCGGTCGGCCTCGAGAAGACCCGCGGCCTGGTCGACTGCGCCGCGCGGGTAACGGTCGTCGCTCCCGAGCTCACGCCGGAGCTGCACGAGCTACCGGTCGAGCTCCTCGAGCGCCGCTTCGAGAGCCGCGACCTCGACGAGCGCTTCCTCGTCGTCGCGGCGACCTCCGACACGAAGCTGAACCGCCGCATCTACGCGGAGGCCGAGGAACGGCTGCTCCTCTGCAACGTCGCCGACGCGCTCGAGATCTGCAACTTCATCCTCCCCGCGGTCCACCGCGCCGATCCGGTCGCGATCGCGGTCACGACGAGCGGCGCCTCGCCTGCGCTCGCGCAGCGGATCAGGGGCGAGGTCGCCGAGCGCTACGGGATCGAGTACGCCCATCTCGCGCGGCGCCTCGGCGAGCTCCGCCCGTGGGCGAAGGAGAACCTCGCCACGTACGAGGAGAGGCGCGACTTCTTCCAAGCGCTCGTGGAGGACGCGCTCCCATGACCGTGTACCTGGTGGGCGCGGGGACGCGAAGCGCCGCCTGCTCGCCGCCCGGGCCGTAGAGCGCGCGCACGCGGCCCGAGCAGCGGGTCGTGCTCGCGCCGCTGCCGGAGGTCGCCGAGGCGGCACGAGAGCTCGAGCCGCCGGCGCTCGTCGTCGTCGGCGAGGTCGTCCGGCTCGCCGGCTACGCCTCGCTCGACGCCGCCCAGATGTTGAGGTCGCTCTCCGTCGCGTAGCGGTCGATCTCCGCGAGCTCGTCGGCGGTGAAGTCGAGCCGCTCGAGCGCGCCGACGTTCTGCTCCAGCTGCTCGACGCTGCTCGCTCCCACGAGCGCCGAGGTGACCCGCTCGTCGCGGAGCGTCCACGCGAGCGCCATCTGGGCGAGGGTCTGGCCGCGGCGATCGGCGATCTCGTTCAGGGCCCGGATCTTGGCGAGCGCCTCGTCGGTGAGGAGGCTGCGCGAGAACGTGCCGTCGAGGCTCGCGCGCGAGCCGGCCGGGACGCCGTCGAGGTAGCGATCGGTGAGCATCCCCTGCGCGAGCGGCGAGAAGCAGATGCAACCGACGCCGAGCTCGCCGAGCGCGTCGAGCAGCTCCGGCTCGATCCAGCGGTTCAGCAGCGAGTACGAGGGCTGGTGGATGAGGAGCGGCGTCCCCAGCTCGCGGAGGATCGCTGCCGCCTCGCGCGTCTTCTGCGCCGAGTACGACGAGATGCCGACGTAGAGCGCCTTCCCCTGCCGAACCGCGGCGTCGAGCGCGCCCATCGTCTCCTCGAGCGGCGTCTCCGGGTCGAAGCGGTGCGAGTAGAAGATGTCCACGTAGTCGAGCCCCATCCGGCCGAGGCTCTGGTCGAGGCTCGCGAGCAGGTACTTGCGCGACCCCCACTCCCCGTACGGCCCCGGCCACATGTCGTAGCCGGCCTTGGTGGAGACGACGAGCTCGTCCCGGTAGGGCGCGAGGTCTTGGCGGAGGAGGCGCCCGAAGCTCTCCTCAGCCGATCCGTACGGCGGCCCGTAGTTGTTCGCGAGGTCGAAGTGCGTGATGCCGAGGTCGAAGGCGCGCCGGACGATCGCGCGCGAGGTCTCGAGCGCCCGCTCGGTGCCGAAGTTCTGCCAGAGCCCGAAGGAGATCGCCGGGAGCAGGAGGCCGCTTCGGCCCGAGCGCCGGTAGGCCATCCGGTCGTACCGCTCTGTTGCGGGCAGGTACGTCATCGTCTTGATCGTACGTCCCGGGAAGCCGGCGGCCTCGCTTACGGGCCGAGCAGCTCGGGATGCTCTTTTCGGAATCCCTCGACCATGCCGGGCAGGAGCCCGAGCTCGGCGTATTGAGCAGCTTTCCCTTGGTCGATAAGCATCCGCACGGCCTCCGGGCGCATCATGGACACCGTCTGCTCCGCGAGCCGGCGAGCGAGCTCCCTCGCCGGTCCCTCCGCGGCGCGACCCACGGCCTCCGAAGAGCCGGCATGCTGCGCCGCTCGAGTCAGCTCGGCGTAACAGGGCGGGAAGTACTCGACGGCGAGCTCACGCACCAGCGCCTGCGATACAGCAGTGTCAGCCTTCCGTCTAAAAAGTCCCACGGTTGCCTCCCTCTCGATGAGTGTGGCCGGTCTTCGACACTTGCTGACGCGCCCGAGGTCTCGCCGGTCCGGTCACCGAATGGGCCGGGCGACGACGTAGGTCGCATGCGCCGCAGAGGAATACTCCTCGAGACGAGATCGCGGAATCGCGACCACGACCCATCCGGCTCCCGGGTCGGCGTCGAGGACGAGGGTCCGGGGAAAGACGTGCGTGCGTCGGGAGACGACCGTGAGCGAGACGACGTCGCCGCGACGCAGACGCTCGGCGGCTGCCCACGGCCGCACGTGGGGAACGGTCACGGCGACCCGTCCCGCGAGAAGGCGCTCGTCCCGCCGCGGTGCGAGCGCTTGCGCGGGAACCGGGTGCAGTGCGTGAAGCGGCTCGACCGCGTAGCGACCGACGACCGCTGCCGCGGATCGCGCGGCGCCTCTCGCGTCGACGGCGTCGACCGACTTCTCGGCGACGTCTCGCTCTCCAAGGAGTCGGAAGGCGGCCACGTCGTGCCTCGGCACGGGCACACGGACCTGTGACTCCGGAGAGACCGCCATCCAGAGCGACAGCGCGGCGACGGCGGCGGCGGTCGTCGTCCAGCCGACGAACGGAACAGGATCACGCGGCTTCGTCAGCAAGGGGGGCGGCGCGGGCAGCGTCGCAACCTTCCGCGCCGGAAACGACAACGGCAGGTTCTTCGAGAAGAAGCGCGTGAGCTTGAGCCACTCCTCCTCCTCGAGCGCCGTGGGGGGAATCGGCCGGCCGAGCTGCTGCAGGAGCTCCTTCCGGTGCAGGTCGAAGATCGCGCGGACGAACTCGCCGTACGCGAGGGAGCTCTGCAGCGCGTTCCGGTAGAAGATCCACGCCAGCGGGACGCCCGCGGCGCAGGCGAGGAAGAGCTCCCAGCGATCGGTGAGCGCAGCGAGCAGCGGACACCACACGAGCGCGAACGCGCCCGACACGACCGACATGAGCAGCATGAAGTCCCGCGTCAGCTTCGACTCCTCGAGCGGCGCCACCGCTTCCGCGCTCAGGATCGGCCGCAGCCGGGTCCAGATGATCGCCGAGTCGATCCCGTAGCGGTCGTACGCGTAGACCTCGGAGGCCCGCAGGATGTTCCCGAGTCGGGTCGGCAGCGTCTTGTCGAGGTGTGCCGGCGGCGGGTACAGCGAGCTCTGGAGGGCGTAGATCTCGTTCTGCTCGCTGGGCGTGGGTGCGGTGCGCGCCCGGTGCTCCAGGTAGCGCCAGCACCGCTTGTGGAACTCCGAGCGCCGGTTGCGAAGCCAGCGGAACGGCTGACGGCTCGGCCAGTAGCCCTCGAACAACCGCGTGATCGCAAACGAGAGGTTGTGCAGGACATACGCGACGACGACCGCTAGCAGCACCGCGACGAGAACGGAGATCGTCTGAAGCCCCGCCGGAAGGGTCGTCCAGTCGTCGAGACTGGCGCCTAGCCCACGGGTGATCTCGAGAGCGAGCGCGAGGCTGGCGACCTCGATCACGAGGATCGGAAGGAGGGCTCCGAGCACGAACGCCCGCCCGAAATATCCACCGATCGCTTGGAGCAGCGCGCCGAACATCGCCCGTCTAGACGACGAGCTGCATCGGGTGGCCGTCCGCGCACCGCGGCGGGTTCGACCGGTCGTAGTAGCCGATGACCCGCCGCTCGCCGTCGACCGGACATTCGAAGACGAGCGTGTCGATCGGTGCACCTTCGAGACGATCGGCGCCCGAACGGCTGGCCGTCAGCGCCAAGTCGGCGAGAACGGAGCGCGGGACCAGCCCGAGCAGGTTCTCTTTCGACACGACCAGCACCCCGGGGAGCCTCGGCCGCAGGACGAGCTCGCGTGCCGTCTCGCCTGCGACGTGCTCGAGACGCTCGTCTGCGTCGACGATCACCGGGTGGTGGAGGTCGAGCGCTTCGGTCCGCACGCTCGGCTCGGCGGCCTGGAGCTGCTCCATCGTCACCAGCATGTACCGCCGCTCGCCTCCGGGGACGACGGCGACGTCGGCCTTGGCCTGCCTCATCTTCTCGAGCGCCCCTTCCACGGTCTCGTGTCGCCCCAGCTCCGGGACCGGCCGAACGACGTCGCGCACACGCTCCGGCTTCTTCACGACTACCTCCAGTCTCCCACGAGGACGAACGGCGCCCATGCGGCGAAGTGACTGAACGGCCGCCAAGGGCCTTCGGAGGGTCGCGGTATGCGTCGCTCCGCCGCGAGCAGGCTCGAGTACGCCAGGCCCTCGAATCGCTCGGCGGCAGCGTCGTCGCCAGAGGCACGCAGGGCCGCGGCCCGGCGCTCGACGTACTCGAGCACCTGATCGTCCGTCATCTGCATCAGCTCGGTCGCGGCGCGCTGAAGCGCGCGTGCCTTGTGGAGCTCTGCGAGACCGCGGTAGAAGCGGTCCATCAGGATCAGCGTCGACAGGTCGTCGACGCGCCACAGGCTGACGACGACCGAGGGGACGCCGGCGTACACGAGCGCCCGGGTGAGACCGAGGAGCTCGTCGCCCGGTCGGCGAGCGTTCACCCCGCTCTCGCACGCGCTCAGGACGACGAGGTCTGCGGACAGCGTGAGACCGAAGATGTCCTCCGCGCTCAGGATCTCCGCCCCGCCGTGATCGGGTGCGAGGACGATGCCGGAGCGAAGCGGCTCCGCCGCGTCAAAGGTGCCGTGGCACGCGAGGTGGACCACACCGGCCGGCGGCGAATCGCCCATGCGATCGAGGAAGGCGGTCCGCGTCGCGTCCGCGCCGACGAGCGCGTTCGTTCCGAGCGCGGCCGCGACCGCCTCCGCCTCGTCTCGAGCGAACGGCAGATCGCCGAGCGAGTCGCCGAGCACGAGCGCGGCGGCCCCGCGCGGCCGCTGCCGCTTCTGGCGGCAGTAGCGCATGACCGACGCACTCGGCGTGTAGACGACCGGGTTCCGCTCGAGCAGGAGCGATCCGCCGACCCGCAGCGCGTGCAGGGGCAGGTAATGGAGCACGTCGTGGGGAACGAGCCACACGGGATCACCTTCCGCGCACCACTCGCCCAGCGGGGCGACGAGCGGGTCGAGGAGCTCTTGCCAGGAGCCGAGGTTCGCTCGGTCGAGCCTCGAGCGCGCCGGCTCGGCGCCGCCACCGTTCGCGCCGGTCGAGCCGAGCTCGGCGGCGACGAAGTCGCGAAGGTCCGCGAGTGTGAGCGAGACCTCCACGACCTCCGGCTCCCCGAGGTCCGCGCGCAAGCCGAAGACGAACGTGGCCTCGTGTGAAACGAAGTACTCGGCGAAGACGGCGTTCCCGCTCACGCGGCTCCGTCCGCGAGGAGCTCGCGCAGCTCCTCCACGCGCGCTGCCGTTCCGCGGCGGACGGCCACGTACTCCGGGGCGACGTCCGCGATGCGATCGAGCACCTTGTCGAGCGCGGCGTGCGCCTCCGCATAGGCCCGTTGCGCCGCGAGTCGCTCAGGGCCCGGCGCACGGGCGCGTCGATCGAGGTCGAGCGCGCGCCGGCGCGCCTCCTGCTCCTCGGCTCGAAGCTCGGCCGACACCTGCGCGGGCGGCGCGATCGCGGCGGTCAGGCCCAACGTCTCGACAAGGGCACGAGACTTGGCCTGCTCGGTGTACTCCAATGCCTGACGCCGACCGCGGTGCCGCTGCGCCAGCTCGTCGAGCGCGAGACAGAGGCGAACCATCACGGAGTAGACCGCCTGCTTGTCCCGTAGGAAGGAGATGCGGCTCGCCTCGTCGCCCGCGGCGCCGCGGAGATGCTCGAGCGCCTCGAGGCCCTCGGCCCAGATTCGGTGCGCAGGCTCGAGCTGAAGCTGGAGGACGTGCGTCGCCGCGAGGCCGACGCTCGCCTCGAACAGGAGCGCCGGATGGTGCTGTTCCCGGAGCCGCCGCCTCGCGGCGAAGAGCGTCCGCTTGGCGGCGTCGAGATCACCGTTCGCGAGCGCCAGCGAGCCGGCGGCGACGAGGTCGGCGAGCTCCTCCTGCGGTGCGAGCGGCGCCCCGGCAAGGCTCGGTCGAGGCGAAGGCTCTGTTTCGAGCTGCGCCTCGCCGGTTCGGGCGCGCAAGACGGCGCGGTTGGCATCGAGCGCCGCTTTCGCGCGGTTGCGCACGTCGGCGCTCAGCTCGACGTCGCGCGCGACCAGCAAGTTCTCGAGGCGGTCGTACGCGGCACCGGCGCCTTCGTGGTCGCCGAGCTGGGCACGCATCATGCCCTCTTCCGTGGCGATCTCGGCATCGACCTCCGTGCGGGCGCCGATACGGGCCGCGGCCGACGACGCCGCCTCCAGCTGAGTGAGCGCCTCCGCCCGCGAGCCTTTCGCCTGAGCCACGCGGGCGAGGCCGACGTGGCCCCGCGCTTCGGCCTCGGCATCCCCGAAGCGCGCCGATCGCTCGACCAAGGAGTGGAAGCCCTGCTCCGCTTCGCCGAGGAGGCCCGCCTGGAGACGCGCCATCGCAGCGCCCTGGAGCGCGACGGTGCGTCTGCCCTCGCTCGGGGCATCCGCCGCGGCCATGTCGTAGTACTCGGCCGCTTGGTCCGGTCGGCCCTTGTACAGCTCGACCTCCGCACGCCGGAACGCGTAGACGGCATGGGCCACGGGGAGATCGAAGTGCTCGAGCGCACGTTCCGCGCGCGCGAGGTGCCGTTCGGCTTGGGCGACGTCGCCGGTCGCCAAAGCCTCTTCGACGGCATCGGCGAAGCGCTCGCGGAGGAACTGCACGTCCGAGCCGGCGTCGCCCGACCGCTCAAAGGCCACGATCTGCCTCCTCCCGCTGCCGCTCCCACTCGTCGGCTCCCGCGTCGTCGCCGAGGCGACGATCGATGATCGCCAGCATCCTCAGGTCGATCGCCGCCGCGGCGAGGTCCCCCTCCTGCCGATGCACGGCCAGCGCCCAGGTGTCGTAGCGGCGAGCCGTGTCGAGGTTGCCCATGAACTCCTCGACCAGCGCCACGTTGGCGATCCTCGAGGCCTGCCCGCCGAGCGATCCCATCAGCTTGTGGAGCTCGAGCGCCCACACGTGGCACCAGCGCGCGCGGTCCGCGAGGGCGCGGGCTTGCCGCACGAGGAGGTCCTGCGCCCGCCCGACCAGCGACTCGAGCGGCCCGGTCATCATCGCCACCCACGAGCTCGTGACGTCTTGGCCGAGCGCAGCCCGTGCTTCGTCCAGATACGCGAGACCCGCTCCGGTAAGGGAAGCGGACAGCGGTCCGGGCTGGTCCAGCTCCATGAATGCAAGGATCGCCTCGCGGTAGCGCGCCAGCGAATCGACGCTTCGATTCGACTTGCGCAGCGCGGTCGCGTCCTGGAATGCCCGCTCGGCCCGATCGACGAGATCGCCGCCTGCGTCGTCCGAGCTCGGGTGCTTGGTGTCGAGAATCGCGTCTCGCGCGGCCGCGACCACGTCGGCGCGAAGGGTCGCGGCTGCCCCCGCGTGAGCGACCTCGCCGAGCTCGTCGGCGAGGTCCCGTCGCTCGGCCTCCGTCCGGACGAGCTCGTCGCCGCCGGCGATCGCACCGTCGTGCTCGAGGTCGTGGAGGACTCCGGCCCAGTCCTCGTTCGCACGGGCGAGAGCAAGCGACGCCGAGTAACGCCGTCGCGCCTCGTCGGGATCTCCCGTTTCCTCGGCCAGTGCTCCCAGCGCCCGCTGGATCCGTTCCTCCGCCCGGCTGTCCTCGCCCTGACGGAGCTCGAGCGCCTGGAGGAACAGTGTGCGTGCCTCGTCCGTGGCGCCTCGCGCGCGGCGGCATCGCGCGAGGCCTTCCAGTGCGGCGGCCCGCACGGCGCGGTCGCTCGTTCCTTCGGGGAGCGCGAGAACTCCTTCGTAGTCTTGGCCGGCCGCGTCGAGGGCGTCGGCCCGCTCGTACACCTCCCCTCGCGCGATCTTGGCGAGCGCGCGTTCTTCGGAGGACACGAGGGCGCCGTCAGCGAGCAGTCCGAGCAAGCGCGCCGCCTCCTCGTGGCGGTTCCTGGACCTGCTCATCTCATCGGCGGCGCGCCGGACGCGAAAGCCGTTCGGGTCTGACGGAAACGCCTCCCTACGCTCGCGGCCGATCATAGGTCCGGAGCGTCTCGAGCAGCCCGGCCTCCGTGGCAAGCTCGGACGGATCGCGGCGCGACTCCGTCCGGAGCGTCCTGACGGCCTCGACGAGGAGGCCGATCGCGCGCGACTCCGGATAGGTGGAATCACGCCGAAGCGCCTCCTCGGCGTCGGTGCGCGCATCGTCGAGGAGGCCCAGCTCGAGCTTCGCGCGAGCCCGGTTGCAGTATGCGGGGACGAACGCCGCGTCGATCCGCAGCGTGACGTCGAAATGCGCGATTGCGGCGTCGAACAGGCCCTGCTCCGCGAGGCGGCAGCCGCGATAGTTGAGAACCCGCTTGTAGACCTCGTTGACGTCGTTCCAGACTGCCGGGCGTGGCCCGATCCCGTCCTCCTCGAGGGTCTTCAGCGTCCAGACGAGCGAGGGGGCCGCGTCCGGCCGCGCATGTGAGATGACCTCGGTGAGCAGGGCGGAGAAGCGGACGAGGCGAACCGACCCCTCGATCGACGAGTCGTTCAGCCCGTTCTGGACGACCTGATCGGCCGCAGCCGCGAAGTCGCCGTCGAACTGCTTGCGCCGCCGCTTGATCCAGTCTGGGAGGCTCTGGTCCTCCGGACCCTCCAGCAGGGCTTCCAGCTCGGCCACCCACTTGTGTGTGTCTTTCACGCGGCTTCCGCCGATGGCGCTCCTCCGCGAGAGAATCCACCGATCAGGTACCGATGTCAACCGCACCGTGTGCGGGACGCCTAAAGCCGACGGTCGGGAGCGACTGCCTGAGTTCGAACAAGCCGAACCGGATGGAGCTAGCCGGACTCGAACCGGCGACCTCCTGGGTGCGATCCAGGCGCTCTCCCAGCTGAGCTATAGCCCCGAGCGGACGGAAGTGTAGCTTCCGGCCGTGCCGGCGATCGAGCGCGTCCTGACCGAGCGCGAGCTCAACCGCGCGCTGCTCGCGCGGCAGCTGCTCCTCGAGCGTGTCCGCCTGCCGCTGCCCCGCGCGCTCGAGCGGATCGGCGGCATCCAGGCGCAGTACGCGCCATCGATGTACGTCGGGCTCTGGTCGCGGCTCGACGGCTTCGAGCGCGACGCGCTCACGCGGGCGCTCCACCGCAGGGCCGTCGTCCAGGCGACGCTCATGCGCGCGACGATCCACCTCGTCTCACGGCGCGACTATTGGCCGTTCGCGGTCGCGCTCCGCGAGCGGCGGAGCGGACGCGCGCGCGTCTACAAGGTCAGCGAGCGCGAATTCGAGCGAGCCGCGGGCCGCATTCGCGCCTTCCTCGCCGACGGCCCGAGGCGCGACGGCGAGATCGTCGAAGCGCTCGGCA
>VAXK01000205.1 GCA_005885565.1 Actinomycetota bacterium
CACGATCACGACGCAGTCGTAGGCGGCCGGCTCGAGCGGCGACGAGCGCAGGCCGTGCTCCGGCAGCTCGGGCACGTGCGGGTCGTGGTACGAGACCTCCGAGCCTCCGTTCCGCAGCAGCTCGACGAGCTTGAGCGCCGGCGACTCGCGGACGTCGGCGATGTCGGCCTTGTAGGCGACGCCGAGCACGAGCACCTTCGAGCCCTTCAGCGAGCGCTCCTTGCCGTGGTTCAGGGCCTGCGAGATGAGCGAGCGGCAGAAGTACGGCATGTTCTCGTTCACCTTGCCCGCCAGCTCGACGAACTCGGTGTAGAAGTCGAACTCCCGCGCCTTCCAGGTGAGGTAGAAGGGGTCGACCGGGATGCAGTGCCCGCCGAGGCCCGGGCCGGGCTGGAAGGGCATGAACCCGAACGGCTTCGTGGACGCCGCGTCGAGGACCTCCCAGACGTCGATCTCCATCCGGTCGCAGAGCTGCGCGAGCTCGTTCACGAGCGCGATGTTCACCGAGCGGAAGATGTTCTCGAGCAGCTTCGAGAGCTCGGCCGCCTCGGGGGACGAGACCGGGTGGACCGTGCCGATCGCCGACGCGTAGAGCTTCGCCGCCGCCTCCGTGCAGGCCGGCGTGATTCCGCCGACGACCTTCGTCACGTTCTTCGTCGTCCAGTCGCGGTTGCCGGGGTCGACCCGCTCGGGGGCGAAGGCGAGGTGGAAGTCGGAGCCCGCCTTCAGCCCGCTCTCCTCGAGGATCGGGAGCAGGCAGTCGCGCGTCGTGCCCGGGTAGGTGGTCGACTGGAGGACGACGAGGTGGCCCCGCCGCAGGCGCTTCGCGATGTCGGCGCCGGCCGCGCGGACGATGCCGAGGTCCGGCTCGCGCTGCTTCGAGAGCGGCGTCGGGAGCGCGACCAGGATCGCGTCGCGCTCGCGGAGCTCGTCGTAGTCGGCCGTCGCGCGTAGGCCGTGGTCGCGAACGAGCCGCTGGAGCGTCTCGGAGGGCACGTCCTCGATGTAGCTGTCGCCGCGGTTCAGCCGGGCGACGCGCTCGGCGTCGACGTCGACGAGCAGGACGCTGTGGCCCGCCTCAGCGAATACCTGCGCCATGGGCACCCCGACATAGCCCGCGCCGACGATTGCGATCCCGCCGCTCATCGGCCGGGAAGCATAGAGAGGAGGGCTTCCGCCACCCGCTCGGAGGCGTGACCGTCGCCGTACAGGGGTGGCCGCTCCGGTGGCATACGCGCCTCGCGGACGGCCCGGACGATTCGGTACGGATCGTCGTCGACGAGCGTGTTCGCGCCCGCCTCGACCGTGTCGACCCACTCGGTCGAGGGGCGGAGCGTCACGCACGGCACGCCGTACCAGTACGCCTCCTTCTGCAGGCCGCCGGAGTCGGTGAGGATCACACGCGCCTGCGAGGCGAGCGCGGCCAGGTCGAGGTAGCCGAGCGGGTCGATCGTCGGGATGTCGAGGCGGCTCGCGTCGAGCGCCGCGCGCGTGCGCGGGTGCGCGGGAAAGACGAGCGGCTCGCGGAGACGCCGCAGCCCCGCGACGATCCGGCGCAGGCGCTCGGGGTGCACGTTCGCCTCGCGATGGACGGTGACGAGGAGGTAGCGGCCCGGCTCGACGCGGAGCCGCGTGAGCGCGTCGGAGCGCTCGCGCGCGACCGGCGCAAAGCGGAAGCACGCGTCGGCCATGACGTCTCCCACTACCACGGCCTCTCCTGCCACGCCTTCGGCTGCGAGCGTGGCGCGCGATCGCTCGTCCGGGCAGAGGAGCAGCCGGGCGAGCCGGTCGACCTCGATCCGGTTCCGCTCCTCGGGCATCTCGAGGTCGCCGCTGCGGAGCCCGGCCTCGACATGGGCGAGCGGGATCCCGGTCTCGGCGGCGGCGCGCGCTCCCGCGAGGGTCGAGTTCGTGTCGCCGTAGACAAGCGCCCAGTCCGGCCGCTCGGCCCGCAGGGCATCGACGATCCCAGGGGTCATCGCGACCGGGTCGGCGGTGTGCGCTTCGAGCCGGTAGCGAGGCTCGCCGAGCCCGAGCTCGTCGAAGAAGACCTGCGAGAGCTCGCGGTCGTAGTGCTGCCCCGTGTGGAGCACGACCTCCTCGATCCCGAGGTCGCGCAGAGCCACCGAGAGCGGCGCCGACTTGACGAACTGAGGCCGGTTCCCGACGACCGAGAGCACCTTCACGCGCGGCTACACTACGCGCCGCCCCGGGCCGTTAGCTCAGCTGGTAGAGCAGGGGACTCTTAATCCCAAGGTCGAAGGTTCGAATCCTTCACGGCCCACTGCCTCGCGAAGTCCGGCCCGCTTCGCGGGCCATGACGACTTCGCGAGGTTCGTCTCTACCGGTGAGCCGAGGTGAGCCGCGCCCGCCATGTCGGTCGCGGCGGCGGGTCAATTGCAGGGGGTGCTGTCGCTCCTGTAGCCTCCTCCGATTCCGGGGGAGCGCCCAGCACCTCACGCGGCGCTTGCTGGCGTCGCCCTGGCGGCCGTCCTCACGGCCGCCGCTGCTTCGGCTACGGCGCGCCCGCGTGAGAGCAGCCTGCCGGCGCAGTGCCTCGGCGTCACGCCGCGGTTGAAGACGCTCAGCGATCCCGACCGCAAGCTCGTTCGGCTCCAGCCCCGACAGACGACCATCGCGGCGCTGAACCAGACTGCGGCGCCGCACCCGACGCCGGTCCGGAGGCGGACCGGGTTCCAGCGCCAGGCCTGGAAGGTCGTGGCCCAGATCACGCAGTTCCGGCTCCTCCCGGACGGGTCGATCGAGCTCGCCCTCTACGACCACAACTCGTACGTCCGGGCGGGAATGCCGTCGCCGAAGTGTCTGTCGGGCAGCTCTCGGGCCAGGCGGGCGGTGCTCGCGGCGCGGGCCCGGTTCATCGCCACGTGCGGCGACCCCAAGCCCGGCTGGCAGGACCTCGGCGCGGTGGGCTACGTCACCGGCGTCGGGTTCTGGAGCGCCGAGACCCCCAAACTCCAGGCGGCGGGGAACGGCGCCGAGCTCCAGCCCGTCACGAGCCTCCACCTGATCGCCGGCTGTCGCTGAGGCCGACGCCGCGGGGTTCGCCCGCCGCCGCCAGCGGGAGGTCGAACCAGAACGTCGATCCCTGCCCTTCGCCGCTCTCGAAGCCGATCCGCCCGCCGTGGGCCTCGACGATGTCGCGCGCGAGCGCAAGGCCGAGGCCGGTGCCGCCGATCCCGAGCCTGCGGCCTGCGTCGCCGCGGAAGAACTTCGTGAAGATCTGCCGCTGCTGGGCGGTGGGGATGCCCATCCCCTCGTCGCGGACGGTCACGCGCACCCGCGAACCGGAGCATCTGGCCTCGATGTGGACGACTCCGCCGTCGGGCGAGTACTTGATCGCGTTCGAGACCAGGTTGCCGATCACCTGCGCGAGGCGGTCGCGGTCGGCGCGGACGAGGCAGCCCTCGTCGCTTTCGAGCTCGAGCGAGTGTCGGTCGCTCTGCGCCGAGTAGAGGACGACCTGTGCCTCCAGGAGCTTCGACAGGTCGAGCTCCTCGCGCGTCAGCTGGACGCCGGTCTCCTCGATCCGCTGGAGGTCGAGCAAGTCGTTGAGGAGCGCTGCCAGCCGATCGGCCTCCGTGCGGACGAGCTCCAGGTACCGCCGCCGGTCGGCCGGGTCGAGATCGCGCTGGAGCATGAGGTCGGAGAAGCCGAGGATGCTGGCGAGCGGCGTCCGGAGCTCGTGCGAGACGCTGCTCACGAGCTCGCTCTTCACCCGCTCGCTCTCCCGCAGCTTCCGGTTCTGCTCCTCGAGCGCCCGGCGACCGCGCTCGAGCGACGCGGCCATGCTGTTGAACGCGCGCTGGAGCGCGCCGACCTCGGCGACGCCGCGCTCGTCGACGCGGCTCGAGAGGTCGCCGTCGGCGAGGCGGCCCGCGGCGTCGGCCGCCAGCCGGATCGGCCGCGCGACACGGCGGGCCAGGTAGGCGGTCAGCAGGACGATCAGCAGCACCGCGAGCGCGAGGCTCACCCCGCCGAGCACGATCGCGATCCGGCCGGTGCGACGCGCCCTCGAGTTGCGCACGTCGGCGAGCTTGCGCTCTCCAGTGATGAACTGGTCGAACCGGACTCGAACCGCGTCGAGACGATGAAGGCCGGTTCCCCCGCGGACGACCTGCCGCGCTAGGGCGGGGTTTCTGTGCATGAACGCGACGAGCGGGACGGAGAAGTCGCGCAGGTATGCGTCGATCGATCGCTTGATCTTCAGTGCGCGCTGCTCCTGCCGCGGATTGTCGGACGCGAGGCGCAGGAGCTCGCGCATCTGTCCCGGGTAGGCGGCGTGGGCGTCGTTCCAGGGCTTGAGCGAGCTCTCGTTGTTCGTGATGATGAAGCCACGGAGACCGGTCTCGAGATCGAGCGCGAGCGTCTCGAGCTGGTTCGCGCTCGCGATCGCCTGCTGCGCGTGCCGCGCCGTGGTCGAAGCGTCGCGGTACGACAGGATCGCCACCAGCAGGAGCGCGAACAGCGTGACGAGCGCGACCGCGACCGCCGCGGCGGCGAGGCTCATCGCGGCTGCGAGGCCGGAGGGTGCGCGAAGCCTCCTCACGTCCGCGTGACGAGCGTCGCCGCGAGCTCGGCGAGCTCCTCGGGCGCGAACGGCTTGACGATCACGCCGTCGGCGCCGTGTTCCCGTGCCTCCGCTTCCGAGGCCGGCTGGGCGGTGACGACGAGGACGCGCGTGCGCTCGAGCCCGGGGTCGGCCTTCAGCTTCGATAGGACCTCGAGGCCGTTCAGCCTCGGCATCATCAGGTCGAGGACGACGAGGTCGGGCTCGAGCGAGCGGGCCAAGGTCAGCGCTTCCTCGCCGTCGCTCGCCTCGTGGACGGCCCAGCCCGGGCCCAGGCTGACGCGGATCAGCTCCCGCAGGTTCGGCTCGTCATCACAGACGAGCACGCTCGGTCTGGTCATCGGCACCGGTCAATCTTCGGCTGTATTCGCTGCGGCCCTCCTCCGCCGATCCTGGCTTCGCCGGTCGAGCCGCAGTCGGACTCCGTTGTAACAGGGGCGGCGGCTGCCGGTCAACCCGCCAAACGCCGTCTGCGCTACGGTCGGGAGGTGGCAGAGCCGCTGAAACCCGAGGAGCTGGCGAGCGCGCTGCGCGACCTCACCGCGTGGGCGGCTGCGCACGCGCCGGTCGAGGAGTCTCCGCTCCGCGCGCGGATTCGCGACCACCTCGGCTGCGATCCGGCCGAGCTTCCGGTCGTCTCGAAGGAGATCCCGGTGTGGGAGCGCGCGAACCTCCAGGTCGCGCTCGACGCCTACCTCGCGGCGGGCGGCCGGTCCCACGAGTACGTCGGCCTCTCGGCCCAGCGCGGCTGGCACATGGGTCTCGCGGAGCTCGCCCAGCGACCGCAGCGCGGCCCTCGCGGCTGGGTCAGCTACGGCATCGATCCGCAGGCCGGTCCGCAGGAGCACGTGACCGTGCAGGTGGGCGAGCGGACGATCGTCTGCGTCGCCGCGGGGCTCTTCCTGATCCGCGACGACGAAGGGCCGCTGATCGCGTCCGTCCGCAGCGCCGAGGAGCACGGGCCGGAGCCGGGCCTCCTGGTCGAGGCGATGGCGGCCTCCCGGGAGCCTGCCGAGGCGTTCCTCGCCGACGTCGTGCGGTTGATGGCGGTTCACAACGTCTATCGCGGCCGTGTCCTCGAAGTCGGCGGGACGCACTTCGGCGGGACGAGCTTCGAGGTCCGTGAGCTTCCCAAGGTGACCCGAGAGGGAATCGTCCTGCCGGAAGGGATCCTCGAGCGAATCGAGCGCCACACGCTGAAGTTCGGCGAGGAGGCCGACCGGCTGCGGCAGGCCGGCCGGCACGTGAAGCGAGGCCTGTTGCTGCACGGCGCGCCGGGCACGGGCAAGACGTTGACGGCGATGTACCTCGCGAACCGCATGCCGGACCGGACGGTCCTCATCCTCACCGGCGCGGGCCTCGGCGCGATCGGCCCGGCATGTGAGATGGCCCGGGCCCTCGCGCCGTCGATGGTCGTGATGGAGGACGTCGACCTGGTCGCCGTGGAGCGCGACGAGTACGAGTCGAGCGCGCTCCTCTTCGAACTCTTGAACGAGATGGACGGCATGCAGCAGGACCTCGACGTCGTCTTCCTGCTCACGACCAACCGGCCCGACCGGCTCGAGCCTGCGCTCGCCTCTCGCCCGGGACGCGTCGACATGGCGGTCGAGCTCCCGCTGCCTGACGCGGACGGACGGCGGCAGCTGATCACGCTCTACGGCCGGGGCCTGGAGCTCCGGGCGACGAACCTGCCCGACGTGATCGAGCGAAGCGCGGGAGCGAGCCCGGCCTTCATCCGCGAGCTGCTGCGGCGGGCCGCTCTGCTCGCGGTCGACAGCGCGAACGGCGACCTCGTCGTCGGAGACGGCGAGCTCGCCGGCGCCCTCGAGGAGCTCACCTCAGGCGCCGGGCCGCTCACCGGCACGCTGCTCGGGATGCAGCAGCCGCCCGAGCCGGCCTAGCGCACCCGGAAGGTGACGCTCACGACGGAGTAGACCTCCTTGTCGCGCGAGGCCGTGTCGTTGATGCCGTAGTCGCTCACATTCGTGGAGTTCCGAGCCACGACCTGGTAGACGCCGAGCTCTGCGCTCTTCACCGAGCCGAGCTTGCCGCCGATGCCGGCCACGATCGCCTCGGCGCGCCGGTGCGCGTCGGCGACGGCCCGCTTCAACGCCCGGATCTTGGCGTCGGCGAGCTTCGTCGCGAGGTAGCTGAGGCTCGTGGTCGAGACCGGGATCCCTTGCGCGAGGAGGTCGCTCGTCCGCGCCGCCACGGCCTCGACCCGGTCGATGTCGGTCGAGCTGACCCGGAACCGCTGCACGACCCGGAAGCCGGGCAGGCGGCGCTTCCCGACCCGGAGCAAGATCGAGCGGGTCACGAGCGGCGGCTCCGAGACGGCATCCCCCGGCAGGCCGCCGCCGTGGAGGAAGGCACGGACGGCGGCCGCCCGCGCCTGCACTTGGCGAACGGCGTCCTGGGGACGCACGGACTCGGTGTCGACCGCCAAGCTCCAGTGGACGACGTCTGACGTGATCGGCTCGCGCGCCGACCCCGTGACGGTGATCGTGTCCCGGGCTCGCTTGACGTCGCGAACGGCGTGTGCGACCGAGACGCCGGTCACCGCCACGGCGACGGCGACCGCGGTGAGACCCAGCAAGAGCTCCGGCAGGCGGAGCTTCCGTCCGACCCCGTCGGGCATGAACCACTCTTCGGTCTGCCACCCTCGCTCCGTGAGATGCGTTTGGGGGAGAGACGGACGGGCGACGACCCTCGAAACGAGCAGGAGGTCGCATGAGCGAAAAGCGAGGCTTGCGCAAGTTCGTCTTCGGCGGCGTCCTCGGCACCCTCGGGGCGCTCTTCTTCGACCCGCAGCAGGGCCGGCGGCGGCGGAAGGAGCTCGCCGACCGCGCCGCGGCGCTCTTCCGCCGTACCGGTGACCGCGCCGAGCGGGCGGGGCGCGGTGTCGGAGCGCGCGTCTACGGCATGGCGCAGCAGGCGCAGCACCTGAAGGAGGAGCCGAAGGACTTCGACGACGTGACGCTCGCGCGCAAGGTCGAGAGCGAGATCTTCCGGGACGCCGACGCGCCGAAGGGCCAGGTAGACGTGAACGTCCAGGACGGCGTCGTCCAGCTGCGCGGCGAGGTGCCGGACCAGGACATGCTGGACGACCTCGTCGAGAAGACGCGCCGGGTCCAGGGCGTGCGCGACGTCGAGAGCCTGCTCCACCTGCCGGGCACTCCGGCGCCGATGCACGAGTAGCATCGCCTCGGCGTGGCCGAACGCGCCGAGATCGTCGTCGTCGGCGCCGGTGTCATGGGCGCAGCGACGGCGTACGCACTCGCCCGCGCCGGCCGCGACGTGGTCGTCTGCGAGCAGTTCGAGCTGGGCCACGCGCGCGGGTCGAGCCACGGCGAGGCGAGGATCTTTCGCCTCGTCTACGCCGACGCGCATTGGGTCGCGCAGGCGCAGCGCGCGCTGCCGCTGTGGCGGGAGCTCGAGGTCGAGAGCGGCGAGGAGATCCTGCGGACGACCGGCTCGCTCGACCTCGGGCCCGGAACAGACGAGCGCGCCGCCGCGCTGGCCGAGTGCGGCGCCGAGTTCGAGATCCTCGACGGCGCCGACCTGCCCTCGCCGCTCCGGATCGACGGCGGAACGGCCGCCCTCCTCCAGCGCGACGGCGGCGTCCTCAACCCTGCCCGCGCCGAGCGGGCCTTCCTGCGCGGCCTTGCGGTGCGCGAGCGTGCCCGCGTGAGCCGGATCGAGGCCGACGGCTGCGTGCACCTCGACGGAGCGACGATCGAGGCGCAGGCGGTCGTCGTCACCGCCGGCGCCTGGGTGTCACGGCTCCTCGAGCCGCTCGGGATCAGTCCGCCGGTCACACCGACGAGGGAGAGCGTCGCGTACTTCCCGCTTGCCGCGCCGGACGGCCTCCCGACGGTCATCGACTGGCGCGTGCCCGAGGGCTACGACCTCCCGCGCCGCGGCGACTCGGTCTACGCGCTCCCGAGCCCGGACGGCCTGAAGGTCGGCGTCCACCGCACCGGGCCGCCGACCGACGCCGACGAGGAAGGCGTCGTCGACCGCGAGGCCGTGCGGTGCGCGCGCGACTGGGTCGCGCAGCACGTCGAAGGCGCCGGCCCGGAGCCGCACCGCACCGAGACCTGCCTCTACACGAACATGCCGGACGAGAGCTTCGTCCTCGAGCGGCAAGGCCGCATCGTCGTCGGCTCGCCCTGCAGCGGGCACGGGTTCAAGTTCGCGCCGCTCGTCGGGCGCGAGCTAGCCTCTCTCGCGATCGAGGCGCTCGGCTGAAGCGACCGCGCTTGGGTATCGCGGGGCGCCAAGCGGGATGGGTTCGGCGCCCTCCGCGTGTATACGGAGTACGTGAGCGTGCTGGCCGAGCTGATCGAAGAGGCAAGAACTGGCTCCCAAACCGCGGCGTCGAAGCTTTTCCGCGTCTGCTGGCCTATCGCCTGGAACGCAGCCTTCAGGATCACTCAGCAGAGGGCGCTCGCCGAGGACGCTGCGCAGACGGCCGTGCAGAATGTCTTCCGCTCTCTCGCGACCTTCGACGAGACGAGACCGATCGAGCCGTGGGTCAGACGCATTGCGGTCAATGCGAGCCTGAACGCCTTGCGGACCGAATCGAAGACGAGTCCTGTCGACACGAGCGAGCTCGACGTCAGCAGCCCGCTCACGGTGGCTGAGGGGAGCCCGGAGTCCGGCGCCGTGATCGCGGCGGTTGCGGCGCTGCCGCTCGAGCAGCGACTTGTGGTTGCGCTCCACTACTGGCTCGACTACAGCGCCGCCGAGATCGCGGAGCTCCTGGAGCTCCCTGTCGGCACCGTCGCCTCTCGAGTAAGCCGTGCGCTCAAGACCTTGCGAACCGAGTTGGAGGAAGAACATGTCAGCTGACCTCGAGAAGCTCCTACGGGAATCGCGACCCGCGGTGCCTACGCCTCGACCGGAGGCGACCGAGCGTGCGGAAGCGCTTGCCCTGGCTGAGCTCCCGCGCGCACGAGAACGCGCTTGGCGGCTTCGCCTTCCGCGCGTCACTCGCCGTCCCGCACTTGCCCTCGCCGCCGCCGCGGCCGCGATCGCGATCGGTATCGGCATCGGCCTGGCCGTCGGCTCGAGCCCGAGCAGCGCGGGCGTTCGGCTTGAAGGCACGCTGACGCCGAGCCTCGGCGTGAGCGTCGATCTTCCGGCCGGCTGGACCGGCCGCATCTACAACGCGCAGCCGGCGAGCGCACCCACCTCGGCCACGGTCCAGCTCGCGGACCTCGCACTGCCGCCGGACGATGACGACACTGCCACGAAGGCAGCCCAACAGATGGGCCCGGACGACGTCTTGATCATCCTGCTCGAGTCGACCGGTTCGAAGACGGGCTTCACCTACCCTCCGCTCGCCGCGCCGCTCCGGATCTCGGACTCCGACTTCCTGCCTGCATTCGAGGGCGTCTCGGACTCCCACGCGTTTGCACGGCGGCTCTTCTCGACGCACGGCCGCCGGTTCATGCTGTGGGTGCAGTTCGGTCAGAAGCCGGCACCGAGTAGCGTCGTCGCAAGGGCCAACCGCGTCCTCGAGACCATGCGCTTCACCGCGCTCGGGCACTCATAAAGGGCCGCCCAGATCGTCGGTCAGTACGCGTTTGACACGTCGTAGACAATGGCCTACCCTTCCCTCGTACGCCATTGTCTAGAGGAGTGATGAGGATCCGCGTGATTCTCCTTACTTCTGCGGCGTTTGGAATCCTCTCCGGGAGAGACCGGACCGGCGTCACCCGGCCGAGAGGCGGCGTCTACAGCGACTGATCTGCTGCTCGGGCCGCTCTACGTCGCAACGCTGCTCCTCGTGGCGTCCGGCGTCGCGAAGGCGCGGAACCCAATCCCGACCGCTCAGGCTCTCCTGACTGCGGGCTGGCCGCATCGCCCGGCGTTCGTCCGTGCGCTCGGGGGCGTCGAGCTGGCGGCGGCAGGGACGATGCTCGTAGAGCCCCGCTACGGAGCTGCGGCGGTCGGAGCACTATACGGCGGCTTCTTCGCCTTCCTCGCCTCCGTGCTGCTCCGAGACGTCGACATGGCGTCCTGCGGTTGCACCGGAGCGACGGACACTCCTCCGACGTGGCTCCACGCATCCTTCAACCTCGCGGTGACTGCCTGCGCGGCCGGGGGTGCGCTGCTCGGAGCTCGAAGCACAGCCGGCCTCGTGCACGTGCTCGGGCCGAGCGCTGTGATCTTCGCCGTGGCTGTGGCCATCGCAGCGTGGCTCGCCTACCTGATCGTCCAGTTGGGGCCACGCCTCTTTGCCCCGGCTTACCCATCGAAGGAGGCATGAATGACCCAGCAATTGCAACGACTTGCCGACACGCTGACCGAGTCGGCCGGCGCGGCTCTCGAACGCCGCACGTCACGCCGCAACCTGCTCGTGCGCATGACCGTCGTCGGCTCGGCGCTCAGCCTGGCGCCGTTGAAGTACCTCCTGCGGCCGGGCTCGGCGTGGGCGTTCAGCACCACGTGCTCGAGCTGTTCGAGCGGCATTTGCATCACCTCGCACAACTCGGCGTTCTGCTGCACCATCACCGGCGTCAACCATTGCCCGTCGGGAACGACGGCGTGCGGCTGGTGGCGGTGTTGCATCTCGACGCTCTACTGCTCGACCGGCTACCGCTACTTCATCGACTGCTGCGGCGGCTGCGGCGCCGGCCACTGCGTCAACGACTCCTGTAACAACCGCAAGACGTGCTGCTATGGCAAGGAGTGGGACAACTGCAGCGGCACGGGGACGATCCAGTGCCGTGCGGTCCTCTGCGTCAACCCCTCCCAGGTCTACAGCGCGTGTTCCTCGAGCCCCATCCGGACCTCGAGCACCTGCTGTCAGGGCTCGTCGGGGTCCGGCTGCCCGAACCATCCGAGCTGCTGCGACACGTGCAGCGCGTGCTAAGCGATGACGATTCTCGTCTCGATCGAAACCGTCCTCCTCGTCCTCATCGGCCTCCTGGTTGCAGGCATGCTCCGCTCCCACGCCGACATCCTTCGGGCGCTGAAGCTCGGCCCGGTCGACGAGGACGAGGAGCTCGATGCGTCTCCGCCGCCTCCGCCGCCGGCGAACGTCGACGAGCGGTTGCTCGAGCCGGCCGTGGACATCAGGGGCGTGAACCTCGAGCTGCATCCGCTCACGCTCGCGATGAAGGGTGGTCGCGGGACGCTGCTCGGGTTCCTCTCGACCGGCTGTCTGACCTGCGTCCGGTTCTGGGAGGCGTTCTCCGACCCGCAGGACGGATTGGAGCTTCCGGACGGCACACGGTTGATCCTCGTGACGAAGGACGCTGCGGAGGAGCGCGTCGCAAAGCTGCGCGAGCTCGCGCCTTCGACCTACCCCGTGATCATGTCCTCCCAGGCTTGGACCGACTACGACGTGCCCGGCGCTCCGTACTTCGTTTGGATCGACGGGCCGACTGCGACGGTTCGAGGCGTCGGAGCGGCCGACAAGGTCGAAGGCGTCCTCAACCTCCTGCGGGATCAGTTCGCCGAGGAGGGGCTTCCGGATGCCTCGGCAGACCGCGACGAGCGCCAGCTGCTCGCGGCGGGGATCACGCCCGGCCATCCGAGCCTGTACGGCGCGGGCTGGAGCGACGACGTGAAGGAGAGCGAGAGGTGAGCACGATCGGTGCACTCACCGTCGCGGGTTGCGTCGCGGCGATTGCCGCGGCGTTTCGCGGAGCGTGGTCGCCTTGAGGGGCTTCGCTCCTCGCGAGCATGACTCCCCTCGGTGAGCGGAGCCGCCAGTCGAACTTCACCGTCACGATCGTGTCGTACGTGATCGGTTGTCTGATCGGCGGAGCTGCTCTCGGCGCCGCCGCCGGCGGCGCGGGGTCGATCGTCCACGTTCAGCTTCTTCCCGGACGACCGATCGCGTGGGCCGCGCTCGCCGTCGTCGGCGCCCTCGCCGACCTTCGCCCGGTTCCGTGGCTCCGCGTGCCGACGCACCGGCGTCAGGTGCGCGAGCGGTGGTTCCGCATGTACCGGAACTGGGTCTACGGCCTGGGCTTCGGCGTCCAGCTCGGGCTCGGCTTCGTAACGGTGATCAACAGCTCGCTCGTCTACCTGGCGGCGCTGGCGGCGTTCCTCGTCGGAAGCCTGCCGGCCGGACTGGTGATCGGCGTCGTCTTCGGAGCCGCGCGGGCGGCCGCGCTCCTTCCGGCGGCGGCCGTCAGGCGGCCCGACGACCTGATCCGGATGACGCGCGTGATCGACGAGCTGGACACGCCCGTTCGCAAAGGTGCGGCCACGGTCGCCGGCCTCACGGCCGTCGCAGTCGTGACCCTCACGCTGGTGTGAAAGGAGAGGCAGATGGAAGTCCAAGGCTTCGGAATCAGGGCCGTCCTGCCGGCCGGTTGGTACGGACGGATCTACACGAACACGGATGGAGAAGACGCAACCCGGAGCGGCACCGTGCAGCTCGCGACGGTGCCGATTCCGGACAGCGACGACGACGCAGGCACGGCGACGAGGCAGCTGATGGGCCCGACGGACGTGTTGATCATGCTCTTCGAGAGCCCGTACCGGCCATGGTTCGACGCGCAGTTCGCTCCAGTGGGCGCGCCGCTCACGATTCGTCCCGCTGACGCGCAGGCTGGTTGGGAGGGCGTCGACTCGTCTCAGTCGGTCTTCGTGCGACGCGTCAAGGTCAACGATCGCTATTTCCAACTGCGTGTCGTCTTCGGATCGCAGCCCAGTGTGCCGCAGTTCGCCAAGCTGAACGGGCTTCTGGCGCGTGTCACCATTGGAGCGCCTGTCGCGGCATAACCCGCCTCCGGTGACCGGAGCACTCGGTCGAAGTGAACGGGCCGCCCGAAGCGGCCCGTTCGGCTAGCGGTAGTACGGATCGGGGGGCGGGCCTTCGTCCACGTACGCGCCGCGCCGCCGCGTGAAGTACCCCGGGCCTGCCCACGTCGACCAGAAGATCAGCGAGAGCACGATGCCCGCGATCCCGACGATCATCAGGATCCAGCCGACGGTGTGGACGTTCACGGCCGACGACGTGGCATGGACGGCGAACGCGAGGATCGCGCCCAGCGCGGTCAGGAAGATTCCAACTCCGAGTCCCATTCGACCTCCTTTCCAGCCAGAACGGAGATGCGCCGGTTTCGGGTGCGCCCGAGGCGTCGCTTGAAGTAGGCTCGTGCCCGGTGCGCCGGGGGTCCGTCGTCCAGCTCGTGCTCTTCGCCCTCGTTGCAGGCGGGGCGGCCACGGCGCTGGCTCTCGTCCCGGGATGGCTTCCGACGCCGGCGGGCCGCGATGATCTGCGTGGCGATCTTCGCCGTCGTCGCCGCGGTGATCGCCTACTCGATCTGGAAGTTCCGCGCGCCGCCCGACGACGAATCGGACGGGCCGCCGATCCACGGTCACACCGGGCTCGAGATCACCTGGACCGCGATCCCGACCGCCCTCGTCGTCGCGATCGCGATCGTCAGCGCGATCGTGCTGGCGAAGAACGGCGACGCGGGCTCGAACCCGCTGCACGTCGACGTGACGGCGCAGCAGTTCGCCTGGAGCTTCTCGTACCCGGGCCACGCGAACCTCACCTCCGGCGACCTGCGCCTGCCCCTCGGCCGCAAGGTCGAGCTGAAGCTGCGCTCGCTCGACGTCATCCACTCCTTCTGGGTGCCCGAGTTCGGCCAGAAGCAGGACACCGTCCCGGGCCTGACGACGAAGCTCGTCATCACCCCTGACCGCGTCGGCACCTACCCGGTGATCTGCACCGAGCTCTGCGGGCTCGGCCACGCGGTCATGCGGACGAGCGCGATCGTCATGCCGGCCGCCGCCTTCGAGGCCTGGGTGAACAAGCAGGGCAAGGCGCTCGCGGGCCCGGCGGGCCAGGCCGGGAAGACCGTCTTCGTGAACAACGGCTGCAACTCGTGCCACACGCTCAAGGCCGCCGGAGCGACGGCGAAGATCGGCCCCGACCTCGACAAGCTCCCCGCCGAGGCCAAGGGCGCCGGCAAGCCGCTCGACGCCTTCGTGCACGAGTCGATCGTGAACCCGAACGCCTACGTCGCGCCGGGCTTCCCCAAGAACGTCATGCCGCAGACGTTCTCGCAGCTCCCGAAGTCCCAGCTCGACGCCCTCGTGCGGTATCTCGTCTCGTCCTCGAGGAGCGGCCGATGACGACCGTCACGCACGAGCACGAACACGTCGACGAGCACGCCGCGCCGCCCGCGCCGACCGGCTGGCGCCGCCTGACCGCGCCTGGCTGGCTGCGCGTGCCGTGGATGATCGTCGTCTTCTTCGGCATCGGCGCCGGGATCACGGTGCTCGTCCGCTGGCTCGAGGGCTGGCACCCGATCTGGAAGGGCTCGATCATCACCACGGTCGAGCTGACGACGGTGCCGCTCGGGTTCCTCGCCGGGATCGGCACCTTCGACTACTGGGTCCGGTACGCAACCGGAGCGCCGACCGCGCCCGAGGACCACTCGGGCCACGGCGCGCGGAGCTGGCGCGACTACTTCCGCGTGAACACCGACCACAAGGTGATCGGCGTCCAGTACCTGGTGACGACGATCTTCTTCTTCCTCGCCGCCGGGATGCTCGCGATGTTCGTCCGCGCCGAGCTGGCGAAGCCGGGGATGCAGTTCTTCGACAACCAGACGTACAACGGCCTGTTCTCCGTCCACGCCTCGCTCATGATCTTCCTCTTCGTGATCCCGGCCTTCGCCGGGCTCGCGAACTTCGTCGTGCCGCTGATGCTGGGCGCGCCGGACATGGCCTTTCCGCGCCTGAACGCACTCTCGTACTGGCTCCTCCCGATGGCCGGCTTCATGATGCTCGGGAGCTTCCTCGTCCCGGGCGGCGCCTTCGCCACCGGATGGACGAGCTACGCGCCCCTCGCCGTGCACCAGCCGCTCGGCCAGGTGTTCTTCAACATGGGCGTCCAGTGGGCTGGCGCGTCGTCGATCATGACGGCGCTCAACTTCCTGGTCACCATCATCACGATGCGCGCGCCTGGGATGACCTTCTGGCGCATGCCGCTCCTCGTTTGGGCCAACTTCACGACGTCACTGCTGGTCGTGATCGCGACGCCGTTCATCGCCGGCTCGCAGTTCTTCGTCATGTTCGACCGGGTCATGCACACGCACTTCTTCGACCCGGGCCACGGCGGCTACCCGCTCGCCTACCAGCACATCTTCTGGTTCTACTCGCACCCGGCCGTCTACATCATGATGCTGCCCGGCTTCGGGATCGCCTCGGAGGTCATCTCGGTCATGTCGCGGAAGCCGATCTTCGGCTATCGCCTGATGGCGCTCTCGCTGCTCGCGATCCTCGTGCTCGGCTTCTCGGTCTGGGCGCACCACATGTTCGTCTCGGGCATGGCCCCCTGGCTCCGCGTTCCGATGATGGCGACGACGCTCCTGATCGCCGTCCCGACCGGGATCAAGGTCTTCAGCTGGCTGGCGACGATGTGGGAGGGCCGGATCAACTTCTCGACGCCGATGCTCTTCGCCGTCGGCTTCGTGTCGATGTTCGTCATCGGTGGCCTCTCCGGGATCTACCTCGGCGCGGTCCCGATCGACATCCACGTTTCGGACACGGCCTTCGTCGTCGCGCACATCCACTACGTGCTCTTCGGCGGCTCGCTCTTCACGATCTTCGCCGGGATCTACTACTGGTTCCCGAAGATGACCGGCCGCATGTACAACGAGCGGCTCGGCAAGCTCCACTTCTGGCTGACCTTCGTCGGGTTCAACCTCACGTTCTTCCCGATGCACCTGATCGGCGTCCAGGGCATGCCGCGCCGCGTGGCCGACTACGCGCCGCGCTTCGCGGACTGGAACCTCTTCATCTCGATCGCGTCCTTCGGCCTCGGCGCCTCGACGGTCGTCTTCCTCTACAACATGATCTGGAGCTGGCGGTTCGGCCCGCCTGCCGGCGGCAACCCCTGGCGCGCTCTCACGCTCGAGTGGCAGGTGACCTCGCCGCCGCCGATCTTCAACTTCGACGAGATTCCACAGGTCGTGGGCAGCCCGTACGAGTACGGCGTGCCGGGCGCGAGGCACGCCGTCCTGAACGGCGACCGCGCCGAGGTCGGTGAGCTCGAGGAGGTGCGGCGGACGTGAGCGAGCGGGAGCCGCGGGAGATCCTCGCCGTCGCGAACGAGACGGTCGCGGGGCGGAGCCTGCTCGAGGCGGTCCGGCGCGAGGCCGCCCGTGGACCGATCCGCGTCACCGTGCTCTGTCCGATCAACCACCCGCGCGAGGGCTACGTCGTCTACGAGGACACGCGCCGCGCCGCGGCCGGTCGGCGCCTCGACAAGACGCTCGGGATGCTGCGCGAGGCCGGGATCCCGGCGCACGGGCTCGTCGTCGACGCCGACCCGGTGAGCGCCGTCCGCGACGCGATCGCCCAGCTCGAGCCGGACGCGATCGTCGTCTCGACCCATCCGGAGTCGAAGTCCGGCTGGCTGCGCCGCGACGTTGTGGAGCGGATCCGCGGAGCCGCGGGGTCGATCCCGGTCGAGCACGTCGTCGCGGACATGGAGCGCGAGGAGGGGAGCGAGGCGAACGTCCTCGTCGTCGCGAACGAGACGGTCATCGGCGAGGCGCTCCTCGAGCGCGTCCGCGAGCGCGCCCGTCGCTCACCCGCGAGCTTCCTCATCGTCTCGCCGCAGAGCGACCTCGCGCTGGCGTCGCACCCGGAGGCGGAGCGGCGCCTGCGGAACGCGCTCGCGACGCTGCGGAGCGACGGCATCGAGGCACACGGCCAGATCGCGCATCCGGACCCGTACACGGCCGCGATGCAGGCGATCTCGGACGAGCGGATCGACCAGATCATCGTCTCGACGTTCCCGGGCGAGCGGTCGGGCTGGCTCAAGCGCGACGTCGTCGGCCGGCTGCGGAAGGCGACGCGCATCCCGGTCGAGCACGTGGTCGTCGAGCCGGCCGCCGTCGGAGCGGCGCCCTAGCCGTGGCCGTCCACGTCGAAGCCCACGGACCGCCGCTCGCGCACCGAAGCTCGCGCGTCGACGCCTCGATCCTCGGCATCTTCCTCTTCATCGCGTCCGAGGTGATGCTCTTCGGCGCGTTCTTCACGGCGTACTTCTTCGTGCGCGTCGCGGCCGGGACGCCGTGGCCGACCCCGCCCTTCCACCTGCCGGTCTTCGTCGCCGGGGTGAACACGATGATCCTCGTCACCTCGAGCTTCACGATGCACTGGGCGCTCCAGTCGATCAAGCGCGACAACCACGCTGGCCTCCAGGCGGGCCTGCTGCTCACGTTCCTGATGGGCCTGACGTTCCTGCTGACCCAGATCCTCGAGTACTCCCGGATCGGCTTCGCGCCCAAGGACGGCGCCTTCGCGACGGTCTTCTACTGCCTCACCGGCCTGCACGGGGCGCACGTCGCGGTCGGGCTCATGCTCCTCGGAGCCGCCACGATCCGGGCCTTCCGCGGCCACTACTCGTCCGAGGCGCACCACGGCGTCGAGATCCCCGGGATCTACTGGCACTTCGTGGACGTAATGTGGATCGTCGTGTACTCGACCGTGTACATCCTCTAGTGATCAATCCGCTGCGTAGCGAGGCGGAGGCGTTCAGATTCGTGCTCGCGACGCTGGCGTACTTCGCGGCGATCGTGCTGGCGGCGGTGCTGGGCGGGCGGTGGGTCGGGCTCGCGGTCTTCATCGTCCTCAGCGCGCTCGTGATCGGGTGGTGGGTGCGCGCCCGGCGCGCCGAGCAGCCGGTGCCGACGCGGCCGACGCGGCAGTCCGCCGCCGGCGAGCGGCGGATCCTCGTGATCGCGAACGAGACCGTCGGCGGCGAGATGCTGCGCGACTGCATCAGGGAGAAGACCGAGGGCTACCGCGGCGAGGTGCTCGTCGTCACGCCGGCGCTGAACTCTCCGCTCAAGCACTGGGCGTCGGACGAGGACGAGGCGCGCGCGGCGGCGCAGAAGCGGCTGGACGCGAGCCTGGCCCGGCTGCGGGAGGCGGGAATCCAGGCGCGCGGCGAGGTCGGCGACGGCGAGCCGCTCCAGGCGATCGAGGACGCGCTGCGCACCTTCGGAGCGGACGAGATCATCATCTCGACGCATCCGGAGGGCCGCTCGCATTGGCTCGAGCGCGGCGTAGTGACGCACGCGCGAGAGCGCTTCGCAGTCCCGATCACGCACGTCGTGGTCGACCTCGAGGCGGAGCGCGAGGAGGTTCGCTAGCGCTACTTCTTGCCGGCGTGGGCGGCGACGTACTTCGCCACCGCCGTGATCTGGGCGTCCGTGAGCTTGCCCTTGAAGGCCGGCATGATCGCACCGCCGTTGATGACCTGGCGCTTCACCCGCGCGAACGCGGGCTTGAGCTGGTCGAGGTTCGGGCCGACGGTGCCGTGCGTCCCCGCGGCCGCGAGCGTGTGACAGCTCGCGCAGCTCGACGTGAAGATCGTCTTCCCGTTCGTGCTCTGCGTCGTGCCACCGCTCGCCGCCGCGGCGAGCGAGGACTGCGTCCCGGCGACCGAAGCGACGTATGCGGCCACGTCGTCGACCTCGCTTCCCTTGACGAGGTTCGCCGGCATGTTCACGCCCTCGTCGCGCTGAGCCGGGTACTTGACCTGGTCGGCCACGACCTGCTTGATGGTGCTCTCCTCGAAGTGCGTGCTTCGCCCGGATCCGCGCATGGCCGCGAAGGCCTCGTCCAGGTTCGGCCCGACCTTGCCGCTCGCACCGGCCGCCCCGAGGGTGTGACAGCTTGCGCACTTGGCCGTGAAGAGCGCCTTGCCGCTCTGCGCGCTTCCGCCTTTGGCGACGCCGCCGGTGCCGCAAGCGGTCCCTCCAAGGGCGATCGAGGCGAGGAGGGCGGCGAGCGCGAGCCGCACCGGCACTAAGCAGGCGGGCGGCTCGACGACTGGATCTGCTCGAGGGCCTCGCTCCGCGACGGGTAGATCGTGAACACCCGGTCGAGGCCGGTGATCTCGAAGATCTTCGTGATGTTGCGATCGCTGCAGACGAGCGAGAGCTGGCCGTCGTTCGTGCGCAGGCGCTTGACGCCGCCGACGAGCACGCCCAGGGTGGTCGAGTCGATGAAGGTCGTGTCCGAGAAGTCGACGACGACGTGGCGCGCGCCCTGGCTGATCACCTCGAGCAGCTGCTGCTTGAACTCGGGCGCCGTGTAGAGATCGACCTCGCCCGCCAGCGAGATGACGTAGCTCGAGTCGCCGAGCTCCTCGGTCTTGATGTCGAAGTTCATCGCTCCCCCGGTCGCGGTTCCAAGGGCGCGAGTCTAACGAGTCGGCTTCGAGCTCGACTCGAGGAGCTTGACGTGCTGCTTCACCTGCGCCGCGCTCGGATCGTCCGGAGCGAGCCTCAGGAAGCGCTTGTAGGCGGCGATCGCCGTCTTGGTGTCGTTGGCGGACTCGGCCGTCGACGCGAGCTGTAGCTGGACGGTCGGGTCGTTCGGCGTCTTCGCAGCCACGCGCTTGTAGGCGCCGACGGCGGCCGAGTAGGCCGTCTGCATCTTCCCGTACGCGTTCGTGAAGGCCGTGCGGGCCGGCGTCGTCGAGGCGTCCGTGATCGGGTTCTGCCCGAGCGCCGCCCCGAGCTTGCCGGTCGTCGGGTACGGCGTGAAGAGCGACGAGTTCGAGAATGCCGCCTGCGCGGCGATCGCCTGCTGCCGCGCCGCATCGGCCTGCGAGAGGTATGTCCCGGCGAGCTCCGTCAGGGCGGTCGTGTCCTTCGGCCGAAGCGTCGCGTACGTGTTGAGCGCGGCGATCGCCTTGGTGGTGTCGCCCTTCGCCTCGTACGCGCGGGCGAGGTCGCGGTAGGCGGCCGCGTCGCGCGGGTTCTTCTTGATCCGGTTCTGCGCGCCGCTCACCGACGTGGACGAGGAGCCGCCGCCGAAGATGTGGAAGTTCCCCCGCAACAGGTCGCCGATCCCGGAGGAGCCGGAGCCGACGCCGAGGAAGACGAAGCTCAGCGCGAAGACGAGCGCGAGGAAGATGAAGATCGGCTTCGTCGAGCGACGAAGCCGCATGAAGAACATCGTCTGCTCGGCGACGGGAGGCTTGCGCGCCGCGCGCGGGCGGGGCTGGGCCTTCGCCTGGCGAGGTCGCTGCTTTGCGGCTCCACGGGCCATGCGCGCCCTAGGGTACCGCCCACTCGTGGGCGTCGCCCACCGCTCGGAGCGCGGCCTTGAGCTCCTCGTCGGCGAGGGCGCCGGCGACGCCCGCGTCGAAGGCCGCGCGCGGGTCGAGGCCGAGGCGCTGCGCCGCCTCGTAGTCGCGGGTCAGGTCGGTGTCGAACATGGCCGGGTCGTCGGTCGAGATGGAGCAGAGGACGCCCGCCTCGACGAGCCGCGGGAGCGGATGCTCGTCCAGCGATGCCACCGCGCCGGTGCGGAGGTTCGAGATCGGGCACACGTCGAGGACGATCTCCCGGGCCGCGAGCTCGCGCACGAGGGCCGGATCCTCGACCGCGCGGATGCCGTGGCGCACCCGGTCGGCCCCGAGCGCGTCGAGCGCGCCCCACACCGACGCCGGGCCCACCACCTCGCCCGCGTGCGGGACGGATGCGAGCCCCTCGGCGCGCGCCTCGCGGAAGACGTCGGCGTACGGCTCGGGCGGGAACTGCGCCTCGAGCCCGCCGAGCCCGACCCCGGCCAGGCCGTACTCGACCGCGTAGCGGACGGTCTGACGGGCCTCCTCGAGCGTGAACCCACGCGGGATGTCGGGGGTGAGCGCGACCTCGACGCCGTGCAGCTCCTTCGCCTCCTGGGCGCCGTCGCGGAAGCCCGAGTACACCTCGTCCCACGACACCCCGCGCCGCACCCGCTCGGCCGGCGAGAAGATGCCCTCGACGTAGAGGGCGCCGTGGGAGGCGGCCTCGGTGGCGTAGTCGACGACGACCTGTCGGAAGTCGGCCTCCCTCTGGAGCGCGTTCGTCGTCAGGATCCAGACGTCGATGAAGTGCACGAAGTCGCGGAACTCGTACAGTGCCGCGAGCCCCTCGACGGTGTTCGCCGGAAGCGCGTAGTCGTTCCGGCGCGCGATCTGGAGCAGCGTCGCCGGCCGCACCGTCCCTTCCAGGTGGACGTGTAGCTCCACTTTCGGAAAGGCACCGCTTGCGGTGGCGGCATCAGGAGGCGCAGGCTGTGCCTGCGCCTCCGTCTGCAATGACCGGTCGACCCGCGTCTGTTTCATCAGCGGCGGAAAGGCTTCACAGAGGCTCGGCGGCCGCGGCCTCGGCTTCGCGAACCCCCCAGCGGCGCTCCACGAGCACCGCGAGCCAGATCGAGCCCTCGTAGAGGATCACGAGCGGGATACCCTCGAAGGTGGTCGTGACCGGGTCGACTCCCGGCAGGAGCACCGCGATCACCGCGACGATGAAGTAGCCGAGCCGTCGGTTGTGGCGCAGCGCGTGCGTCGAGAGGATGCCGATGCGGACGAGGCCGAGGACGAAGATCGGCAGCTCGAAGACGATGCCGACCGCGGCGAGCACGGCGAGCGCGAACGAGAAGTAGTCGCGCGCGCGGATCTGGATGTGGTACAGCCGGTCGTCGTAGTGGGTGAGGAAGTGGAGCGCCTGCGGCAGCACGAGCCAGTAGCCGAAGGCGACGCCCGCAGCGAGGAGCACGCTCGCAAAGGCGACGAGGAGCGCGACGATCCGCTGCGAGCTCTCCTCGAAGGCCGGGGCGAGGAAGCTCCAGAGCTGCCACAGCAGGACGGGGAAGGCGAGCGCGATGCCCGCCATCAGGCTGATCTTGAAGGAGGTGAGGAACGGCTCGGCGACGCCGAAGGTGATCAGGTGGCGCCGGTCGGGCGGGAGCGGGCGCTCGAGCCAGAGCACCAGATGGCGGTGGAAGACGAAGGTGATCGTCGTCGTGACGACGAGCGCGAGGAGCGAGATGATGATCCGGCTCCGGAGCTCGTCGAGGTGCTCGACGAGGGTCGCCTCTTCGCGGTGGCCGAGGCGCCGCGGAAGATTCATTGCGCGTCTTTTCTAGACGGGATCGTGCTCGCGGGGCGCGGCGGGCGCTGTCGTGTCCTGCGTTCCGACGGGGGGCTCGACGGCGGTGGACTCGAGCTGCCGCGGCTCGTCGTCCTTGCCCGTGACCGAGTCCTTGAACTCCCGCATGCCCTTCCCGAGCGAGCGTCCGATCTCCGGGAGCCGCTTCGCGCCGAAGAGCACGAGCGCCAGCAAGAGGAGGAGGACGATCTCGCCGGTTCCGATGTTCGGCATCGACCCGAGGATAGCGCGTTTGGCTCGGCGCGCCGAGGGAGACGCAAGGGGACGATGCGGAAGAAACCGCTGCATGACCAGGTCGTCGTCGTCACGGGCGCTTCGAGCGGCCTGGGGCGTGCGATTGCGCGCCTCGCCGGGGAGCGCGGGGCGAAGGTCGTCGTCACCGCGCGGAACGCCGAGGCGCTCGACAACGCCGTCTCGGAGATCGAGGCGTCGGGCTCGGAGGCGCTCGCCGTCCCGGCCGACCAGACGCTCCAGGACGAGGTCGCGAAGGTGGTCGAGCAGGCGATCGACCGCTTCGGTCGCATCGACACGTACTGCGCGAACGCGATCGTCACCGTCTACGCGGAAGCGGAACGGCTCGAGCCGGAGGAGCTCCGCCGCGTCCTCGATGTGAACTTCCTCGGAATGGTCTACGGCTTCTGGGCCGCGCTCCCGCACCTGAAGGAGAGCAGGGGCACGTTCCTGCATGTGAGCTCGGCGCTCGCGTACCGCGGCATCCCGCTCCAGGCGGCGTACTGCTCCTCGAAGGCCGCCGGGCGGACGTTCCTCGAGTCGGCGCGCGTCGAGCTCGAGAAAGAGGGCGCCGGCGTGGCCGTCTCGCTCGTCCTGCCGGGAGCGATCAACACGCCGCAGTTCGACCGCGACCGGCAGAAGATCGGCTACCAGCCCCAGCCGGTCCCGCCCATCTACCAGCCCGAGCCGTTCGCGGAAGCCGTCCTGCACTGCATGGAGCACCCGATCCGCGAGCTTCCGATCGGCTGGGGCGCGCAGAAGCTCCTCTGGGGTCAGAAGCTGTCGCCGCGCGCCGGCGACCTGATGCTGCTTCGGATGGGCTGGAAGGGCCAGCACACCGGCGAGCCGAAGCCGGTCGACTCGCCCGACAACCTCTTCGAGACGCTGCCCGGCGATCCGGGCGCGCACGGGCGCTTCGACGACCGCTCTCGGCGCTCCACGGCGTGGACGGGGCTGCGGCTGGCGCTGGCCTCGAGGAAGACGGCGTTGGCGCTCGCCGGCCTGGCCGCGCCGGTCGCGGCGACCGCCTTCGCGAACCGGAACGGAGGGCACAGAGGTGTCGGCCGGAGGCTCGCAGGGCTCCGCTAGACTACGTCACGAGGGACGGCCCGGTCCCGCATCTTTCGAGGCTTTCCCTTGTTACAAACATGGCTTTGCTCGAACTCAAGAACCTGCACATCGCGCTCGAGGACGGCACCGAGATCGTCAAGGGCGTCGACCTGGCCGTGAACCCGAACGAGGTACACGCGATCATGGGCCCGAACGGCTCGGGCAAGTCGACGCTCGCCTACGCGCTCATGGGCCACCCGGCCTACGAGATCACCGAGGGCGAGGTGGTCTTCGACGGCCGCAACCTCGTCGAGATGGGCGCGGACGAGCGCGCGCAGGCGGGCCTCTTCCTCGCCTTCCAGTACCCGCACGCGATCCCGGGAGTGACGGTCACAAGCTTCTTGCGCTCCGCGATCAACGCGATCCGGAAGGCGCGCGCGGGCGGCATCGACGATCCGATTCCGATCCCCGAGTTCCGGAAGGAGCTCCTCGCGCAGATGGATCGGCTCAAGGTCTCGCGCGACCTCGCGTCGAGGTACCTGAACGACGGCTTCTCGGGTGGCGAGAAGAAGCGGATCGAGATCCTCCAGATGGCGATGCTGAAGCCGCGGATCGCAATTCTCGACGAGACCGACTCCGGTCTCGACATCGATGCTCTCCAGACCGTTGCGCGCGGGGTCAAGGAAGTGGTCGGTCCTGCGCTGGGCGCGCTCGTGATCACGCACTACCAGAGGATCCTCAACTACATCGAGCCCGATTTCGTGCACGTCTTCGTGGGTGGGCGTATCGTGGAGGAGGGCGGGCCGGAGCTCGCACACAAGCTCGAGGCCGAAGGCTACGAGGCGTTCACGCCGGTGGCCGTCGGGGAAGGTGAGTCGTAGTGGCCGTCACGCCAGAGACCGAAGTCGTACGAGGCATCCGCAGCGAGTACAAGTACGGCTTCTCGAACCCGGACGAGGCCGAGGACTACTTCTTCAAGTCCGGCCGCGGCCTGAACCACGAGATCGTCGAGGCGATCTCTGCGCACAAGAACGAGCCGGACTGGATGCGCAAGTTCCGGCACAAGAGCCTCGACTACTTCCTCGCGCGACCCTTGCCGACCTGGGGCGGCAACGTCGCCGACATCGACTTCGAGAACATCTTCTACTACATCAGCCCGACCGAGAAGCAGGCGGAGAAGTGGGAGGACCTGCCGGCCGAGATCCTCGACACATGGAACAAGCTCGGGATCCCGGAGGCCGAGAAGAAGTACCTCGCCGGCGTCGGGGCCCAGTACGAATCCGAGGTCGTCTACCACAAGCTCCAGGAGGAGCTCACCAAGCAGGGCGTGCTCTTCCTCGACATGGACTCGGGCCTGCGCGAGCACGAGGAGCTCGTGAAGCAGTACTTCGGGACGATCATCCCGCAGAACGACAACAAGTTCGCGGCGCTGAACTCCGCTGTCTGGTCGGGCGGCTCGTTCATCTACGTGCCGCCGGGCGTGTCCATCGAGATGCCGCTCCAGGCCTACTTCCGGATCAACGCCGAGAACATGGGCCAGTTCGAGCGCACGCTGATCATCGTCGACGAGGACGCGTACGTGCACTACGTCGAGGGCTGCACGGCTCCGGTCTACTCGTCCGACTCACTGCACTCGGCGGTGGTCGAGATCATCGTCAAGCCGCGGGGGCGCTGCCGCTACACGACGATCCAGAACTGGTCGAACAACGTCTACAACCTCGTCACGAAGCGCGCCGTCGCCTACGAGGACGCGACGATGGAGTGGGTCGACGGCAACCTCGGCTCGAAGCTGACGATGAAGTACCCGGCGATCTGGCTGATGGGCGAGCGCGCGCACGGCGAGGTGCTGTCGATCGCGTTCGCCGGCGAGGGCCAGCACCAGGACGCGGGCGGCAAGGTGCACCACTACGCACCGCGCACGACGTCGGTCATCAGCTCGAAGTCGATCTCGAAGAACGGCGGGCGCGCCGGCTACCGGGGCCTGTTGGAGGTGGCGAAGGGCGCCGAGGGCGCGAAGTCGAAGGTCGTCTGCGACGCGCTCATCCTCGACGAGGAGTCCCGCTCGGACACGTATCCGTACATCCAGATCGACGAGTCGAACGTCGACGTCGGCCACGAGGCGACCGTTTCCAAGATCGGCGAAGAGCAGCTCTTCTATCTCATGTCGCGCGGTCTGACCGAGTCGGAGGCCTCCGCGATGATCGTGTCCGGCTTCGTCGAGCCGATCACGAAGGAGCTCCCGCTCGAGTACGCCGTCGAGATGAACCGGCTCATCCAGCTCCAAATGGAGGGCAGTGTCGGGTAGCGCGCTCGCGGTCGAGCGAGTCGACTTCATCACGATCCCGACACGCGACCCCGAGCGAGCGCGGGGCTTCTACCACGAGACGCTCGGCCTGCCGCTCGACGTCGACAACCCGGACGAGGTGACGGCAGGGCAGGTGACCCTCGCGTTCTGGAATCCCGAGAGCGAGGGCATCGAGTTCCAGCCGAGCATCGGCGGCTTCGCACTCCGAGTCGGGGACGTCGAGGCGGCGAGGAAGGAGCTCGAGGCAAAGGGCATCGAGTTCGTCGGGGCCGACGACACGGGCGTCTGCCACATGGCCGTTTGCCTCGACCCCGACGGGAACGCGGTCATCCTGCACCGCAGGTACAAGCCGTATGAGCAGGCCTGAGGCGCTCGAGCGCTACCGCGCGCTGCCGATGCCCACGACCTCCGAGGAGTCGTGGCGCTTCACCGACCTGCGCGGCTTCGACCCCGACGCCTTCGCCGTGAGCTCGAACGGCCAATCCCGGGTGACAGTCACTCGGCCGATGCTCGATCTGGACGTGGCCGGGCTGGCCGTGGCCGGACCGGATGGGATCGAGATCGAGCGCGCGCCGGAGGGGATCGTCTTCGAGCCGCTCGACGAGACGCACGAGCGCCTCGGGCAGCTCGTCGGCGCCGACGAGAAGTTCGCCGCGCACAACGCAGCGCTCTGGAAGCACGGCCTGCTCGTGCACGTGCCGCGCGGCGTCGAGCTCGAGCGGCCGCTCTACGTGCGCATCTCGGCGCCGTTCTGGCGGCTGCTCGTCGTGGCGGAGGAGGGAGCGCGCTTCTCGCTCGTCGAGGAGTACATCTCGGCCGGCGAGGGCGAGGCGTACTCGAACGCCGTCGCCGAGCTCTTCGTCGAGCAGGCCGCGAAGCTCGAGTACGTGTCGCTTCAGAACCTGTCACGGGAGACGTGGCACTTCGCCTCGCACCACGCACGGGTCGAGCGCGACGCCGAGCTCGACTGGGTGGCGGGAGGCTTCGGCTCGAAGAAGGGGAAGACGCGCATCCACAACGATCTGGCCGGACAGGGCGCGACCTCGCGCGTCACCGGCGCGTACTTCGCCGACGGCACGCAGCACCTCGACTACGACACGTTCCAGGAGCACATAGCCCCGTCGACGACCTCCGACTTCGCGTTCAAGGGCGCGCTTCGCGACGAGGCCACCTCGGTCTGGCGCGGGATGATCCGCGTCGAGAAGGACGCGCAGAAGACGAATGCCTACCAGGAGAACCGGAACCTCCTGCTCTCGACGAAGGCCCACGCGGACTCGATCCCGGGCCTGGAGATCCTGGCGAACGACGTGCGCTGCACCCACGGAGCGACGGTGAGCCCGGTGAATCGCGACGAGCTCTTCTACGCCATGGCGCGCGGCCTGACCCGGCCGGACGCGGAGCGCCTGATCGTGCGTGCGTTCTTCCAGGAGGTGCTCGACCGGGTGGAGCTGGAGCCGGTGCGAGAGGCGCTCGCGAGCGCGCTCGAGGCGCGCATCCCTCAGGCCTAGAGCTCGGCTTCAGGCGTGACGTCGAGCCACCCGTCCGCTGCGCAGACGGTGACTCGAAAGAAGCGCAGAAAGCCTTCTTGCCCCAACAAGCTGAACGCGAAGGGCCACGGATCGCAGAAGCTCACGGGCGCGTCGTACCGGGTTCCGGCAATGGTGAGATCGGCCCGTGCCAGTTTCGCTCTGGCCCGAACACCCCCGACGACGAGCTCCTGCTCCGGCGCGCCGCTCAAGTCGATGCCGACGGCCTCGGCCAGCCAGCCTGCGAACCGGTTGGTGGTCGCACCTGTGTCGACAAGACACAGTTGCGGAGCTTCTGCGAGATCCTCGACCTGAACGGGGATCGCCGGCCGGATGAGCGGCGTGCGCTCGCCCGGGAGCTCCACGAACACGTATCTCACAACGGCGCCGCACCCTCGGCTTCTTCGTCGCGGGCGGGTACCCGGAACATCCCGTATTCGGCGCGTCGCCCATGCCGTGCCAGCCACCCGAGGACCTCCTGTGGCGTCTCGGCCGCGACAAGCACCTCCGTCGGCGCGCCCAAGGCGATCCAGCGGCCGGCATGGGGCGCGAGAGCAGCGGCCTGCCGTCCGCCGTGCGGAAGCCCGACCTCTGGGTCGGTTTCGTCGCTGACCTCGCTTGTGACGCGTGAAGCCGTAAAGCCAAGCCGCAGAAGGATCCGACGTGCTTGGTGGGTGGTGAAATCGGCTCGGTCGAGGCCGGTCGCGCACGTGATGACCTGCTTGGGCGGGTATCGACGACCACGTACGACGACGTAGTGCTCTTGAATCGGCTCGGGGAGGACGCGCTCGAGGGCCTTCTCGATCCTCTCGCGGTCGAGGTCGACGAGCTGATGGGCAACCTGGAACCGAGACATCTTCTCCGATCTGTATTTACAGCATCGTATCGATCACCGCGCGGTACTTGCTCTATTGCGCACCGCGTAGTAGTGTCCGCCGCGTGGATGCCAGCCAGCTCCTCCGCGGGGCGCTCGACGCCGCCGTGCTCGCCGTCGTCGCCGAGCGGGACGGATACGGCTACGACGTCCTGCGGCGGCTCCGGGCGGCCGGGCTCACGGACGTCGGCGACGCGTCGGTGTACGGGACGCTTCGCCGCCTCTACAGGGCCGGTGCGCTCACGTCGTACGTCGAGCCCTCGGACGAGGGGCCGCACCGCCGCTACTACGGGATCACGGAGCGCGGCCGGGCCCAGCTGGCCGAAGCTCGCTCCGTCTGGGGCGACTTCTCCCGCGCGTTGACGAACCTGCTCGAGTCGAACGTGGAGGTGACCGCATGACCGGTGTATCAGCCGAGGTGACCGCGTACCTCGCCGCCGTGCGCGCGGCGCTGGCCGATCTCCCGCCGACGGAGCGGGACGACCTGCTCGCGGAGGTCGAGCCGTCGCTCGTCGAGGCGGCCGCCGAGAGCGGAGGGAACGTCGCCGCGCGGCTCGGGCCGCCCGAGGAGTTCGCCGCCGAGCTCCGCGCTGCGGCCGGGCTTCACGGCGGCTCGCCCGCCGCCTCGGCTCCGACGATTCGCGACGCGCTGAGCAGGATTGCTGCCGACCCGCGCGTCTCGGAGCTCCGGCGTCTCGCGCCGCTGTGGTGGCTCGCGCGCGCGTACGTCGCCGTTGCGGCCTTCGCGCTCGCGATCGGCGCTCCCTGGTCGCGCACCTACGTCGTCCTCCCTCACCTCGGCAGCGGAGCGATCGCGCTGCTCGTGATCGCCGCCGCCGCCGTCGTCTCGATCTGGCTCGGATTGACCGGCCGCTCGAGGTCCCTCGTGGAACTCGCGCTCGTCGTCGCGGCCGTACCCGTCGCCGTCCACCTCGCGCACCGCCCGGTCCCGCCGACGAGGGTCTACTACGCTCAGATCGCGGCGTTCACGCCGGGCCTGACATACGACGGGGCTCCCGTCGGCAACGTCTATCCGTACTCGAAGAACGGGAAGCTCCTCCACGACGTGCTCCTCTACACCGGCGCCGGCGCGCCGGTCGACCTGCGCCCGGGCGTGCCCGATCCGGAGCGGCGCGTCGTCCACACGCGCTCCGGCAAGGCGGTCTACAACGCTTTCCCGGTGCGCTACTTCGAGCCGGGAACGAATCGGGTGGCGCACCCGAACGCGGCGCCGAAGGTGCGGATCCCGAGGCTACGAGCCGGTTAGGAGGTCTGCGAGCTCGCGCGGGCACGTGAGGAACGGCGAGTGACCCGCGTCGAGCTCGATCGCCTCGACTCCGAGCCGCTCGCGCGCCGCGCGGCGTGACCAGGCCGGGTCGACGGCGTGGTCGCGAGCACAGACCACATACGTGCTCTCCACCGCCGGCCACGTCTCGAGCGGCGTCGTCTCGACGTTGGGAAGGCGCGCCTGACGGCGTAGCCGTGCGGACGCCCACGCGGCCGCCTCGGGCGGACACTCCGGATACATGCCCTGCTCGGCAGCTCCGTCGGGCCAGTAGGAGCGATCCAACTCGTCGCGGACGAGTGCGGCGCCGAAGCCGTCGACGAAGACGCCCTCCTGCTCGCGCAGGCTCAGGCCGACCTGCGGGATCAGGGCACACAGGAAGACGAGCCTCCTCACCTGGCGCTCGAGCGCGACGAGCGGAATCGCGAGCCCTGCGAGGGAATGGCCGACGACCACGACGTCATCGGCCACGCCGTCGAGCGCGCGCGTGACGACCGTCGCGTAGTCGGCGCTCCCGAGTGACGGGTCGTCACACGGCAGGTCGACCGCGACGACGTCGTGGCCGCGGGCCTCGAGCTCGGGCTCGAGGCGCTCCCAGCACCACGCGCCGTGCCAGGCGCCGTGGACGAGCGCGAAGGTCGTCACGCCTCGGTTGCGCCCCAGTCCTCGGCGGGGACGTCGCGGACGCGCTCGGCGAACATCCAGCGATGGCCCTCGAGATCCTCGACCCGGTAGTGGCGATCGCCGAAGGGCGTGTCCTCGACCTCCGAGAGGATCCGCGCCCCACCGGAGCGGGCCCGCTCGAAGTGCCCGTCCACGTCGTCGACGTAGGCGTGCACGCCGTCGACGACGAACGGCGTCTCCGACCAGCGCGCCGCCGCCTCGCAGCGCTCGCGATGCGTCTTCGGGCTCTCGTAGTGCGGGCTCGGGCTCCCGAGCATCACCGCGCCGTCGCCGAGCCGGAGCTCGACGTGCGTGACCCGGCCGTCCGGCTCCTCGTAGCGAAGCTCCTCGCGGAAGCCGAAGACGCGGACGAGCCACTCCGCGGCACCGGCTACGTCCTCGTAGGACAGCATCGGCGTGATGGTCTGCGGCACGCGCGACAGCCTAAACTCGCCGCGTGGCCGGCTGCTGCACGCCCTCCGGGTACCGGAAGATCTTCGGCGAGAAGACCGCCAGGCGGGACGTGAGGAGGTACCAGCGGCGCGGGCTCGACCGAGCGGCGCGGCGGATCGTCGGCTTCCTCGCTGGCCGCGGCGTCGAGGGCGACTCGGTGCTCGAGGTCGGAGGCGGGATCGGCGCGATCCAGCTCGAGCTGCTGCGCGCGGGCGCGGCGAGGGCGACGAACGTCGAGCTCTCGCCGGAGTACGAGCCGCCGGCTGGCGAGCTGCTGCGCGAGGCGGGGCTCGAGGAACGTGTGGAGCGGCAGCTCGGTGACTTTGTCCGGGACGCGGCCGAGCTCGAGCCGGCCGACGACGTCGTGCTGCACCGCGTCGTCTGCTGCTACCCGGATTCGGAGGCCCTCGTCGGCGCGGCCGCCGACCATGCGCGGCGCAGGCTCGTGCTCAGCTTCCCACCGGACACGGCGCTCTTCCGGGCGGGGAGCGCCGTGCTCAACGCCTTCCTCGCGGTGACGCGAACCGAGTTCAGGACATTCGTCCATCCGGTCGCGACGATCCTCTCGGCCGCCCGGGCGCGCGGGCTCGAGCCGGCGCTCGACACCCGAACGCCGATGTGGCGGATCGTCGGGTTCGAGCGCGCCCGCCGCGAAGGGGGCGGCGACGGGCGCGCTCAGCGGGACGACTAGGCCAGCGCCGCGCAGATCTGCGGGAACGGCGACACGTCCTGGTGGCCGGTCGCCTGGAGGATCCGGAGCGCCGTGTTGAGGTCGCTCGGGTCGGCGACGTAGACGAGCCGGCCGACGTCCGCGAACACCAGGCCGTAGCCCGGCGCCGTGAAGCGGCCGTTGTTGCCGTCGATCGTCACGGTCACGGTGCCGTCGCCGTTCGGCTCGACGACGAACGGCCCCGCGAGCGGCGAGGCCAGCGACTTGCCGCCGGGCGGGTTCGACCAGGTGAGGTGGAAGTCCTCGACCGTGGTCACGTCGCGGCCGCTCGAGTACACCGCTTCGCGGAACGTTCCCGCCGAGTGCACGACGATGTCGAACGGGCAGGTCTCCGCGCTCGTCGGGATGACGCGCGTGCGCTCGAAGGGCGTGAGCGTCACGGTCGGCGCGTTCGCGACGGCCGTCGATGCCGCGCAGAGCAGCTCGCCGTCGACCTGCTCAACTCCTGGGACGAGCTCGAGCCGGACCCGGAGCTCCTGAGCGTGCGCTGGCTCCGCTTCTACCTCGGCTTCCACGGCTACGAGGCGGCCGCCGCCGCCGTACGCGAGGAGGACGTACCGGCCGCCAAGGTGCTGCGCGAGCGGCTGCGGGAGGCCTTCGACGCGACCTCGGAGGAGGACGCGGTGTCGACGCTCAACGCCGTGCTCGTCGAGCACGCGGACCCGCCGCGCCTGGAGCGGACGTCCGACGGGTGGCGCTTCCGGTACGGGCCCGCCGAGGCCGCGGGGCGCTTCGGCCGGTGCAGGGCGCATCCGTGCCGATGCGTCTTCGTCGACCGCTCGCGCAACCGCAGCCGCCGTTACTGCTGCGAGCTCTGCGCGGACCGGGCCACGCAAGCCGCGGCGCGTCGGCGCCGCGCGAAGTCCTAACACGCCCGTCGTACCTTGTGAGGAGTGAGGCTGGCTGTCGCGGCGCTCGCGCTCGTCCTCTTCGGTGCGACATCCGATGCTCACGCCACGTTTCCGGGCCGGAACGGCCGTGTCGCGTTCGTCCGCGGCGTCTACGACCCGGCGTCCGGCGACTGGCAGAGCCGCGACGTCTACTCCGTCAGGCCCGACGGAAGCGGGCTGCTGAACCTGACGCGCGACCGGTCGTTCGACCAGTTCTCCCCCGCGTGGTCGGCCGACGGCAGCCGGATCGCGTACGTCGAGGCCGACGGCGCGACGAACCTCGATCTCTCTGGCGACGAGCTGTGGACGATGCGGGCGGACGGGTCGCGGAAGCGGCGGCTGACGGAGAACGGCACGGCCGACGAGCAGCCGGCATGGTCGCCCGACGGCAAGTGGATCGTCTTCTCGCGCCGGACGAGCCAGAGGAACGCGGATCTCGCCGTGATCGGCTCGAGCGGCGGGCGCGTCCGGCTGCTGACGCGGACGACCGATCTCGACGAGCTCTATCCCACCTGGTCGCCCGACGGGCGCCGGATCGCCTACTGGCTCCTGCCGCGCACCGAGGCCCTGGCCGGCCGCGGCGGGTACTACGTCCTCACGGTCCGCACCGGCCGCGTCCACCGGGTCGTCCGCGACTACGGCCTCGACGCGCGTCCGACGTGGACGCCGCGCGGCCGCCTGAGCATCACCCGGGCGGCATGGTCCCCGGACGGAAGGCTGCGCGTGGTCGCGAATCCCCAAAGTCCGTACGAGGTCGCCCGTCGGATCGAGATCTGGAACCCCGACGGCAGCCTGCGCCGCGTCGTCACGCACAGCGTCGCCCCGGTCGACGACTTCGACCCCTCGTGGCAGCCTCTGCCGCGCCGGTAGCCGGGCGGCGCCTCGGTACGATGCGTCCGTGGCCGTGACGGAACGGAAGAAGCTCGACGCGCAGAAGCTCCGCGCCGACTTCCCCATCTTCGAGCAGGAGATCAACGGCAAGCCGCTCGCGTACCTCGACTCGGCGGTGACCTCGCAGAAGCCGCGGCAGGTGCTCGAAGCGCTGCGGACGTTCTACGAGACCTCGTACGCCAACGTGCACCGCGGCGTGTACACGCTCTCGGAGCGCGCGACGGCGGAGTACGAGGGCGCGCGCGAGAAGGTGGCGCGCTTCGTCAACGCGCCGTCGGCGCGCGAGGTCGTCTTCCTCCGCGGCGCGACGGAGGGGCTCAACCTCGTCGCCTATGCCTGGGGGCTCGACAACCTCGGCCCCGGCGACGTCGTCCTCGTCACCGAGCTCGAGCACCATTCGAACTTCGTCCCGTGGCAGTACATCGCGCAGCGCACCGGCGCCGAGTTTCGCGCGATCCCGCTCGACGACCACGGCGAGCTTCGGCTCGACACGCTGGACGAGATCGCCGGCTCCGAGCAGGTGAAGGTGGTCGCGAACAACCTCGTCTCGAACGCCCTCGGCACGATCAACCCGGTCGAGCGGCTCTCGGCGTGGGCGCACGAGCGCGGGGCGATCATGGTCGTCGACGCCGCCCAGGCCGCGCCGCACCACCCGATCGACGTCCAGGCGCTCGGCTGCGACTTCCTCGCCTTCTCGGCCCACAAGATGTGCGGCCCGACGAGCGTCGGCGCGCTCTGGGGGCGGCAGGAGATCCTCGAGCGGATGGCGCCGTTCAACCTCGGCGGGCACATGATCCGCGCGGTCAACCTCGAGCGGACGACGTGGGGCCAGGTGCCGGCGAAGTTCGAGGCGGGGACGCAGCCGATCGCCGAGGCCGTCGGCTTCGGCGCGGCCGTCGACTATCTCACCGGGATCGGGCTCGACGCGATCGAGGAGTACGAGCAGGAGCTCGCCGCGCAGGCGCTCGAGGCGCTGGCCGACGTCCCGGGGATCAAGCTCTACG
Source organism: Actinomycetota bacterium (assembly GCA_005885565.1). GTDB lineage: Bacteria > Actinomycetota > Thermoleophilia > Gaiellales > Gaiellaceae > AC-50. The sequence goes on from VAXK01000205.1 coordinate 34,436, forward strand.
GCCCGCCGCCGGAGCGTCGCGCCGGCATCGTCTCCTTCAACCTCGAGGGCGTGCATCCGCACGACGTGGCGCAGGTGCTCGACATGCGGGGCGTCGCGATTCGCGCCGGCCACCACTGCTGCCAGCCGCTGATGGCGAAGCTCGGCGTGGCGGCGACGAACCGGGCGAGCTTCTACCTGTACAGCCTCCCCGAGGAGGTCGACCGGCTCGCCGAGGGCGTGCACGAGGCGCGGCGACTCTTCGCATGAGCGAGTTCGACCAGCTGTATCGCGAGGTCATCCTCGACCACTACAAGAACCCGCGCGGGCACGGGGTGATCGACGACGCCGACGCGAGCGCCGACGGCCAGAATCCGCTCTGCGGCGACGAGGTCTCGATCTACGTCAGCTTCGAGCCCGACGGCGACACGATCGAAGAGGTCAAGTTCTCGGGCCGCGGGTGCGCGATCAGCCAGGCGGCGACCTCGATGCTGATGGAGATGGTGAAAGGCCGAAGCGCGTCCGAGGTGGCCACGCTCTCGAAGGACGAGCTCCTCGACGAAGTCGGGATCCCGCTCACGCCGATCCGGCTCAAGTGCGCCCTCCTCGGCCTCTGGACGCTCAAGGTCGCCCTCCACAAGGGCAAGGGGACGCCGCTGCCGGAAGAGGCGGCCGGGCTCGACGACTTGACGCTCGGATAGTGGCGGCTGAGATCGAGGTCTGCCCGGTGGAGGAGCTGCCGCCGGGCGAGGTGAAGATCGTCCACGCAGGCGAGTTCTCGCTCGGCGTCTACAACCTTGGTGGGGAGTTCTACGCGATCGAGGATCGCTGCTCGCACGACGACGGGCCGCTCGCGGAGGGCGACTTCGACGTCGAGGAGGGGTATGCGGTGTGTCCGCGGCACGGCGCGCACATCGACATCCGGACCGGCCGGCCGCTGACCCTACCGGCCGTCGAGCCGGTCGAGACCTTCCCCGTACGCGTCGAAGACGGGATCGTCAAGGTCAGGGTGGCGTGAGCGAGCCGCGGCGCTGCTGGTCGAGCGCCGATCCGGCCTACGTCGAGTACCACGACCACGAGTGGGGCCGGCCCGTCACCGACGAGCGCGGGCTCTACGAGCGGCTCTGCCTCGAGGGGTTCCAGTCCGGGCTCTCGTGGCTGACGATCCTGCGCAAGCGGCCTGCCTTCCGCGCCGCCTTCGCAGACTTCGACCCGGAGGCGGTGGCGGAGTTCGGGCCGCGCGCCGTCGAGCGGCTGCTCGGCGACGCCGGGATCGTCCGGCACCGTGGCAAGATCGAGGCGGCGATCGCGAACGCGCGCGCGACGCTCGCGCTGCGGGAGGCGGGGTCGTCGCTGCCGGAGCTTGTGTGGTTGCACCGGCCGGCGGACGGTGGCGCACCGCGGACCGCCGCCGACTGGCAGGCCTCGACGCCGGAGTCGGCGGCTCTGTCGAAACGGCTCCGCGCGGCGGGCTTCCGCTTCGTCGGGCCGACGACGGTCTACGCGACGATGCAGGCCTGCGGCGTCGTCAACGACCACCTCGCCGACTGCATCGTGCGCGCCGAGGTCGAGCGGGAGATCGCTTGCTCGACGACCGTGTGAGGGAGGTGCTCGCGCGCCTCGAGGCGGAGGACGCGCGCGAGCGGGAGGAGGGCGTGGCGCGCGAGCTGCGGGCGCGGCAGGTCGCGCGGCCAACGGGCCAGTTCCTGTTCGGGCTCGTCGCGCCGCAGACCGACTGCGAGGTGCTCGAGATCGGCGGCTCGCGCGGCTACTCGACGATCTGGCTCGCGGCCGGGGTGCGCTACCTCGGCGGCCGCGTGCTCTCGCTCGAGAGCGACCCGGCCAAGATCGAGGCCTGGAGGCGCAACGTCGCCGACGCCGGCCTCGACGACTGGGCCGACCTCGTCGAGGGCGACGCTTACGAGACGCTGCCCGCGATCGACGACGTCTTCGACGTCGTGTTCCTCGACGCGGAGAAGGAGGACTACGAGCGGCTCTTCGGGCTCGGGCGCGGGAAGCTCGAGCCCGGCGCCCTCGTCGTGGCCGACAACGTCCTGTCCCACGAGGACACCCTCGGCGCGTACTCGCGCGCCCGCCAGGCCGACCCCACTCTCGAATCGGTGACCGTCCCGCTCGACCGCGGGCTGGAGCTTTCGGTCGTCCTGCGCTGACCGCCGTGTCGCGCCGCCGCGACCGACATGGCGGGCGCGGCACACGAACGTTCGCCGGTAGGAGATCGCCGGAAAGTCGTCATGGCGCCGAAGGCGCCGGACCTTCCGGCGTCGGCTAAAGTGCGGCTACCGCGGAAAGGAGGT
>VAXK01000010.1 GCA_005885565.1 Actinomycetota bacterium
AGCGCCGCGCCGCCGGCCAGCCCGCCCGTGAAGAAGTAGGTCGGGATCTCCGGCTTCCACACCGGCTCCTTGATGATCGGCCGGCCGTAGTACGAGGTCACCGCCGCCCGCCCAAGAACGCGACGAGCGCCCCCGCCACGAGCGCCGCCCCCGCCGCGAGCGCCGCGCCCCAGGCCTCGCCGAGGTGCCTCGTCGGGTCGACCGGGTCGGGCGGGAGGCCGTAGACCTCCGGCCGGTCGAGGAGCAGGAAGAAGGCGCCTCCGCCGCCGACGCCGTCGGTTTCGTCGGCGAGGTAGAGGCGCGCGTCGCCTACGCCGGCCTCGTGCAGCTCCTCGACCCGTCCCTCGGCGCGCGCGAGCAGCTCGTCGACCGGCCCGAACTGGATCGACTTCGTGGGACACGCCTTCGCGCATGCCGGCTCGAGCCCGTCCTCGAGCCGGTCGTAGCAGAGCGTGCACTTGTGCATTCCGCCGTCGCCGCCGATCTCGCGCTTCGAGATGACGCCAAAGGGACAGGCGGTGACGCAGTAACCGCACCCGTTGCAGACGTCGTCCTGGATCACGACGGTGCCGAACTCGGTCCGCGTGATCGCGCCGGTCGGGCAGACGTCGAGACAGCCCGCGTGCGTGCAGTGCTTGCAGACGTCGGAGCTCATCAGCCAGCGGAGCCCGTCGTCGACCTGCTGCTCGACGAAGGCGACGTGGCGCCAGGTGTTCGCGTCGAGGGCGCCGGTGTTGTCGTACGAGTGACCCGTCCATTCGAGCCCGTCCTCGGGGACGAGGTTCCACTCCTTGCAGGCCACCTCGCAGGCCTTGCAGCCGATGCAGATCGACGTGTCGGTGAAGAACCCCATCCGGGGCTGGATCTGGAGGCCGTAGGTCGTTTGGCCGTCGCCGGCTTTCACGACTCCAGCCTCCCCGGATACGACTCGACCAGCTCGCGCAGGGCGCGGCCACGCGGCCTGCGCCCCGGCCGGATGTCGCAGGTCGCCGCCTTGACCTCCTGGATGTGCACGTTCGGGTCGAGCGCGAGCGAGAAGACGTCGTTCGCCGCGTCGCCCGTCGTGAGCCCCTTCGTCCCCCAGTGGTAGGGCAGCCCGACCTGGTGCACCGTGCGGCCCTGCACCTCGAGCGGCGTCATGCGCTCGGTGACGAGGACCCGCGCCTCGATCGCCGTGCGCGCCGTGACGATCGTCGCCCAGCCGCCGTGCTCGAGGTCGCGCTCGGCGGCGAGCTCGGGTGAGACCTCGCAGAAGAACTCCGGCTGGAGCTCCGCGAGGTAGGGGAGCGTCCGGCTCATCCCGCCCGCGGTGTGGTGCTCGGTGAGGCGGTACGTCGTGACGACGTACGGGTACGCGCCGTCCTCGTTGTAGCGGTTCTCGCGGTGCTCGAAGAGCTGGCGCGTGGGGTTCGCGCGCTGGGCGTAGAGCGGGTTGTCGAACGGCGACTCGTGCGGCTCGTAGTGGGTCGGCAGCGGCCCGTCCATCAGGCCGGCCGCGGCGAAGAGCCAGCCGCGCCCGTCGGCCTGGAGGATGAACGGGTGGTCGCCGGCGATCGCGTGCTCGGCCTCGGCGTCCTCCGGCGGGACGTAGGTCGGCGCCTTCTGCTCGTCGAAGTCCGGCACGTCCTCGCCGACCCACTTCTGCTCGGCCTCGTCCCACCAGACGAAGCGCTTGCGCTCCGACCACGGCTTGCCGTCGGGGTCGGCCGACGCGCGGTTGTAGAGGATCCGCCGGTTGAGCGGCCACGCCCAGCCCCACTCGGGCGCGACCCAGGTCTGCTCGCGGCCCGGCTTCTTGCGCGCCGGCCGGTTCTGCTCGTCGGCGTAGCAGCCGCAGTAGAGCCAGCAGCCGCACGCCGTCGACCCTTCGTTCTTCAGGTCCGCGTACGTGCCGAGCGCGATCCCGTCCGCCCCGACGCCGTTGATCTCCCGTAGCACCTGGTCGGCGCTCGGCTCCTCGTATGGTCCGCTCGTCGCGTACGCCCAGGTGAGGTCGAGGACCGGCCGGTCGCGCGGATCGGTCGACCCGGCGAGCTTCTCGCGGATCTTCCGGCCGAGGTGGTAGACGAAGCCGAGGTCCGAGCGGCAGTCCTCGGGCGGCTCGAGCGCCTTGGAGTGCCACTGGAGCAGCCGCTGCGTGTTCGTGAAGCAGCCGTCCTTCTCGACGTGCGTCGCGGCGGGGAGGAGGAAGACCTCGGTGCCGATCTTCTCCGTCTTCAGCTCGCCCGTCTCGATCTCCGGCGCGTCCTTCCAGAACGACGCGCTCTCGATCTCCTGGAAGTCGCGTACGACGAGCCAGTCGAGCTGCGCGAGCGCGAGCCGGTGCAGACGCGAGTTGGCCGAGCCGACGGCCGGGTTCTCGCCGAACAGGAAATAGCCCTTCATCTTGCCGTCGAGCATGTCGACGGCGGTTTGGTACGCCGAGTGGTCGGAGTCGATCCTCGGCAGGTAGTCGAAGCGGAAGTCGTTCTCCTTCGTCGCCGCCTCGCCCCAGAACGCCTTGAGCTGGCTGATCACGTAGGCGTCGAAGTGGCCCCACCAGCCCGTCGTGCCCGCGTGGTTCTCGAGGTAGGCGGCGAGGTCGGTGTCCTTCTCGCCGTGCGGCATCGGCAGATAGCCGGGGAGGATGTTGTAGAGGGTCGCGAGGTCGGTCGAGCCCTGGATCGACGCGTGCCCGCGGAGCGCGACGATCCCGCCGCCGGGACGGCCGATGTTCCCGAGCAGGAGCTGGATGATCGCGGCGGTGCGGATGTACTGGACGCCGACCGTGTGCTGCGTCCAGCCGACGGAGTAGACGATCGCCGAGGTGCGCTCGCGGCCCGAGTTGGCGCAGAGCGCCTCCGCCACCTCCAGGAACTGCTCCTCGGTGCAGCCGCAGATCTGCGCCACGACCTCCGGCGTGTAGCGGCGGAAGTGCTTCTTGACGAGCTGGAAGACGCAGCGCGGGTGCCGGAGCGTCTCGTCCTCCTCGGGCGGCTCACCCGAGGAAAGGTGCCCCGACTGCGCGCCGTGGCCGGACTGCTCGCCCTTCGTGCCGCCCTTCGAGCGCTCGCCCGCCGTCTCCTGGACGGGCATGCCGGCGTAGTGCCAGCTCGAGGTGTCGTAGATCCGCTTCTCGGGGTCGAAGCCGGAGAAGAAGCCGTCCAGGTCCTCCGTGTCGCGGAAGCGCTCGTCGATGATCACCGGCGCGTTCGTGTAGTGCTTGACGTACTCGTCGAGCCAGCGCTCGTGCTCGAGGATGTAGTTCACGACGCCGCCGAGGAAGGCGATGTCGGTGCCGGCGCGGATCGGGACGTACGTCGTCGCCATCGCGCTCGTGCGCGTGAAGCGCGGGTCGACGTGCATGATCTTCGCGCCGGCGAGCTTCGCCTCCATCACCCACTGGAAGCCGACCGGGTGGTTCTCGGCCATGTTCGAGCCCATGATCAGGATGCAGTCCGAGCGGGCGAGGTCCTGCTGGAAGTCGGTGGCCCCGCCTCGCCCGAACGAGGTCCCCAGACCGGGGACCGTGGAGGAGTGTCATATGCGTGCCTGGTTCTCGACCTGGACGATGCCGAGGCCCATGCACAGCTTCTTGATCAGGTAGTTCTCCTCGTTGTCGAGGGTCGCGCCGCCGAGGCTTCCGATTCCCATGGTGCGGTTGTTGGACGCGTCCCAGGTAGCGCGGCGCGCCTCGAGGACGCGGTCGGCGATCATGTCCATCGCCTGCTCGAGCGGCAAATCCTCCCAGTCGGTCGCGTACGGCCGGCGATAGCGCACCTTCAGCACGCGCGTCGGGCTCGTCACGAGCGACTTCGAGGCGGCGCCCTTCGGGCAGAGGCGCCCGCGCGAGATCGGGCTGTCGGGGTCGCCCTCGATCTGGTCGACCTTGCCGTCGCGGACGAAGACGAGCTGCCCGCAGCCGACGGCGCAATAGGGGCAGATCGACTGCACCACTTGCTCCGCCTCCGCCGTCCGCGGCCGGAGCTTCTGCGTGCGCTCGGACTGGACCGCCTTGCCGAGGGCGAGCGGATCGCCGTCGGCCTGCCGCAGGAGCGGCCAGCGCCCGATCAGCTTCGCGAGCGGCATCCGGCTCCTTCCTTCGCCTCGGGCGGCGAGCTTAAACGCGTCACGATCCTTCTTCCCGCTTGCGAAGGAGCTCGTCCAGCTGCACCCCGATGATGAACACGAGCACCGAGAGGTAGATGTAGGCGCCGAGCACGAGGAAGGCGGTCAGAAAGCCGATCCCGGTCTTGAAGTTCGAGACGTCGCTCACCCAGACGCGGAAGACGAGCGAGAGCACAATCCACGCCCCGACGATCGCGATCGAGCCCATGCTCGCCCAGCGCGGTCGCGGGTGCTCGGCCGGCGCGTAGCGGACGAGCACGCCGACCGCGACTCCGAGGAGGACCGCGGCCACGAGCCAGCGGCCGACGCCGAGCACGAAGTGGAGCGCGCCCGAGCCCAGCTTCGGCGCGATGCTCACGACGAGCACGGCGGCGATGAGGCAGAGGACGATCGCGGCGGCGAGCGCGAGGGCGACGAGGAGCTTCCGCCACCACGGGCGCTCGTCCTCCACGTCGTGGATCCGGTTCAGCGTCTCCATCACGGTCGCGACGGCGGCCGTCATGTGCCAGAGCACGAGCGCGGCGGCGAGCGAGATCAGCGAGCCCTTGTCGCTCGCGAGGACGCGCCTCACGGAGAAGTCGATGCCGCCGAAGACCGGCCCTGTCACATGGCGTCGGATCGTGGGCGCGATCGAGTTCTCCCAGACGGAGGCCTGCCCGAGCGCCCCCAGGACGCCGAGGCCGAGCAGCGTGAGCGGGACGAGCGCGACGAGCGCCCGGAAGGACACCGCCGAGGCGAAGGTGAGCAGGTGGTGGCGGACGACGGCATCCCTCAGCTCGCTGGCGAGCCTCCGCGCCTGCCGACGCTGGGCTGCCGCGACGGCCATCACGTCCCCCGTCCATCCCCGCGCGAGCCCGCGCGTAACCGTCCCGCCGACTTAACGCGAGCGCAACAGCCGCTCAACGAGCGCCCAACCCCGGCTTGGCTATAACGCGGCTCGATGGACTCCGGCATCCTCAGGCGCGCCGCCGAGCTCCTTGTCGCAGCCGTGATCGGCGCGGGTCTCACGCTCGGCGGCGTCGCCGTCTTCGCCGGCCTCGACGGTCACACGACGACCGTCCGCGAGATCGTCAGCGACGGCCCCGCCTCCGCGCCCGCAGCCTTCCGCACGGGACGTCCGCTCTCCATCAACCAGATCTACCGGAGCGCCGCGCCCGGCGTCGTGCAGGTCACCTCGACGAGCGTCGTGAGGCTCGACAACAGCAACCCGTTCGGCCAGGTCCCCGGCTTCCCGCAGCAGGAGACGCAGCACGCGCTCGGCTCGGGCTTCGTCATCGACAAGGCCGGCCACATCGTCACGAACTACCACGTGATCGCCGGCGCCCGGTCGGTGGAGGTCAGCTTCTCGAACCACGACAGCATGAAGGCGCGCGTCGTCGGCAAGGACCCGGGTACCGACCTCGCCCTCCTGAAGGTCGATGCCCGCTCGCGCGCGCTGACGCCGCTCACGCTCGGCGACTCGGACACGGTGCGCGTCGGCGACTCGGTCGTCGCGATCGGCAACCCCTTCGGGCTCGACCGTTCCGTCACCGCCGGGATCGTGAGCGCGCTCCAGCGCGAGATCCAGGCACCGAACAGCTACGCGATCGACCACGTCGTCCAGACCGACGCGGCGATCAACCACGGCAACTCCGGCGGCCCGCTGCTGAACGCGAGCGGCCGCGTGATCGGCGTGAACGCCCAGATCGAGACGGGCTCGGCCGGCGGCACCGGCGGCAACGTGGGCATCGGCTTCGCCATCCCGATCAACACCGTCCGCACCGTCGTCGCGCAGCTCCTGAAGAACGGCTCGGTCCAGCACGCCTCGCTCGGGATCACCGGTGTCGCGATCACGCCCGAGATCGCGAAGACCTTCCACTTCCCCGTCTCGTACGGCGTCCTCCTCGCCTCGGTGAAGGCGGGCAGCGGCGCCGCGAAGGCCGGCCTTCACGGCGCGACGACACAGGCGGTCGTCGCAGGCGACACCTGGCCGATCGGCGGCGACCTGATCGTGAAAGCCGACGGCCAGACGATGGGGTCGCTCGAGCGCCTGCGTGATGTGATCGCGGCGAAGAAGCCCGGCGACACCCTCCAGCTCGAGATCTACCGCGGCACGAAGAAGATGACTCTCGACGTTCAGCTTGGGCGGCAATGAGGCACCGCTTGCGGTGCCGCCTTCGGGACGTGCGGGCCTTGCCCGTTCGTCCGTCTGCAACGACCGGTCGAAACGTCCTTTTCAGCTTGGGCGGCACTGAGGCGCTGGTGAGCCTCTCCCCTCGACACGCCGCCCCGAACGGCCCCATCCCCTGGGGGCCCGCTTCCGCTCGGGCGCAAGCCAGCGCGGCCCGCGGAAGCAACGAGCCGGAGGTCCCGCACGCCTGCCCGGGACCTCCGGCTTACATGTCGAGGTAGCGCTCCACTTCCTGCGCCGAGCGGAGCCTGACGACGCGCAGGTGCGGATGCGCCGCGAGCCACCGCGGCAACTCCCGCCGGCGGCGGAGGTGGCTCCGGATCGTCCAGGCGAACATCGACTCCCGGCCGAAGAAGCCGCCGCGCCAGCTCTCGCGATTGCCGTTCCAGAGCTCCTCGTCGGTGCGGATCCGGCGGATCGTCCGTCGCCTCACGCGTGAGAGCGCCACGCGCAGGGGCAGGTCGAGCCAGACGACGGTGTCGGCGCGCTCGAGGACGAGGTCGCCGAGTGAGCTCTCGTAGTTTCCGTCTACGATCCAGCCGCTCCCGTCCGTCGCCGTCGCGACGCGCAGCCGGAACTCCTCGACCGGCGGCTCCGTCCAGCCGGGGCCGTGGAAGAGGGCGTCGAGCTCGACGTGCGGTAGGCCGAGACCGCGGGCGAGCTCCCGGGCGACGGTCGTCTTCCCGCTTCCGCTCGTGCCGAGTACGGCGATCTTCGGCGGCATGGAGCGTCACGCTACAGTCGCCGGGTGGAGATCGAGCCCGGCCGCCTGGTGCTCGCCGACGAAGAGCTCGTCGAGGACGAGGAGCTCTGGATCGACGAAGGCGGCGGCGACCACACCGGCTGGTTCTGCGTCCGCACCGATCCGTTCCCCTGCCCGGCCGAGAGCTGTCCGTTCGTGGCCAACTTCATGACCGCAGCGCATCTCGTCCTCGTGTGGCAGGAGCGGGACGATCCGAACCTCCTCCGGCACGCCCAGCGCGCGAAAGAGGTCGGCCGGAACCCGCACGTCGTCGGCTACGAGCCGTCGTTCGGCCCGAGTGCCTCGTACTACGCGTGGGAGGCCGCCGGCCGTCCCGTCCACGGCGTCCGTCGTTGATCGAGAGCGCCTGGGGCGAGAGCTCGACGCTCTCCGTCGGCGTCGAGGAGGAGATCATGATCCTGGACGGCGAGACCTTCGAGCCGGTCGGCGCCGTCGACCTGTTCCTGCGCGAGTCGGAGGGGCTCGACCTGCCTGGGAGGCTGAAGACCGAGCTCCACGCCTCGGTCCTCGAGCTGAACACCGACATCTGCGCCGACGCGACCGAGGCGGTCGCCGCGCTCGCGGAGCTCCGCGCGGCCGCGGACGCGATCGCGCGGCGGAACGGCCTGCGGATCGCCGCCGCCGGCGTGCACCCGATCACGCCGCCGGAGGAGCTGCCGATCGTCGACGAGCAGCGCTACCTCGACATGGTCGCCTACGTGGGCCCGATCGCCCGCCGCCAGGGCGTGAGCGGGCTCCACGTCCACGTCGGCGTCGACTCGGCGGACGCCTGCTTCCACGCGCTCGAGGGGATCCTCCAGTGGCTCCCGCTCGTGCTCGCGCTGTCCGTCAACTCCCCGTACCTCGGCGGCCGCGAGACCGAGCTCCTCTCGACCCGCGCCGCGATTCTCGCCGAGCTGCCGCGGAGCGGTGCGCCGCCCGCCTTTCGCTCGTACGCAGAATGGGAGGCGTGGGTCGAGCGACTCGTGCGAATCGGCGTCACGGTCGACTACACGCGGCTCTGGTGGGACATCCGCCCGCATCCACGCTTCGGCACGCTCGAGGTGCGGATGCCGGACCAGCCGACGGCGCTGGAGCGCACCGCCGCCTTCGTCGAGCTGCTCCGGGAGCTCGTGCGCGTTGCGTTGCGAGAGCCGCCGCCTCCCTACGAGCCGGGGCGTCGCGGCGACTACCAGCAGAACCGCTGGGCGGCCCTTCGGTTCGGGATGGAGGCCGAGCTGATCCACCCCGACGGCTCGCGCGCCCTTCCCGCCCGGGACCTCGCCGCCGAGCTCTGAGCGGCCCCCTTTGGAGAGCCGGAGGCGGCGCGCCAGCTCGGGGTCGGCCGGACGGAGGGCCTCGTCGCCGTCTGCGCCGACCTCGTGGAGCGGACGGTAGCCTGAGGCCGATGGCGCTCCAGACGGAGACGATCCAGGTCAGCGGGATCCGCTGCGAACGGTGCGTCGGCCGCCTCGCGGCGGTGCTCCGCGGCCAAGCGGGGCTGGAGCTCGCGAACGCGAACCTGATGGGCCAGGTCGTCCTCGGCTGGGACGACGAGCAGACGGATCGCGAGACGCTCCTCGCGGCGCTTGCAAAGGGCGGGTTCCGCGAGGTCGAGCCGGTCTAGGGTTTCTCGTACCGCTGCGGTGTGCGCTCGCCGAGGAGACCGGGCGACTCCGGTGTCACGTCGCCGCGCCTCGTGCGGAGGCGCTCCTGCTCGGCGGTCGGGATCCCGGCCCGCAGCTCGTCCTCCTCTGCGGTCCAGGCGGGATCGTCCGGGAGGAGCTCGCCGTCGCCTAGGGTGGCGGGCGCCTCGTAGCCCGCGGCGAGACCGTAGTGCTCGGCGACGGCACGCGCATCGAGCTCGTCCTCCACCTTCGGGGACTCCTCGACGAGCTCCTTCGACACGGTGAGGCGAACGACCTTCTCGCCGTCGTCGACGTGCACGAAGGCCTTCGGGACGGCGTGCTTCGTCTTGCGGAGCGTGCCGTGCTCGACGACGACGTTGTCGCCGATCGTGCCGACGACGTGGCCCAGCTTGTGCTCGTCGCTCGTGATGACGTCGTAGCCTTCCACGGACCGCGATGTACCTCGGCGAGCGGCTCCCCAAACCCTTTGCGCGGAATAGCGAGGGGCGTTCGAGCGTTCCGACCCCCGAAGAAAACGCGCTGCTAGGGTGGCCCGCGATGAGCGAGACCACGCCGGACACCGAGGCGCGCCGACTGGCAACGGAGGCCCGCGACCGTGTGCGATTCGAAGAGGATGCGCTTGCTCTCGCCGACCAGGTCTATCGGGTCGCGCGGCACCTCGTGGGCTCGCGCGAGGAGGCCGAGGACCTGATGCAGGAGGCCTACGCGCGTGCCTTCCGCAGCTGGCGCTCCTTCCGTCCGGGCACGAACCTTCGCGCGTGGCTCCTTCGCATCCTCACGAACCTGAACATCGACCGCGGTCGCCGGCTCCAGCGCACGCCGGGCCTCGAGCCCTTGGAGGAGGGTGACTACTTCCTGTACAACAGGCTCGAGGAGTCCAGTCCGGACGCCCCGGACGAGGAGCGCGTGGTGGAAAGGCTGTCGCAAGACTCGGTCGTCTCGGCTCTCTCGGCCGTTCCGCACGACTTCCGCGACGTCGTCGTTCTCGTGGACATCGGCGACTTCAGCTACGCCGACGCCGCGCAGATCCTCGACATCCCGATCGGGACGGTCATGTCCCGGCTGCACCGCGGCCGGCGCGTCCTGAAGCAGCAGCTCGCGCAGGAGGCGGTCGGGGCCGCATGACGAGCTTTGCCGACGACCCCTGCGCAAAGTGCGAGGAGCTGCTCCAGCCGTTCCTCGACCGGGAGCTGAATGATGCCGAGCGCGTGGAGGCCGAAGCGCATCTCTCGTTGTGCTCGTACTGCCGCAAGCGCTACCGCTTCGAGGAGCACCTGCGCCGGTTCGTCCGCCAGGCGGTCGTCGAGGAGATGGCGCCGGAGCTGAAGGCCCGGCTGGCGGCGTTGCGGACTCCGTTGTTCTAAGCAGGCCCGCGGTGCGGGCCGACGATGACCACTAAGCGGCGCGGGTTCGAGCCGCCCGGGAGTGGGGACGTCACCGTTTGAAACGTACGCGCTAGGCGGACTGCGAGAGCTTGGCCGCCCGGCTCGTAGTAGACGGCGGTGCGCGGGTAGTCGAACCGGTTCGCGCGGGCGACGCGGCCGAGCCGGTAGCCGAGCGCGCCGATCCGGCTCGCGACCCGGCGCGTCCAGTTGATGTCGCCGGCCCCGTTCAGGACGTCGACCCGCACCTTCCACGGCGGTGGGAGAGCCGCGCCGTGCCGGCCTGGTGTCGCGCCATGGCGGTCGTGGCCCGACCCGGTGAAGGCGATCGCGGCGGCGAGCCCCGCGATCGAGACGGCGAGCGCGCCGAGTACCGCTATGCGCCGGACGCGCCCTCGCGCGGGTTCCCGCTCGGGCGGCGGCAGGCCCGCGAGCTCGCGCGCTTCGGCGAGCCCGATTCCGAGCGCCGACGCGTAGACGACCGCGGCGGCCAGCGCCTCGTCGCTCGTCGCGAAGCGGTAGAGCCGGCCTTCCTCGAGCCAGCCGATCTCCTCGGCGGTGAGGCCGGAGCGGTGCACGGTTTCTTCGACGGTCAGCCGGCGCCGTAGCCGCGCCGTCGCAAGCGCCGAGCTACTCGTCGCCTCCTCGAGCGGAAGCGTCATCCCTCAGCCTCTCCGGAAGCTGGTCGGCGCGGTCGACGTCTCCTGGAGCCCCGAGATCGTCACATGGTACGAGGAGCGCCGGTAGTCCTCGGGCGCCCTCGTCGGGGACTGTCCCCCAGGCCGAGCGGGCGAGCAGCACCGGGTGGCCCCGCTCGCCGCCATAGCTCGCGGCGACGACCGGCTCGCCCCGCTCACGCCAGGCGCCGATCACGCGCTCGACCGCCTCGGGCGCGAGGTCGGGCCCGTCCGCGAGCACGACCACCGCGGCCTCTGCCTCCAGCGCGGCGAGGCCGCAGCGGAGGGAGGCTCCGGGGCCGCGTTCCCAGTCGGCGCAGCGGACCACGCGCGCGTTGGTCTCGACCTCGTATGCGCCGAGGACCACGACGACCTCGTCCACCGAAGCACGCCGCAGCCGTTCCAAGACGGCGGGCAGCAAGATGCGCTGCTTGGGGAAGCCGAAGCGTGTCGAGGCTCCAGCCGCCAGGACGATTCCGCCGATCAGGTGCAGCCGTGGAGCGAGCGCCAGGTGTCGGTGACGTTCGCGACGTAGGTGACCGTCTGGCCGCTCGGCGCGCCGCCCGAGCGCTCGACGGCGGCCGGGCCCGCGTTGTAGGCGGCGAGGGCGAGGTCGGGAGATCCGAAGCGGTCGAGGAGCTGCCGGAGGTAGCGTGCGCCGGCAAGGACGTTCGCGCGCGCCGAGGACGCGTCGAGGCCGAGCGCGTGCGCCGTCGAAGGAAGCACCTGGAGGATGCCCTGCGCGCCGCGGCTCGAGCGCGCGTGCTGGTCGACTCGGGACTCCACGCGTGCGACGGCGACGAGGAGCGGCAGCGGAAGTGCGGTGTCGCGCGCCGCGAGCTCGAAGGCGCCGCGGTAGCGGCTCGGGAGAGGACAGGCCGGATCGTGCCGGACGGCGACAGGCGTCGCGGGACCGGAGCTCGCCCTCCCGAGGACCGAGGACGAAGCCGCGGCCGTCGAGGCCACGACGAGGGCGAGGACGAGCACGCGAAGTCGCACGGGTAGCCGCATCCGTACCCCGCTTCTAGAGAGCCGAAAACGCCCGTGCGATCAGGGCGCGCGCGATCTGGACCTTGTACGCCGTTCCCGGGAGCGGCGTCGCCCGGTCGAGGTCGTCGGCGGAGTCGACCGCCCACGGGATCGGTGCGACTCCCGCGAGGCCGAAGGCGACCCGGTCGCCGAAGCGGGCCGCCGCGACGCCGACGAGCGGGAAGGCCCACTTCTTCCGGTCCATCGCCTTCAGGTAGACGCTCGCGTCCGGGAGGGGGACGTCGAGCTCGAGCACCAGCTCGTCGGGCGCGAGCACGACCACGTCCCGGCTCTCGTCCGTCGGGAGCCGGTAGAGCTCTGCGACCGACAGCTCGCGGCGGTCGGTCCGGACTCGCGCGCCGAGCGCGAGCAGCGCGGCGGCCGGATCGGAGGGATGGGCCGAGGCGCAGCGCTCGTTGCCGAAGATCGCGTGCTCGCGGTGCTGCCCGGCCTTCGCGTGGCAGACCTCGCCGCCGTGCAGCCAGCACGGGAACCGGAGGCGCCAGTACCAGCAGCGCGTCGCCTGGCGCAGGTTCCCGCCGATCGTGCCCATCGAGCGGAGCTGCGGCGACGCGGCCTGCGCGCACGCCTCGCGTAGCGCTGCCGGGACCTGCGGGTCGACCTCGAGCTCGGCGAGCGTCGTCCCCGCGCCGATTCGGGTGCCGTCGATTCCGCGCGGCACGGCGTCGGCCAGGTGGACGAGCGTGTCCGCACGGACGATCCCGTCGCGGAGGAGCGGGACGAGGTCGGTGCCGCCCGCGAGCGCGAGCGAGCCGTTCCCGAGCGCCGCGACCGCGTGCTGCGCGTCAGGCGGGCGCCGCAGCTCCACGCCGCTCCTGCTCGCGCGCCGCCTCGAGCGCGTGCAGCAGCTCCTCCCGCGTGATCGGGAGCGACCGCACGTCGGCGCCGGTCGCGTCGCGGATCGCGTTCGCGATCGCCGCGGCCGTCGGGATGATCGGCGGCTCGCCGAGGCCCTTCGAGCCGAGGTTCGTCAGGTGTTCGTCCGGGACGTCGACGAGCTCCGTGACGATCTCCGGGACGTCGGCGATCGTCGGCACCTTGTAGGCGTCGAGCGTCTGCGTCAGGACGAGCCCGGTCGCCGGGTCGTCGAGACGCTCCTCCGAGAGCGCGTGGCCGATCGCCTGGATGATCCCGCCCTCGACCTGGCTCGACGCGCCGAGCGGGTTGACGATCCGGCCCACGTCGTGGATCGCGGCCACGCGCTCGACGCGCACCTCGCCCGTCTCGACGTCGACCGCCACCTCCGCCACCTGCGCGCCGAAGGTCATCACGCGCATCCCGGTCGGGTTCGGCCCGCGCGCGCCCTTGCCGAGGATCTGCGCGTCCTCGAGCAGCCCCGTCACCTCCTCGAGCGACCACGAGCCGCCGTCGGCGGAGACGACGTTGCCGCCCTTCAGGTCGAGCACGCGCTCCTCGAGGTGGAAGCGCTGCGCCGCGATCTCGAGGATCTGGCGCTTGACGTCCGCCGCGGCCGAGCGGACCGCCGGTCCCATCGACGGCGTCGTCGAGGAGCCGCCGGAGATGACCGAGTAGGGGCCGCGCGCGGAGTCGCCGATCTCGACCCGCACGTGCTCGAGCGGCACCCCGAGCTCCTCGGCCGCGATCTGCGCCATCGCCGTCCGCGTCCCCGTTCCGATGTCCTGCATCGCAGTCACGACGACGGCGCGCCCGTCGGAGCCGACGCGGATCCACGCGTACGACGGCGGGCCGCCGCCGCCGTACCAGATCTGGCTCGCCATCCCGACGCCGCGCTTCCACGGCCCTTCGGAGCGGGCGCGCACCTCGTGGCGCCGCTCCCAGTGGGTCTCCGCGCGGCGGTAGCACTCCATCAGGTTCTTCGAGGTGTAGGGCCGGTCGTCGGTCCCGTCGGAGTCGGCGTGGTTGCGGCGCCGCAGCTCGAGCGGGTCGAGCTCGAGCCGCGCGGCGAGCTCGTCGAGCAGGCATTCGAGCCCGAACGTGCCCTCGACGAAGCCGGGGGCGCGGAACGCCGCCATCGGCGGGAGGTTGAGCTTCGCGCCGTACTCGACGGTGCGCACGTTCGCGCAGGCGTAGAGCATCTGCATCGGCCCCGCCGTCGGGCCGAGCCAGCCGTCCCAGCCGAGCGCCGACACGAACTCGCCCCCGAGGGCGGTCAGCGTCCCGTCGGAGCGCGCGGCGGCGGTGAGCCGCTGGATCGTCGCGTTCCGGTTCCCGCTCACGACGTTCTCCTCCCGGCGCGTGAGCGCGCAGCGGACGGGGCGGCCAGTCCGGCGGGCGAGCTCGGCCGCGACGAGCGTGTAGTCGCCGGCGTCGTTCTTGGCGCCGAAGCCGCCGCCCATGAAGCGGCAGATCACGCGGACGCCGTCGTGCGGGAGCCCGAAGGCGTCGGCGACCTCGTCCCGCACCCCCCAGATGTTCTGCGTCGACGTGTAGAGGACGAGCGTGTCGCCCTCCCAGTGGCACACGGACTGGTGCGTCTCGAGCGGGTTGTGGAGGAGCGTCTGCGTCCGGTACTCGGCCTGGACGACCACGTCCGCGGCGGCGAGGCCGCGGTCGAAGTCGCCCCGGTCGTGGCGGCGCGGCTCGGCGAGCAAGGACTCGCGCCGGACGGCCTCCTCGGGATCGAGGAGCGGCTCCAGCACCTCCCACTCCGGCGCGGCGAGCTCGAGCGCCGCCCGCGCGGCCTCGAAGGAATCCGCCGCGACGGCCGCCACGCCGTGCCCTTCGTAGCAGGGCTCGGAGGTCAGGACGTCGAGGTCGTCCGGGCCGATCACGGCTCGGACTCCCGGCGCGGCGCGGACCGCGTCGAGGTCGAGGCGCACCAGGCGCGCCCGCGCGTGCGGGCTCCGCAGGACCGCCGCGTGCAGCATCCCGGGGAGCTGCACGTCTGCCGTGTAGACCGCGGCTCCGGTGGCGCGCTCGACGCCGTCGACGCGGCGAGTCGGCTGCCCGACCACCGTGCGCGGCCCGGCCGGCCACTGGTCGAGCGCATCCTCCTCGACCACGATCCACTGCTCGGTGAACCGTCCCTCGACCTCCTTCTCGGTGCGGATCAGTCGCGCCACGTGAGGATCGCCTCCTCGATCTTCGGATACGCGCCGCAGCGGCACAGGTTGCCGGCCATCGCGTGCCGGACCTCGTCGCGCGTCGGGCTCGGGTTGGCGGCGACGAGCGCCGAGGCGGAGACGATCTGACCAGGCGTGCAGAAGCCGCACTGGAGCGCGTCCGTCCGCACGAAGGCGTCGACGAGCGGGTGCTCGCGGAGGCCTTCGATCGTCGTCACCTCGCGCTCCCCGACCGTGTGCGCGAGCGTGATGCAGGAGAGCGTCGGGATGCCGTCGAGGAGCACGGTGCACGCGCCGCAGTGCCCCTCGCCGCAGGCGATCTTCGTGCCGGTCAGGCCGAGGTCCTCGCGCAGGACGTACGCGAGCGGCCGGTCGACCGGCAGGTCCAAGGTGTGGACGCCGCCGTTGATCGTGAGCTCAAGCACCGCTTGTCACGGCAAGGATGTCCGCCAGGTGGATGAGCCGAAACGTCGCGCGCGACGTCGCCACCCGCTCGCGCTCGTCTTCGATCTCGGGCAGCGTCCGCCAGAGGTCGCGCGCCGCCGTCAGGAGCTCCTTGATCTGCTCGAGCTCGGCGACGCGGCCGTTCCGCTCGTCGCAGGCGTTGATGGCGAGGCCGACGACGCCGACGGTGTCGGGCTGCCGCGTCCAGAGGAGCGGCGTCGCCATGGACAGGTACTGGTGGACGCGGGCGAGCGCCATCGGCTGCTCGAACGTCGCCCGGCCCTTCGGCGGCGAGGGCGGAAGCGGCGGCTCGCCGTCCGCGATCCGGTTCGCGCTCCCGGCGAGCATGTTCCGGAGCTGCTCCTCGTCGAGCCCGGCGACCTTCGCCGTCCGGAGGGCGATCAGGAGCGAGCTCGGCTGCTGCCCGTACGGGTAGTCGGAGGCGTAGAGCACCTGCTCGGGCGAGATCTGGTGGTGGAAGTCGAGCAGGTCGACGGGGCTCCAGACGGACGTGTCGAAGAAGACGCCCGCCTTGCCTGCGAAGCGCTCGGCGAGCGCGGCGAGGTCGGCGATCCCGCCGTGGGCGATGATGAGCCGCGCCTCGGGAAAGCGCTCGACGAGGCGCGCGAGGTGGTCCGCGATCGGCGGGAGCCCGCGGCCGCCGTGGATCAGGATCGGCACGCGCCGGTCGGCGGCGAGCTCGAAGACCGGCGCGAGCCGCTCGTCGTTCAGGAAGAAGCGCTGGGCGCGGGGATGGAGCTTGATCCCGCGCGCGCCGCGGTCGAGGCAGCGCGTCGCCTCCTCGACCGGGCTCTCCGAGAGGTCGAGGCGCACGAACGGGATGAGCCGGCCGCCGGAGCGCTCGGCGTGCTCGAGCGTGCGGTCGTTCGCGGCGTGGAAGGCCGGATGCCGGTCGGGCTCGTCGAGGCAGAACACGAACGCGCGCGAGACTCCGAAGCGCCGTTGGGTCCGCTCGAGCTCCTCGTAGTCGCCGCGGAAGCCGTCGATGTCGGTGCCGAGGTGGACGTGCGCGTCGAAGATGTCGGCGCCTGCGGGCAGCTCGCGTCGGAGCTCCTGCTCCCACGCCTGCATGAGCTTCTCTGCATGTGCGTGCGCCTCCTCCACGAGCTGAGCTTATCGACGGCGGCTCGCCGCGGTTTAAAGACTTGAAACCTGGGTAAATCGGAATCCGACTTACGGGCCGCTCGGCCCCGGCGCGTTCTCCTGCCCGAGGTCGGGCTCGAATCGAGGAGGCACGTCATGGCTGTCGTTGCCGAAGAGGTCCGCGCAGCTCCCGTCGAGCCCTTACCGGTTGCCGACCCGGCACCGCTCGGGCTGGCGGCGTTCGCGCTGACGACCTTCATCCTGAGTGGGCACAACGCCACCTTCATCCCCGACCTGATCTGGGTCGGGCTGGCGCTCTTCTACGGCGGGCTGGTCCAGCTTCTCGCCGGCATGTGGGAATTCCGCAACCGCAACGTGTTCGGGGCGACCGCGTTCTCGACGTACGGCGGGTTCTGGCTCGCCCTCGGCACCTTCGTGACGTTCTTCGTGCTCTCGAAGAACTTCGCGTCGGCGATCACCGCGACCAAGACAGACCTGCCGAACGCGCTCGCGTGGTTCCTGCTCGCGTTCGCGATCTTCAACTTCTACATGCTCCTGTGGTCGACGCGCGTGAACGCGGCGGTCTTCGGCGTCTTCCTGACGCTGCAGATCACCGAGGTGCTGCTCGCGATCGGCTTCTTCATGGAGGCGCACGGGCACGCCAACAACGGCTGGATCCACGCGGGCGGCTGGGCCGGGATCGTCACGGCGGCCGTCGCCTGGTATACCTCCGCAGCCGGTGTGGTGAACGGCATGTCGCCGCGGCCGGTGCTCCCGGTCGGCGCGCCGTTCTGGGGCGAGCTTCCGCAGGTCGCGCGTCGACCGAGTCCGATGCCGCGCCGAGTCGAGAGCTAAAGGAGGCCCAGATGGCGACGACGCAGACCGGAGGCCAGGCAATCGAGACGATGCTCCTCGAGGAGCGTCGGTACGAGCCGCCGGAGGACTTCGCGGCCCAGGCGAACGCGCAGCCCGACATCTACGAGCGCGACTGGGAGGAGCTCTGGGAGACCGAGGGCCGCGAGCGGCTGACGTGGTTCGAGCCGTTCACGAAGCTCTACGAGTGGGAGCAGCCCTACGCGAAGTGGTACCTCGGCGGCAAGCTCAACGTCTGCTTCAACTGCGTCGACCGGCACGTCGAGGCCGGGAAGGGCGACAAGGTCGCCTATCACTGGGAGGGCGAGCCCGAGGAGGAGCGCCGGACGATCACGTTCGCCGATCTCCAGCGGGACGTCGTTCGGTTCGCGAACGCCCTGAAGAAGCTCGGCGTCCGCAAGGGGACGCCGGTCGGGATCTACATGGGCATGGTGCCGGAGCTACCGGTGGCGATGCTCGCGTGCGCGCGCCTCGGCGCTCCGCACACGGTCGTCTTCGGGGGCTTCTCCGCGGACTCGCTCTCCGGCCGCCTGAACGACATGGAGTGCGAGGTGCTCGTCACCCAGGACGAGGGCTGGCGCAACGGCGCCACCGTCCCGCTGAAGGGAAACGCCGACGAGGCTCTCGCCGACGCGGCCGGCGTGAAGCGGGTCGTCGTGCTGCGGCGCACGGGCGGCGACGTCGGCTTCGAGGAAGGCCGCGACGTCTGGTGGCACGACGCCGTCGAGGGCGAGAGCGACGACCCGTCGAGCTGTCAGTGCGAGCCGATGGACTCCGAGGACCTGCTCTACCTGCTCTACACGAGCGGCACGACCGCGAAGCCGAAGGGGATCGTCCACACGACGGCCGGCTACCTGACCGGCGTCGCGACGACGCACCACTACATCTTCGACGTGAAGCCCGACTCGGTGTACTGGTGCGCGGCCGACATCGGCTGGGTGACCGGGCACAGCTACATCGTCTACGGCCCCTTGTGCAACGGGACGACGGGCGTCATCTACGAAGGCGTCCCGAACTATCCGGACAAGGACCGCTGGTGGGCGATCGTCGAGCGGTACAAGGTCGACATCCTCTACACCGCGCCGACCGCGATCCGGACGCACATGAAGTGGGGACCGGAGCACGCGGAGAAGCACGACCTCTCGTCGCTTCGTCTCCTCGGCACCGTCGGCGAGCCGATCAACCCCGAGGCGTGGGTCTGGTACCGCGAGCACATCGGCGGCGACCGGACGCCGGTCGTCGACACGTGGTGGCAGACCGAGACGGGGATGATCCTGATCACGCCGCTCCCCGGGGTGACGACGCTGAAGCCCGGCTCGGCGACGAAGCCGTTCCCGGGCGTGGCGGCGGGCGTGTACGACGAGCAGGGGAACGAGGTCGGCCCCGGCGGTGGCGGCTACCTCGTCCTCAAGCGGCCGTGGCCGGCGATGCTGCGCGGGATCTACCACGACGACGAGCGCTACCGCGAGACCTACTGGTCGAAGTACGAAGACGCCTACTTCGCGGGCGACGGCGCGCGCATCGACGAGGACGGCGACTTCTGGCTCCTCGGCCGCGTCGACGACGTGATGAACGTCTCCGGGCACCGCATCTCGACGATCGAGGTCGAGAGCGCGCTCGTCGACCACCAGCGGGTCGCCGAGGCCGCGGTCTGCGGCCGCAAGGACGAGCGGACGGGCCAGGCGATCGTCGCCTACGTGAGCCTGAAGGGCGGCGACGAGGGCTCGATCGAGATGCTCGAGGAGCTCCGAGCCCACGTCGGCCGCAAGATCGGCCCGATCGCGAAGCCGGCGAACATCGTTTTCACGCCCGAGTTGCCGAAGACGCGGAGCGGCAAGATCATGCGCCGGCTCCTCCGCGACGTGGCCGAGCAGCGCGAGCTCGGCGACACCACGACGCTCGCCGATCCCACCGTCGTCGAGGAGATCAAGACTCGCGCCGAGGCGGAGAAGAGCGAAGAGACCTGAGGCGCCGAAGAGCGAGCGCAGCCGGCGTGCTCGTGCTCGCCGTGCCGCTGTGCCTCGCGGCGAGGGCGGCGACGAGCCGCGCTCCGCCGACCGTGTCGTGCGAACAGATCATCCTTCGCGGCGCGTCGGGTCATGCGGGGCACTATCGCGTCGTCCTCGGGGTGGTGTCGGTCCCACGCGCGTACCTGCCGCAGGTCGTGCCTACCCGCAGTCGCCCGTGGACGTTCTGGAGAAAGGCCGGTCTCGTCGTGCGCGGAGACGCGGGCCCGGTGGTCGTGAGCGTGCCAAGGGCCTGGCGAAGGCGGGCGGCGATCACCTGGGGGGACAGTGAGATCGTGAGCAGGCTTCGGATCGCGCGCTGCCCGGCCCTCCCACCGAAGGTCTGGAACGCCTACGCAGGCGGCTTCTACCTTCGCTCTCGCTCGGCCTGCGTGCCGTTGACCTTTCGAGTCGGGGGACGCGCGAAGACCGTGCGCTTCGGGCTGGCCAAACGCTGCGCCTGACGCAGAGCTAGTGCGGAAGCAGGTCCCCGAGATCCCAGACGCGGGGCTCGACGGGAACGAGCTGGAGGAGCACGCCCGGCCGGTCCTTGCGCGCGGCGGCGAAGCGCTTGCCGCCCTCGGGCCCGAGGTAGCGGCCCGCGATCGAGCGCCTGATCTCGGTCACGTCGCAGTGCGTCAAGGTCGCCTCGCCGCGGACCTCGACGCCGCGGAAGGGCGGCACCGCCTCGAAGACCAGGAGCGAGCAGCGCCGGTCGCGCTCGAGGTGCCGCAGCTTGACGTCGCCGAGCGCAATCACGATCTCGAAGGCCTCGCTCGCCCAGCGGAACCACACCGGCGAGGTGTACGGGCTCCCGTCCTTCCGCGTCGTCGCCAGCACGGCGGGCGACGACGCCTCGAGGAGCGAGCGGACGTCTTCGAGCGAGCGCGCTCTCAGCTCAGCAGCTTCTCGAAGCGCTCCGCGTCGTCGAACGGGCCGATCAGCGCGAGCTTCAGGTCGTGGGCGGCGATGACGTCCTGCGCCACCCGCTGCACGTCCTCGGCGGTCACGGCGTCGAGGGCGGCCAGCACCTCCTCGGGCTCGGTCGTCCGGCCCTCCAACGTCTCGCGCCGGAGGCCGTACATGATCAGCCCCTGCGGGCTCTCGAGCTGGAGCACGAAGCGGCCCTTCGCGAAGTTGCGCGCCTTCTCGAGCTCGTCCTCCGGGATCGGCTCCTCGGCGATGCGCCGGAACTGCTCGACGATGGTCGTCACCGCCTCGTCGATTCGGTTGATGTCGACACCGGCCTGCGAGTAGAGCGACCCGGCCTCGACATAGCTGTGGTTCGTCCCGAAGACGTAGTAGGCGAGGCCGCGGCGCTCGCGGACCTCGCTGAAGAGACGCGAGGACATCCCGCCGCCGAGCACGGTCGCGAGGACCTGGAGCACGTAGCGATCGGGGTGCTCGAGTGGGTAGCTGCGGACGCCGAGGCAGATGTGCGCCTGGTCGGAGGCCTTCGTATGCACCTTGACGGCGCCGTTCTCGTGCACCTCGAGCGGGGCCGGGCCGCCCGGGGCCGAGCCGTCGAGGTCGCCGAGGAGTGAGTCGAGCCGCTCGAGGAGGTCGCCTTCGATCTTGCCCCCGATGCCCACGACGAGCCGGTCGGGCTTGTACCAGCGGCCGAGGTAGTCGAGGAAGGTCTCGCGCGTCGCCGCGCGCACCGTCTCCTTGCGGCCGATGATGTCCCAGCCGAGCGGTTGGTCGTCGTAGAGGAGCTCGTCGTAGACGCCGCCGATGTAGTCGCGCGGCGTGTCGAAGTACATGTTCATCTCCTCGACGATCACGCCCTTCTCGCGCTCGATCTCGTCGGGCTCGAAACGCGAGTGGCGGAGCATGTCGACGAGGACGTCGAGCGCGACGTCGCGGTGCTCGGCCGCGCACTTCACGTAGTACCCGGTCAGCTCCTTGCCGGTGAACGCGTTGAACTCGCCGCCGATGGAGTCGATCTCGCCGGCGATCTGGCGTGCCGAGGGGCGCCGCTCGGTGCCCTTGAAGAACATGTGCTCCGCGAAGTGGGCGATCCCGTTCGTGTCGTACGTCTCGTAGCGCGAGCCGGCCGCGAACATGAGCGCGCACGTCACCGACTGCGCCTGGGGCATCGGGGCGGTCAGCACCCGAACGCCGTTCGAGAGCGTGTGTCGCTCGAAGGCGGTCACGCCGTGAGCGCCTGTCGCCAGTCGGCCGGAAGCTCGGCCGCCTCGCGCCGCTCGTAGTCGTAGAAGACCTGGACGCTGCGCGCCTCGGCCACGAGCCGGTCGCCGACCCGCACCTCGTACTCGAGGTCGAAGCTCTTCGTCCCGAGCCGCGTGCATCGGACGTCGACCTCGACCTTCTCGCCGAGGCGGACCGGCGAGCGGTAGTCGATCTCGACGCGCGCGACGATCAGCGAATCGGTTGTGGCCCCGCGGCCGAAGAGGAAGGCGATCCGGGCCTCCTCGAGGTAGGTGAGGAACACGGCGTTGTTGACGTGTCCCATCGAGTCGAGGTCGCGGAAGCGCACGTTCTCGGTGTGGACGAACACGACGGCCATGGTATAGACGCGTCCATGGCAGGCGGAGAGCGAATGCGGGCCGCGGTCGCGGCGCAGCCGGAGTGGCTGCGCGCCGTGCCGACCGACCGGCGGCTGCCGCCCGGCTCGGTGGCGTACACGGGCTGCGGGACGTCCTTTCACGCGGCGCAGACCGGAGGCTTCGCGGTCGAGGCGCTCGAGGCAGTGCTCGCGCCGCCGGCCGTCGACACGCTCGTCGTCGTGAGCCACGAGGGGACGACGCCGCTGTCGCTCGAGGCCGCTCGGGGGTTCGGGGGGCGCAAGGTGTTGGTGACGGGTGCGCCGGAGAGCCCGCTCGCCGAGGTGTGCGACGAGGTGGTCGTCGCGACACCCGGGATCGAGCAGAGCTGGTGCCATACGGTGAGCTACACGTGCGCGGTCACGACGCTCGCGGCGTTGCGCGGCGAGAACGTGTCGGGCCTTGCGGACGCTGTGGCGGGCGCGCTGGAGGCGGAGCGCGAGCCGATGTCCGAGCACGAGCGGTGGCTGGTCGTCGGCGCGGGGCGCGACTGGCCGACGGCGCAGGAGGCGGCATTGAAGCTGCGGGAGGGCGCGCGCGTCGCGGCGGAGGCGTACCACACCGAGGCTGGCGGCGATCGACGAGCGCGTGCGGTGCTTCGTGCTGGAGGGCGAGGGGCGTGTGGCGGAGCGTGCGCACGGCGCGGCGGGGGCGCTGCGGGAGCTCGGCTGCGAGGTGAAGCTCGTGTCGACGGTCCATCCGGTCGTCGACGTCGTCCGGTTCCAGCTCCTGACGATCGACCTGGCGGCCGCGCGAGGAGTCGATCCCGACCTGATCCGGCGCGACGATCCGCGCTGGGAGCGCGCCCGCGCAGCCTACGAGTAGCCCTCCTCCGGCGGTGCCAGGCACGTGCCTGGCACCGAGACCTTCGGCCCTTCGCCCCCATTCTGAGCGTAGCGGTGAAATTCGCACGCGTCCGTGCCGGAGGCGTGACGGTTCTCACGGGCGGTCCGCGAGCCGGTAGACGAAGCGCAGCGCCTGCCAGTTCTCGTCGATCGCGCAACTCTTGTTGTCGACGAGGCCCGCGTCGAAGCCGATCTGCTGCACGGCCTCGAAGTCGAGGTCGGTCTCGATCCGCGACGCCTTCTTCGGCCACGCGATCCACAGGCCGTCGGCCGGGGCCAGGGTCTCCTTCAGCGCGCCGAAGCGCGCCGCGAGCTCCGCTCGCGAGGCGGTGAAGAACACCGTCACCGCAGCGCCCGGCTTCGCGCCGAGCTTCCGGCTCAGGAGCGGGCCCGCCACGCTTCGAGGAGCTCCCGCTCGCGCTGGGGCGCGAGACCGGCCTCGGGCTCGTGGTCGCCGGCCCGCGTCGCGGCCCAAGCGGCCGTGTCGCGCACGGTGTCGGCCACGGGCCGGAACGTGAGCCCGGCGGCCACCGCGCGTGACACGTCGGCGTGGTGCATGCCGATCCACGCGGGATCGGCGAGCCAGAGCGGCAGCTCCATCCACTCGCCGACGCCCTGCTCGTGGAGGAACGAGTCCGTGACCCACGCCACGCGGGCCCCCGCGAGCAGTTCACCCATCGACACGCCCTCGTTCGTCGCGTTGAACGCGCCCGTGCGACCCTCCTCGACGAGCCGCAGGATCCACGGCGCGAGGTCGCGCGCGTCCACGAACTGGACGCGGCGCTCCGGTGGGCCGGGCGCGAGGATCTCGCCGCCGCGCGCAAGGCGCTCGGGCCAGTAGGTGAACCGGTCGGTCGGGTCGTGCGGGCCTACGATGAGCCCCGGCCGGACGATCAGGGCGCGGCCAGGGAACGCGTCCGCGACGATCCGCTCGCACTCGGCCTTGCGCGAGCCGTATGTCTCCATGTCGTCGTCGCCCATCGTCGGCTCGTACTCCCGCAGTGGCGCCGACTCGGCGATCCCCGGCACGCTGAAGTCTCGGTAGACCGAGATGCTGGAGACGAAGGTGTAGTGGCCGACGCCCGCCAGCGCCTCCGTCGAGAGCCGCACGTGCCGAGGCACGCGCGCGGGGACGTCGAGAACCGCGTCGAACTGCCGTCCCCGAAGCCCCGCGAGATCGCCGTCGCGGTCGCCGACGATCCGCTCCACCTCGGGAAAGAGCTCCGGGTTCGTCAGGCCCCGGTTGAAGAGCGTGACCTCGTGCCCGCCCGCGAGCGCAGCCTCGACGACCTGCCGGCCGAGGAAGCCGGTGCCGCCGAAGACGAGGAGCTTCAAAGCTCGCCGAGGGCCGCGAGCAGCCGGTCGACCTCCTCGGCGGTGTTGTAGTGGACGATCCCGGCCCGGACCGCGCCTCCGTCCTCGAGCCCGAGCCGCTTCATCACCTCGAGCGCATAGTAGTTCCCGTGCCACACCGCGACGTCGCGCTCGCCGAGGAAGACCGCGACCTCCTGCGGCGTCCGCCCGGCGACCGTGAACGCGAACGTCGGCACCCGGTCTTCCATCGTCGGGAGCCCGTACAGTCGGCAGCTCTCCGGCAGGCCAGCGAGGAAGCGCTCGCCGAGCTCGCGCTCCCAGCTTCGGATCGCGTCCCAGCCGATCGAGCCGAGGTAGTCGGCCGCAGCGACGAAGCCCGCGAGGAGCTCGTGCGGAAGCGTCCCCGTCTCGTAGCGGTGGCCGAGCGGCTCGTTCGGCGCGGGGCGCACCTTGTACGGCCGCCAGCGCTCGAGCAGCTCCGCTCGGCCGAACGCGAGGCCGAGGTGCGGCCCGCAGAACTTGTAGGGCGAGCAGATCAGCACGTCGACGTCGGCCTCGGAGACGTCGATCGGGCCGTGCGGCGCGTAGTGGACGGCGTCGACCCACGCGAGCGCCCCCGCCGCGTGCGCGAGCTCCGCGATGCCGGCCACGTCCGTCACGGTCCCGACGGCATTGGACGCCCACGGGAACGCGACGACGCGCGTCCGCTCGCCGAGCTGCCGCTCCAGGTCTGCGAGGTCGAGCGTGCAGTCGTCGCGGATGTCGGCGAACCGCACGACGAGGTCGTGGTCGCGGGCGAGCTCGAGCCACGGCGCGACGTTCGCGTCGTGGTCGAGCCGCGTCACGACGACCTCGTCGCCCGCGCTCCACTCACGGGCCGCCGCCCGGCTGAGGGCGAAGTTGAGCGTCGTCATGTTGGCGCCGAACACCACCTCCTCGGGTGAGCAGCCGAGCCAGCCGGCGCCCGTGAGGCGCGCGCTCGCGACGAGCGTGTCGGTCGCGCGGCTCGTCGAGTACTCGCCGCCCACGTTTGCGTTCTCCTCGCGTAGGTAGGACGCGATCGCCTCGATCACCTCGTCGGGCACCTGCGTCCCGCCCGGCCCGTCGAAGAAGGCGAGCGGCGTGCGAAGCGCCGAGAAGCGCGCCCGCACCGCCTCGACGTCGAACGCGACCGTGCTCACGCGGGCTAGCGTATCCGGCTGTCGTGCGACCGCGCTTCGCCGGGCTGTTCGTCGTCGTCGCCCTCCTGGCCGGCTGTGGCCACCATGCTGCGGCCATCGCGCACGTGGCGCCGACCGCGCTCGGGCGCAGCTTCCTCGTCGGTCTTCCCGGAAAGCCCAACTCACGCTATGTGCGACTGGTTCGCCGCGAAGCGCTCGCCGCTCGGGCCGAGGCGGTCGACGTCCGGGCCGTCGGCGGCGCGGCCGCCGCGACACTCGCAGTCTCGGATCCGGCGGCGTTCCTCGAGCACCGGCTGAAGCGCTTCCTCGTCCGGACGCTCCTCGCGCGCCGGCAGGACGCCTATCTCCGGGTCGTCGACGGACGCGGCCGCCGCGTCCTGGAGTGGTCGTGGTCTCACGAAGGGCCGTCCGGTTCGCTCTGGATCAGGCCCGACGTCCTCGAGTGCAGCCCGATCCAGCCGATCGGCATTCCGGTCGGAGCGACGTACTCGCGCTGCCCCGCATAGAGGAGCCCTGACGTCCGGCGGCGAAGGTAGGGTCCGCTGCAATGCGACGCCTGCGGTCTCTCAGCGAAGCAGAGTGTTATGCCCGTTGCTACGGGCCCGGCGAGGCCGTGCGGATCGTGCGCGTGACGCGACGCCGCTCGTACGCGCGCATGTCGGGCGAGGAGCTCCGTCGCCTCTTCGAGCTGCGGCTCGACCTGCGCGAGCCCGAAGCCGCCTGAACTCCACCAGCGCGGTCCCGGACGTGCTCGAGCCGGGGCTTCGGGTGATCTTCTGCGGCATCAACCCGGGCCGCGTCTCGGCCGCGGCGGGCGCGCACTTCGCGAACCCGCGCAACGACTTCTGGCGGCTGCTCCACGCGGCCGGCTTCACGCCACGCCTCCTCGACCCTGGTGAGCAGTTCGAGGCGCCGCGCTACGGGATCGGCCTGACGAACGCGGCGTTCCGGACGACGCCCGGCTCCGGAGATCTTCGCCGCGCCGATTTCGCAGGAGCGGCGGAGAGGCTGGAGCGGATCGCACACGACCTGTCGGCAAGGAGGCCTACCGCGGCGCGTTCGGCGAGCGACCGCAGCTCGGCCTCCAGGAGCGTCGCCTCGGCGAGACGTTGCTCTTTGTCGTCCCGTCGACGTCGCCGGCGAATGCGGCGGTGGGCTGGGAGGAGAGGCTGGGCTGGTTCCGCGAACTGCGGCGTCTACTGGCCTGAGGTCTCGGCGGCGCGCTTCGCCTCGAGTTCAGCCTCGCCCTTCGCGACGAGCTCACGCAGCTTGCGAACCTGCTCCTCGCCACGCCTGCGCCACGCCTCGAGCTCCTCAGGGCTCATCGTCCCCTTCTTCCTCTTCCGTTTCATCCTCGTCCTCCAGGATCGCTCGGATGTGGTCGACGCCCACGCGGATGTCGGCGAGGGCTCCCATGATAGTGAGCACCTCGCCGCGGTAGATCCCCATTTCCTCGGGCATCGCGAGATGCTCGCTGCGCGAGGGCCGCAGCGCAAGATGGCCGGAGAGGCCAGGTCTAGTCGCGCCAGCGGTTCGTGATCGGCGTGCGCCGGTCGCGGCCGAACGCCTTCGGGCGCAGCTTCACGCCCGGCGGGGCCTGACGGCGCTTGTACTCGGCGCGGTCGATCATCGCGATCGCGCGGTCGACCACGTCGCGGTCGAAGCCGTCGCCGGTCAGCTCCTCGCGCGACCGGTCCTGCTCGACGTACGCCTCGAGCACCCGGTCGAGCGCGGGGTAGGGCGGGAGCGAGTCCTCGTCGAGCTGGTCCGCGCGCAGCTCCGCGCTCGGCGCCCGGTCGACGATCGACTGCGGGATCATCTCGCGCTTAGGCGTCGCTTGCGACGCCGCTGAAGAGCCCGCGCCGGCTTCGCCGGCGCGGGCGACCTCGAAGCGCTCGTTCAGGTGTCGCGCGAGCCGGAACACGTCCGTCTTGAACACGTCTTTGAGGAGCGCAAAGCCGCCGGCCATGTCCCCGTAGAGGGTGGCGTAGCCGACCGAGAGCTCCGATTTGTTCCCCGTCGCGACGAGGAGCCAGCCGAACTTGTTCGAGAGCGCCATCAGCAGCACGCCGCGCGTCCGCGCCTGCACGTTCTCCTCGGTGAGATCCGGCTCGCGCTCGCCGAAGACCGGAGCAAGGGTCGCCCGGAACTCCTCTACGATCGGCTCGATCGGAAGCTCCGTGAACGGGCACCCGAGGCCTTCCGCGAGCCGGCGCGCGTCGCTCCGGGTGGCCTCCGACGAGAACTGCGACGGCATCGACACGCAGTGCACGCGCTCCGGCCCGAGCGCCTCCGTCGCGAGCGCCGCGACGAGGGCCGAGTCGATCCCGCCCGAGACGCCGACGACGACCTCGCGGAAGCCGTTCTTCTCCACGTAGTCGCTCAAGCCGAGCTCGAGCGCGAGGCGCATCTGCTCCAGGTCGTCGAGCGGCTCCGCGACCACCGGCTCGACGTGCCGCCCGTCCCGCGACGGCTGCGGCGAGCCGACGTGGACGACCTCCGCCTGCGGCGTGCCGCGCTCCCGCGCCAGCGCTCGCCGCCGCACGTCGCTGAGCCGGCGCGCAAAGACCTCCTCCGGGTCGACGTCGACGACGAGCAGGCACTCCTCGAAGCCCGGCGCGCGCGCGAGGACCGTGCCCTCGTCGTCGAGCACGAGCGAGTGCCCGTCGAAAACGAGCTCGTCCTGGCCGCCGACGGCGTTGCAGAAGGCGAGGAAGCAGGCGTTGTCGCGCGCGCGGGTGACGAGCATCTCCTCGCGCTCGCGGTCCTTGCCGACGTGGAACGGCGAGGCCGAGATGTTGGCGATCAGCTCGGCGCCCGCGAGCGCGAGGTCGGTCGCCGGCGGCCCCGGCTGCCACACGTCCTCGCAGATCGTCGGCCCGACGAGCGTGCGGCCGTGCTCGAGGAGGAGCAGGTCGTTCCCGGGGGCGAAGTAGCGGTCCTCGTCGAAGACGCCGTAGTTCGGCAGGAAGCGCTTGCGGTAGCGCGCCTTGACCTCGCCGCCCGCGCAGACCGCGCACGCGTTGAAGAGGTCGCGCTCGAGAAGCGGCACGCCGACGAGGGCGACCACGCCACGAGCGGCGCGCGCGATCTCGTTCAGCGTCCGCTCCGCCGCGCGGACGAAGCTCGGCCGGAGCAGGAGATCCTCGGGCGGGTAGCCGGTGACGACGAGCTCGGGGAAGAGGACGAGGTCGGCGCCCTCCCCCTTCGCCTCCTCGAGCCGGGCGAGGACGCGGTCGCGGTTTCCGTCGAGGTCGCCGACGACGGAGTTGATCTGCGCGAGCGCGAGCCTCATCGTCCTCCAGTTTTCGACTCTGAGTCTAAAACTAGCGTACCAGGCGAATGGCGTTCAGATCCCGCTCGCGGATCTCGTCCGCGCGGCGGATCAGGTCGTCGACGTCGTCGTGCTCGGCGTGGATGTAGCGGCCGGAGAGCGCGTCGGCTCTCCCGGACGCGAGCGCGCGGACGAGGCGCGGCGCGAGCTCGGGCGGCGTCCACGGCGCGTCGGCGGGGAACGAGGACGTCATGTCCGTCTGGACGAGGCCCGGTGAGATGACGAACACCGGGATCCGGCCTTCGAGCCGGCGGGCGAGGG
>VAXK01000343.1 GCA_005885565.1 Actinomycetota bacterium
AGGAGATCGAGCTCGGCGAGGACCTGCTCGATCAGCCGCCCGTCGAACTGCGTCCCCTCGATGGCCGCGTTCAGGTTGGTGACGTAGGCGGCGTGGTGCTTGTCGTGGTGGACGCGCATCGTCGCCTCGTCGATGTGGGGCTCCAGGGCGGCGTAGTCGTACGGCAGATCCGGAACCGTGTAGGGCATGGCGGCGCTCCTTCCCGTCTGGCGTTTGCAACGCAGGCTAACCGTTATGCTGCGCCGCGCGATGACGCTGGCGTACAAGTTCGAGGAGATCACCGCGCGCGAGCTGAAGCCGAGCCTCTACGAGCTCGACGGCATCTCGAGGGCCACGATCGAGGCCCACTACAAGCTCTACGAGGGCTACGTGAACAAGCGGAACGAGATCCTCGGGAAGCTCGACGGCGCCGACCTCGCCTCGGCGAACCAGGTCTACTCCGAGATCCGCGGGCTCAAGGTCGAGCTCTCCTTCGCCGTCGGCGGGATCAAGAACCACGAGATCTACTTCGAGAACCTCGGCGGCGGCGGCGGCGATCCCGACGGCCCGATCGGCGACCTGATCAAGCGCGACTTCGGCTCCGCGGCCGAGTGGCGCGCCGACCTCAAGGCGAGCGGGATGGCCGGGCGCGGCTGGGCCTGGACGGCCTACGACTGGGACGAGGGCCGGCTCTTCAACTACGTCGGCGACGCCCAGAACACCTATCCGATCTGGAACGCGACGCCGGTCGTCGCGCTCGACGTCTACGAGCACGCCTACTTCCTCGACTACCAGACCGACCGCGCCTCGTACATCGACGCCTTCTTCGACAACCTCGACTGGTCGACGATCAACGACTGGACGTCGAGGTCGCAGATCCGGAAGTAGCGGCGCCCGTCGCGGTGGTGACCGCGCTCGTCATACTCGTCGGCTACCTCGCGGGGTCGGTCCCGACCGGGTACTGGATCGTGCGTGCGTGGCGCGGGGTCGACATCCGGACGGTCGGGAGCGGGAACATCGGCGCCTCCAACGTGTGGCGGGTCTTCGGCCGGCGCTACGGCGTCCCCGTCGTGCTCCTGGACGTGGCGAAGGGATTCGGTCCGGCGCTCGTCGGGACGCTGCTCGTCGGCGACCTCACCGGTGTGCTGGCCGGCGGCGCCGCGATGCTCGGCCACTGGCGGCCCCTCTTCCTGCGCTTCGAGAAGGGTGGGAAGACCGTCGCGACGGCGGGCGGCGCGTTCCTCGGCGTCGCGCCGATCGTGGGCGGGATCGGCGCGACGATCTGGATCGCGACGTTCCTGCTCTTCCGCTACGCGTCGCTCGCGTCGATCCTCGCCGCGTGCTCGCTCCCCATCCTTGCGGCGCTTCTCGGCGAGCCGTGGCCCGTGATCGTCTTCGGGGCGCTCGCGGCGCTCGCGGTCGTGCTGCTCCATCGCGCGAACATCGCGCGCCTACGCGCCGGAACCGAGCGGCGCTTCCGCTTCGGGCGCGAGGCTCCGGCTCGCTAAGAGGGATTGGCGGGACGTCCACCGTGCGGGAGCTTGGAGTCCAGGCAGCCGAGGAAGTTGGTCGCCCACAGCTCGTCGTCGGCGTTCTTGGCGACGATCGAGGTCAGGTTCGCAGCGTTGCCGTAGGCCATCGTCATCACCGCGCCGGTCGAGGGCGGGAACATCACGCTGGTGCGGAGGCCGTCCTGGAACTTACCGTTCGAGTCGACGAACGGCGGCTCGTACGCGATCGCCAAAGCCTCCCACTCCCGGAGGGGCGTGGTGCCGCCGTCCGTGCTGGATCCGCCTCCAAGCGGGAGCGACGCGGGGTTACTGGTTCGACATGTCACGGTTGCGTTCGCCCCTCGCGGCCTGCCCGACTGCGCCTCGGAACGCAATGAGGCGCAAGACAATGAGCAGTGCAATGACAACCGCCGCTGTCGCGATCCACCCGAACGTCTCCTCAAGGAATGCGTTGATAAGACTGATGACGGCGATAGCGCACGCGGCAGCGACCAAGGCGATCCAGAGCGGAAGATGAGGCTTTGACTTCGCGCTCATTCTGGTGAGATCGGTGCGCGTGCGCGAGTGACGCCGATATCGCAACCCACCACGCCCACGGCGACCGCTCCCTGCCACGTGTGAGTGACGTACGCTCCTGCGGCTGCGCCGATAGCGGCACCGATCGCGCAGCGGCCTAAGCCGCTTCGCGCAATCCGCGCGGCTCGCGCGAGCGGGTTCGCAATATGTTTGAGATACCAATCCTGAGCGTGTCGACTAGCCCGGAGCGGGTGGCAGAAGATATCCCAGCACGCGCCGCTCGGATCGACGAGGTTCACTGGATCGTCGCCCACATACACGTACGGATCGAGATCGGTCGGGCCGTCGATCGATCCAGCGATTGGGTCCTCCTGCGTCCAGCGTCCAATCGTTGGGTCGTAGGAGCGGGTGCCGAACTGGTACAGGTTGTGTGGGGCGGGCTCGTGGTAGCCGGCGGCGAAGCGCAGATTGGAGTTGACCTGGGAGGGGCCGCCCTGCGTCGTGTTCCCGAAGGCGTCGTAGCTGTAGGTGTTGCCGACGGAGCCGTTAGTAGTGGAGCCGAAGTTGGTCACCCGCTCAGCCAGGGTGGCGCGGGTGGGGTCGTTGGTGGAGAAGGTGCCGCCGTCGGACGCCTCCTCGGCGAGTCCCAACATCGACCAGGCGAGCGTGCGCGAGCCGACCGTGACGCGCTCGGTATGGTTGGCGTCGGCATACGAGTAGTCGCCGAGCCGCCGACGGGAGTGTGGCTGGTCGTCTGGTCCTTCGCGTTGTAGGTGAGCGAAGAGACGACCGGGCTCGAGGCAGGTGGCCGTCCCGTCGTAGGCGTAGCTCGGAGTGGCGGCGCGATGAAGCGCCGCCTGTGTTACTGAGACCGTGGATGACGATAGCTCCACCAACTGATAAACACGCCAAATAACCCCGCGAGCGCCCCGAGGACGAACCCGAAAACGGTAAAGAAGACCAGGCCGTTCTTACCGTGGAGCGCAAGCCCGAAGAGGCCGAGCAGAACCGTGAGCAAGACGACGCAAAACAGAATTATTCGGACGTACGTCCATTTTGGAGGGCCACTCGACGTGCCGGTCATCAGCACCTTCGGTGCGCGCCGTACCCCGCAGCCCCGGCGCCCAATCCGAGTATCGCCCCACCCTGGATGAACGTGCCGGCAGCATGCAGGCCTCCTTCGCCAACGCCTAGGCCGGCGAGCGCGCTCTCTGCGGAGATCCCGCCCAAGAGCCCTGCTGCCCCGACGCCGAGCGATGCGATGCTGGCGGCGCCCAACACGACCGTTGCGGTCGCCTCGAACGGGTGGCGCTTGAACGCGCACGTGACTTTGTGCGCTGCGTGCTTGGCCCAGCAAAGACCGCTCCAGCACAGACCGCTCTGGTCGACGTAGTTGACGTGGTCGTCGCCGACGTACAGATAGGCGTCGAGCTGTGACGGCCCTTCGATCGTTCCGGCAACCGGGTCCTGCTGTGTCCAGCGGCCGATGGTTGGGTCGTAGGAGCGGGTGCCGAATTGGTACAGGTTGTGCGGGGCGGGCTCGTGGTAACCGCTCGCGAAGCGCAGGTTCGAGTTCACGGCTGAGCCGCCGGAGACGGTGGTGGTGCCGAAGGCGTCGTAGCTGTAGCTCTTGCCCACGGAGCCGGTCGCGTCCATGATGCCGACGACGGAGCCGAGGCCGTCGTAGAGGAAGTAGTAGTTGGAGCCGAAGTTGGTCACTCGCTCGCCGAGCGTGGAGCCGGTGGGGTCGTTGGTGTAGTAGGTG
>VAXK01000344.1 GCA_005885565.1 Actinomycetota bacterium
AGAGCCGCACTCGCTGGCTCGCGCTCTACACGCTCACCCTCGCGAGCCTGATGATCGTGCTCGACGCCACGATCGTGAACGTCGCGCTGCCGTCGATCCGCCAGGACCTGAACTTCTCTCAGACCTCCCTGGCCTGGGTCGTGAACGCCTACCTGCTCACCTACGGAGGCTTTCTCCTGCTCGGCGGCCGGCTCGGCGACCTCTTCGGGCACCGGCGGCTGTTCCTCTCCGGGATCACGCTCTTCACCGCGGCATCGCTCGTCTGCGGCCTTTCGACGACGCAGGGGATGCTCATCGCCGCGCGATCGGTGCAGGGCCTCGGCGGCGCGGTCGCCTCGGCCGTCTCGCTCTCGCTGATGATGAACCTCTTCACCGAGCCGGCGGACCGCGCAAAGGCGATGGGCATCTTCGGCTTCGTCGCGGCGGGCGGGGGCAGCCTCGGCGTCCTGCTCGGCGGCGTCCTCACCGACCTGATCAACTGGCACTGGATCTTCCTCGTCAACTTCCCGATCGGCGTCCTCGTCGTCGTGCTCGCGTTGCGGCTGCTGCCGACCACGGGCGGCTCGGCGGCGGGAGGTCGGCTCGACGTCGGCGGCGCGGTGACGGTCACCGGCGCGCTGATGCTTGCCGTGTACGCGATCGTGAACGGCAACCAGGCGGGCTGGCTTTCGGGCCAGACGCTCGGCCTGCTCGGCGCCGCGGTGGCGCTCCTCGCCGTCTTCCTCTGGATCGAGACCCACGTCGCGTCCCCGCTCATGCCGCTCGGCCTCTTCCGGCTGCGGAACGTCGCGACCGCGAACGTGGTCGGCGTGCTGTGGGCGGCGGCGATGTTCGCCTGGTTCTTCCTGGTTGCGCTCTACCTTCAGCTCGTGCTCGGCTACAGCCCGCTCCAGGTCGGGCTCTCGTTCCTGCCCGCCAACCTCATCATGGGCGCGTTCTCGCTCGGGCTGTCCGCGAAGCTCGTCATGCGCTACGGCTTCAGGCTGCCGCTCGGCACGGGCTTGCTGCTGGCCGCGGCCGGCCTCGCGCTCTTCCTGCGCGCCCCGGTCGACGGCAGCTTCCTCCGCGACGTCCTCCCGAGCATGATCCTGCTCGGCTTCGGGGCCGGGACGGCGTTCAACCCGGTGCTGCTCGCCGCGATGAGCGACGTCGAGCCGAGCGAGTCGGGCCTGGCCTCCGGGATCGTGAACACGTCCTTCATGATGGGCGGCGCGCTCGGTCTTGCCGTCCTCGCCAGCCTCGCCTCCTCGCGGACGAGCAGCCTGCGCGCCTCCGGCGACGGCCCGCTCGCCGCCCTCGTCGGCGGCTACCACGCGGCCTTCCTCGTCGGCGCGCTCTTCGCCGTCACGGCGGCGGTGCTCGGGGCGACGTTGCTGCGCACGCGGCACCAGGCGTACGGGAGCGAGACGGCGATCGGCGCGCCCGCCGTCGCGGAGGGCGACTAGACGCGATGACGGTCACGCCGCCGGTCGCGCCGATGCTGGCGCGGCTCGCGCGCGAGCTGCCGCTCGACGGCTACCTCTACGAGCCCAAGTGGGACGGCTTCCGCTGCCTCGCCTTTCGCGACGGCGAGGACGTCGACCTCCGCAACCGGAACCAGCGGCCGCTCGCGCGCTACTTCCCGGAGATCGTCGAGGCGCTGCTCGGGTTGGAGGAGCCGCGCTTCGTGCTCGACGGCGAGCTCGTCGTCGCGGGCCGGGCCGGGCTCGACTTCGAGGCGCTCCTCGCGAGGCTGCATCCCGCGGCCTCGCGGGTCGAGCGGCTCCGGGCCGAGACGCCCGCCTCGTTCGTCGCCTTCGACCTGCTCGCGCTCGGCGACGAGGATCTGCGCGAGCGGCCGTTTCGCGAGCGTCGCCGGCGGCTCGAAGGGCTCCTCCGCGACGCGCGGCCGCCGCTCTTCCTGACGCCCGCGACCGGCGAGCACGCACGTGCGGCCGAGTGGCTCGACCGCTTCGAGGGCGTCGTCGCGAAGCACGGCGACCTGCGCTACGAGCCCGGCCGCCGCGCGATGGTGAAGGTGAAGCGCGAGCGGACGGCGGACTGCGTCGTCGCCGGCTTCCGCTGGCTCGTCG
>VAXK01000011.1 GCA_005885565.1 Actinomycetota bacterium
CTCGGGAGAGATCATCCTCGCATCCATGCGCCATGCGACGCGCACGGTGCTGGCGCGCGAGATCCCGGCCGAGGACCTCCTCGCGGCCATCGGAGGGCCCGGGCTCGAGCGGGTGATGCACGCGCTCGACCCCACGCGCGCGGAGGAGCTCGTCCGAGCCTACCGAGAGCACAACAAGCCGTTGCACGCCCAGCTCCGCTGCTGCCGGGGGATGGACGGGGCGCTCGTGCGTCTCCAGGCCGAGGGGCGGCGGCTCGGCCTCGTGACGGCGAAGCCGCGCCGGACGGTGAAGCTCGCCTTTCGAGCGCTGCCGCTGCGCGAGGTCTTCGACGTCGTCGTCTGCGGCGACGACACCGAGCGGGACAAGCCCGACCCCGAGCCGATCCTGCTCGCGCTCCAACGGCTGGGCGCGCGCGCCCAAACGGCCGCGTACGTGGGCGACTCGCCCTTCGACGTCGCCGCGGCGAGAGCCGCGGGAGTGTACGCGGTCGCCGTGGGCTGGGGCGGGATGCATTCCGACGAGCGGCTGCGCGCCGAGCAGCCCGATGCGTTCGTGCGGACTCCGGCCGAGCTCCTCGCCTGCGTGTGAGTGCTCTCGCTCGAGAGCTCACGCCCGCGGCGGTGGCGAGGCCGGAAAGCTGACGTCTTCCATCGGTAGTGATCGCTCCCATTGCAATCAGTGGGTATTCCATTATTCTCCCACCACCATTGTCAATGTTTGGGGGGACGGGATGAGACTGCTTCGTGGGAGAGACGGCAGGCGGCTTCACGATCACGGAGGAGAGCGAGAAGCCTTCCTATCGCGTTCCATTTCGTATGAGGGCGGGTGGCGATCATCGTCACCCANNTGCCGATCTCAGAGGCGATTGGCGGCTTCTCGCGCGTCTACGCCGCGGCCGTGCTGGACTACATGCGAGCGCTCCCGGAGGATGCCCTCGAGTCGGTGGTACGCGCGCTTTCGCGAGCGATCAGCGCCAACGGCAGCACGGTGTACATCTTCGGCAACGGCGGCAGCCACGCGATCGCACGTCACCTCGAGTACGCACTCCGGATGCGCTTCAGGGCTTTGTACGGCATCCGCATCAAGTGCGGCGTCGACTACCACAGCGCCCAAGCGCATGCCGTCGGGGGCGGGTACGTCTCGATCTTCGAGGTCGTCCTCCGTACCGAGCGGGCGGACCGGGGCGACCTGGCGGTCTTCGTCAGCGGCAGCGGCGATTCGGACAACCTCTTGCACGCCGCGGCCTTTTGCAGGGCGCAGGGAATCCAGTCTCTCTCGTTCGCAGGATTCGAAGGCGGCAAGATAAGCCGGCCGGGACTCACGGACGTGCCGTTCGTCGTCCGCATGCCGGACCAGCAGATCGCGGAGGACATCATCCAGGCGATTCTCCGCGTGGCGGTCGACCTCGCCTATGAGCGCTGCGTCGGCACGGCCGGCTCGGCGCGGGACGCCATCTCGCGCTATTCGCTGTGCTTGGAGGCAAGCCTCGACCGGCTCGAGCCGGCGTGGTTCGAACGCGTCAGCGCCGGCGTCTGCGAGGCCTTCTTCGCGGGGCGGACGGTCTTCCTCCTGGCTCCCGAAGGCGCACCGCTCAGCGTTTCCGCCGAGCATACGGCGCACAACTTCAACTGGGACGCCGTCTACCAGATCTCGAACCCGCCTCGGAGGCGCATCTGCTCGACGCCGACGAGCTGCGATTACACCGGTATCGGAAACGATCGGGTGACGCCGGCGATCGTGTCCTGTCAGCAGCTGGCGGCGGCCGAGCCGGGGGACGTCCTCCTCCTCTTCACCGAGGACCTGTCGTCGGAGGTCGTTCAGCGCGTGGTCGCCGCCGCCCAGTCGGTGCCGATGACGGTCTATGCGTTGACCGGTC
This sequence comes from Actinomycetota bacterium, assembly GCA_005885565.1. Lineage (GTDB taxonomy): Bacteria > Actinomycetota > Thermoleophilia > Gaiellales > Gaiellaceae > AC-50. The sequence continues at coordinate 1,878 of VAXK01000011.1, forward strand.
GCGACGGGCCGAGCCGATCGCGTCACGTCGACGTCGCGAGTCTCGAGAGCGACGTCCCGGGCGTGCTCGCCGACGTGGGCCAGATGTGCGGCCACATGCTCGGCCGGGTGATCCACATGCGTCTCGCGCAGGCGGTCGATCCGGGCTGCGTGATCGACAACGGCGAGACGTACCTGATCGACAACGATCTGGCGCAGCGGCGGCTGCTCGATGTGCTCACCGCTCTATGACGATACGTCCCTGGTCGTGGGTGTCGCCTACACCTACGACACCAGTCGGACCGCCCGGAGGGCGCTGACCCGTGAGAAGCCCGGGCACAGCTCGTGGACGGATTCGTTCTCGTTCTTCGTCAAGTGCCGGCTCGACGAGACCTCGCCGCACGGCGGAGAGCTGAGGCTGAAGCCCGGACTGACAAACGGCGGAACGGCACCCCACTGGCCGGAAGCCGAGCTGGCGGCTTTGCTCGGTCCAGGCCACGACATCGTCGCGTACACGCTGGCGAACGACTTTACGGCCTTCACCGTCGAGACCGGCAGCGGCGTAGGCGACCGCGACAACACCTACCTCGGCAAGTGTTGGCCGGGCAGCTGCGGCCTGGGGTCCTTCGTGCCCGCGACCGAGCTCGGGCCGGTGGACGACCTTCCCATCGCCCTACGCATCGAGCGCGGCGAGCGCAGGATCTACGCCGAGACGTATCGCACGTCGAGCCGCCGGCGAGAGTTCTCGGAGGTCGCCGATCTCATCGTCCGCCGGAGGAAGCGTTTGGGCGAGGCGGCGCCGCGCTCGAAGCGCGTGCACCTGGACGAGAGCGGTCGACTGCCGGCAGGGACGGTGATCCTGCTCGGCACCGGGTTGATCGTGCCGCCGGAGGCGTACTGCCGGCCCGGTGACCGGATCACGGTGTCGTGTCCGGGGCTTGGCGAGCTGAGCCACTTCGTGACGACATAATCGGCTACCCTGCGCGCGAAAACCAGGACGTGTTCGGCGGCGCGCACCTGAGCGCCTTCCCTACTCGTTCGATCGCAAGGTAGGGGAGGTGTTATATGGCGACCGGAACCGTGAAGTGGTTCAACGACTCGAAGGGCTACGGGTTCATCCAGCCCGAGGAGGGCGGGAAGGACCTGTTCGTCCACCATTCGCAGATCGCGGGCGAGGGTTTCAAGACCCTGTCCGAGGGTGCGAAGGTGGAATTCGAGACGCGCGAGGGGACGAAGGGCCCCGAGGCGACCAACGTCGTCGCGATCGGCTAGTCGTTGATCGTCGGCCGCCCGCCCCGCCTTGAAGGCGGGGCGGGCGGCAAGCTCGGAAGGAGGTGAACGTGGCAGGAAAAGAGGAGAAGATCGAGCTCGAGGGCGAGGTCGTCGAGGCCTTCCGCAACGGCATGTACAAGATCGCGCTCGACAACGGCCACGAGACCCTCGGCTACACCGCCGGCAAGATGCGGCGCTACCGGATCCGCATCAATCCGGGCGACCGCGTGAAGGTCGAGGTCTCGCCGTACGACCTCGGCCGCGGCCGGATCGTCTACCGCGAGCGCTAGAGGCACCGCTCGCGGTGCCGACTCAGGACGCGACGGCTCCGCCGGCGTGTCCGTCTGAAACGACCGGTCGACACGTTGGACGCTTCACCGAGAGACGCTTGAACCGGCGCCAGTTCCTGGGCGTTGCGGCGGGCGCGGCCCTTCTGGGGCCACATCTCGCCTCACCGCCTCATCTTCGTGAGCTTCGCCGCGGCCTCGCCGGCGACGTGCTCACGCCCGGAAGCGCCGGCTACGACCGGGCGCGCCTGCTCTACAGCCCGCGCTTCGACACGGCCCGCCCGGAGGCGATCGTCTTCTGCGAGACCGTTGGCGACGTCGTCCACACGATCCGGTGGGCGCGGCGCTACCGCGTGCATCTCGTCCCGCGCTCGGGCGGGCACAGCTATGGCGGCTACTCGACGACGACCGGCGTCGTCCTCGACGTCTCGCGCTTGAGCCGGGTACGCGTGTCCGGACGGCTCGCCGTCGTCGGCGCCGGGGCGCTGCTCGTCGACGTGTACTCGGCGCTCGCCGCACACGGCCGGATGATCCCGGCCGGGACGTGCCCGTCGGTCGGGATCGCCGGCCTGACGCTGGGCGGGGGTCACGGCTACGCCTCGCGCAAGCTGGGGCTCGCCTGCGACGCGCTCACCGGGCTCACGATCGTGACCGCCTCGGGCGAGGTGCTGCACTGCGACGCGCGCCGCCACACCGACCTCTTCTGGGCCTGCCGGGGCGGCGGCGGCGGCAACTTCGGCGTCGTCACGAGCTTCACGTTCCGCACGACGCCGGTCGGCGGCGTCGCCACCTACGTGCTCGAGTGGCCGTGGGCGCAGGTGCGCGAGGTGGTCGCGGCCTGGCAGTCCTTCGCCCAGCACGCGCCGGACGAGCTCTCGTTCGACCTCAACCTCACCGCCACCGAGGTTCGGCCGCACGTGACCTCGGCGGGCCAGTACCTCGGCTCGCCGGCCGAGCTGCGGCGCGCGCTCGCACCGCTCCTCGCGGTCGGGACGCCGACGCGCGTCGAGATCACGGGGCGGACGTTCCTCGAGGCGGCGCTCCACTTCGCGGGCTGCGACCGCGAGGGCGTCGACCGATGCCGGCGCGCCGACAAGTTCCCCCCGGGGACGGTGCAGCGCGAGACCTGGAAGGCGAAGTCGGACTACGTGAAGCGGCCGCTTCCGCGGGCGGCGGTCGACGTGATGGTGCGTGCGTTGGAGGCACGCGTGGCGGATGCCGCCCTCGGCCGCGGCACGATCCTCCTCGACGCCTACGGCGGCGCGATCGCCCGCGTTCCGAAGGCGGCGACGGCGTTCGTCCACCGGGACGCCCTCTGCTCGGCTCAGTACCTCGCGTACTGGCCCGCCGGCGACGCGGCCCGAGCGGCCGCGAACCTCGCCTGGATGCGCGACTTCTACGCGTCGCTCCGCCCGTACGTGTCCGGGGAGGCCTACGTGAACTACATCGACCCGGAGCTCCGCGACTGGCGCCACGCCTACTACGGATCGAACTATGCGCGGCTGCGGCGCGTCAAGCACCGTTACGACCCGAAGGACTTCTTCCACTTCGGACAGAGCGTCAGATAGGGTCGCGCCCGTGGCCCGGCTCGCCGCAATCGGGATCGTCACTCGCGACATCGCGGCATCCGTCCGCTTCTACCGCCTGCTCGGCCTCGACGTCCCCGAGCCGGGCGACGGCCCGCACCACGACGTCGAGCTTCCCGGCGGCATCCGCCTCATGTGGGACACCGCCGAGCTGATGCAGCAGCTCGACCCGGAGCGCGAGGAGCCGCGCGGCCACCGCATGGCGCTCGCCTTCGAGTGCGAGAGCCCCGAGGACGTGAACGCGACCTACGCGCGTCTCGTCGAGACCGGCTACGAAGGGAAGAAGGCGCCGTACGACGCCTTCTGGGGCCAGCGATACGCGAACGTCGTCGATCCCGACGGCAACGTCGTGGATCTCTTCGCGACGCTGTAGGGAGTTTTATCCCTTCTAACCAGGGAAAGCGCCTCGTATGCCCAACAAACGCGCCAACGTCAAGAACGAGAAGCAGTACGAGAAGCTCAAGGAGAAGGGCATGTCGAAGGAGCGCGCGGCGAAGATCGCGAACTCGCCGGGCGCCTCGAGCCGAGGCGGCAAGAAGTCCGGCTCCGGCAGCTCCTCCAGGAGCTCCTCGAAGCAGGGCGGCACGACCGCGCAGAAGAAGGCCGCGGGCCGCAAGGGCGGCCGCGCCGCCGCGCGGAAGAGCTAGGAGTCCTCGGATCGCGCCCCCGCGCCCCAGCGGGGGCGCGGAACCTTTGCAACGACTGCGGCATACTTCCGGCGTGGCCCGCTTCGCCGTCGTCGCGGCCGTGGTCGCCGCGGCCGTCGCTCTCGCCGCGCCGGCACATGCGGCGGCGCCGAACTACATCCTCGTGAGCGGCCCCGGCCTGGAGCAGCCGATCCTGCTGGACGATTGGGCGGAGAACCTCGAGCTTCTCGTGGCGGTCGGCAACTCCCCGAGAGCGAAGCGTCCGGCTCTCCGTGGCCTGGCGCGGCGACCGCGCTTCGACCTCGCCGAGTTCTGGGCCTGGAGCGCCAATCCGGCTCCGACCGATCCGAGCCAGGCCAACCAGCACGGCTCGTTCTACCCGGCCCACGGGCACAGGCCGGCCCTCTTCAAGATGATGGTCGACGGAACGAGGGTCCCGCGGATCGCGTCCGCTCGAGCGCTCGCGATCCTCGCGCGCCACGGCGTTCCGACGCGTCGTTGAGAGCCGTTGCGGGTATGGCGCAGTCGGAGGTGATCGAATGGCGACGAGAAAGCAGGTCCAGGCCGCGAAGCGAAACGTGAAGGCCGCGCAGGAAGGGGCGAAGAAGAAGCGGACGATCGCCAACCTGCCGGCGAGCACGCGGCGCGAGCTCGGGAAGCAGGCGGCCCGTGGCCGCGCGCGAGGCGGCGCAGCCGGCCACCGGCTCGAGGACAGGAACCGCGAGCAGCTCTACGAGATCGCGAAGAAGGAGGGAATTCCCGGCCGCTCGAAGATGGGCAAGTGGGACCTGATCCAGGCCATCCGGAAGGCGCGCTGACGGCAGCCGACCTCTGAAGAAGCTCGAGTGTCGACCCGTAGGTGGCCGCGTAGACTCTCGGCATGCCGTGGCTCGCGCGCCTCGCGGTTGCCTGGGCGATCAACGCCGCCGCGCTCTGGGCTGCGGATGCGCTCTGGGGAAGCGTCCGCATCCACGGCTGGGCCGCCTACCTGATCGGCTCCGCCGTCCTCGGCATCGCGAACACCGTGCTCAAGCCGGTTCTCGCGCTGCTGACGCTGCCCCTGATCATCGTCACCCTCGGCTTCGCGTACCTCGCGATCAACATCGCGATGGTCGCCCTGGCGGAGTGGATCGCGCCGAACTTCTCGATCGACGGCTTCTGGACCTACGTCGGAGTGGTGGTGGTCGTCTGGGCCGTGAACTGGATCGGGCGCGAGGTGGTCGATCGGATCGAGGAAGGCACGCGCAGGCCACGGATCCTGCGCATTTAAAGGAGGGCTCGGCGGAACATCGTTGGGCCGCCCGGAGCGCGCTGCTCGCCCCGATGCGGCGTCCTCGGTCGCGCGCGTAGCCTCCGCCTACGAACGCTCCCTGCGTCCTTGCCACGAAACGAGCATCGCCAGGCAATCGGCGCGATTCCCCCGGACAGGGGAGGCGCCCGTGTACCTCTTGCCGCGACGCTAAGGCTTAGGTCTCCTCCCCAAGACCGGAGCTTCTCGTGCACATGCGGCGACCCCTTCCGCTCCTACGGCCTGCCGTGACCGGGCTTTCACGGATCGAGCCCTCGTCCGCGCTGGGCTCGACGCGCGACGACCGCGTGACGACCCTCGTCGTCACCTCCGCGATCGTCGCCTCGGCGGTGCTCGTCGCCGTGGTTCGCAGCGTCGTCGAGACCGTGGCGCAGCAGCCCGGCCGCGTCGCGACGCTGCTCGCGCTGACGCTCGTCCTCCAGCTCTTCTCCGTGCGCGTGTACGGGCGCGGGAGCGTGAGCGTCTCCGCGATCGGCATGCTCGCGAGCGTCTTCCTCGTCGACACCGGGACCGCCATGGCGATTGCGGTCGTCGCCGCCCTCGCGCACTCGATCCGGCGGCGAGCGCAGCCCCATAAGGCGATCTTCGACGGCGCGAACTTCGCCATCTCGACGGCGACGGCGTCAGTCGTCTTCCAGGCGGCGGACGGATGGCGCCCGGGTGCGGCGGTGCTCGCCGGCTGCGTCTTCGCCGCTCTCAACAACGGCCTTCTCTGCCTCGCGATGAGCCTCGCCGAAGGCTCGTCCTGGCGCACGATCTGGCTCGAGCGCTTCCACTGGGCCCGCTTCCACTTCGCGCTCTTCGGGCCGGTGGCGCTCGGCGCGACGATCGCGTACCAGAAGACGGGGCTCGCGGGGCTGGCGGCGTTCGCGCTGCCGCCGGCGCTGATGATGCTCTCGGTCCATCAGTACCTCGAGCGGACGACGGCGGCGGTCGACGAGATCCGCCAGGCGAACCTCAAGCTCCGGCGCGCCCACAGGGACACGATCGCTGCACTCTCGCGCAGCATGGAGGCGAAGGCGCCGTATCGCTCGCCCGTCGGCTCGGCTTCCGTGGCGAGGAGCTCGAGGCGATCGAGATCGGCGCTCTGCTTCACGACATCGGCAAGATCGGCATCCCCGAGCAGATCCTGCGCAAGCCGGCGCCCCTCGACGACGGCGAGTGGGACGTCGTGAAGACGCACCCCGTGATCTCGGACTACATCCTCTCCGAGCTCGAGCTCCATCCCCTCGTCCGCCAGTGCGCGCGGTCGAGCCACGAGCGGATCGACGGGCTCGGCTATCCCGACGCGCTCGCAGGCGACGAGATCCCACTGCCGGCGCGGATCGTGCTCGTCGCCGACGCCTTCGACGCGCTGACGAGCGCTCGGCCCTACCGGCCGGCGCGCTCCACGCTCGCCGCCCTCGCCGAGATTCGCGAGCACGCCGGGACGCAGTTCTGCCCGCAGGTCGTGGCCGCGCTCGAGGAGCTCGCCCGCACGGAGCCGTCGCTCGTCGTGCCCGAGCCGGCGGCGCAGATGCACGTCGCCTCGCAGATGCACGTCGCCTGATTCCAGGCGGCTGTGCGGTTTTAGACGGCTGCGTGGGCCGGCACGGCGGTGCGGCGGCGAAGCGTCGTGGCCACCGTGAGCGAGCCGACGAAGAGGACGATCGCGGCGATCGTGATCGCCTGTGACGGCGACGCGACGGCGTGCACGACGGGGGCGGCGACGACCGCGCCCAGCATGGTCGTGCGCCAGATCGTCGAGCCGACGCCGAACACGCGGCCGTGGTACTCGCCCTCGGCGTGCTGGTGGATCGAGGTCGTCATGACGACCTCCGCGAACCCGTTCGCGACGCCGAAGGCCGCCAGCAGGGCGAGCGCCGCGAGGGCGCTTCCCGACCAGGCGAAGGCGACGAAGAGGCAGCCCATCGCGCCGAGCCCCGGCGCCAGCCACCTGGCGTCCACGCGGCTCGCGGCTGCGCCCGTGAGCGCCTCGCCGACGATCATCCCCGCCGCGAGCGCCGCAAGCGCGAAGCCGTAGCCGCTCGCGCCGAGACCCAGGCCGGACGTGAAGCTCGGCAGCGTCGCGTTCACGAGGCCGGTCGCGAGCGTCAAGAGGGCGAACGAGCCGACGACGACCGCGAGCGTCGATCGCGACAGCACGTATCGAAGCCCGGACGCGAAGCCTCCACGCGTCCTGGCGACCTTCGGCTCCGCGCGCTCGTCCACGACCGAGATGCGGACGAAGAAGAGGACGGCAATGGCGTAGCTCGCGAGGTTCGCGGCCAGCCCGGCCGTCGCCCCCCCGGCAGCGAGCGTGATGCCCCCGACGACGGCGCCGAGCGCCATTGCCGCCTCTTGCCCCACCGAGTGGATCGCGTTGGCGGCAGGAAGCTCCTCCGCCTCGACGACCATCGGGATGAGGGCGTTGCCGGCCACCGTCGAGACCATCCCGACGAGGCCGCACAGCCCGACGAAAGCAAAGACGATCGGCCGCGAGCCGACGACGACGCCGGCGAGGGCGCCGGCGACCGCCGCGGCGCACGCGAGCTCGCTCCACACGAGCACGCGGCGCCGCGGCAGCCGGTCGACGAGCGACGCCGCCACGCTTCCCCCCACGATCGGCGGCAACAGCCGGATCGCCATCAGCGTCGCAACCTGGGCGATGGACGCAGTGGATTCGTAGACCCACCCGACGAGCACGGCGACCATGAGCCAGTCGCCGAGGTACGAGATGCCCTTGCCGAGCGCGAGGCGGCGGAACGACGGCGACCGCAGCGGCCGCCGAAGCCGTTCCGGGACGACCTGCGAGGCTCGGGTCACCAGGCCCACCTCATCGAGTGGGGGAAGGGCGGCGTCGTAACGCCGCCCGATGCGGCCCCTCCACCTATCAACTCCAGCTGCTTGCGCCCTTCATGGCTCCTCCCTTCAGACGGCCCCTGGGCCGGGGGTGCGGCCCTCCACCCTGCGGTTTGGGCGCAGCCGGCCTGACGACACCCCGGCTCGCCCGGTGGATTCGCGTCGATGCTTGGTAGCGAGTTCACGGCGACAGGATCCCTCGCGGCGCTGAAGGAACGCTGAAATCGTGCTAAGAACGTGAAGGGTGGGTGCTGAAAGGGCAGAGTTCGGCCTCTTAGGGCCGCTGAGGGTGAGCCGAGAGGGCACCGAGCTTCAGCTCGGCGGTCCCAAGCAGCGTGCCCTCCTCGCGATCCTGCTCCTCGAAGCGAACCACGCCGTCTCGGCCGACCGGCTGATCGACGCGCTGTGGGGCGACCGCCCGCCCGACACGGCCAAGAACACGCTTCAGGTCTACGTCTCGCAGCTCCGGAAGCTCCTGCCGGAGGGCGCGCTCGAGACGGTGGCGCCCGGCTACCGGCTCGCCGTGGCGCCCGAGGAGCTCGACCTGTCGCGCTTCGACGAGCTCGCGCAGCAGGGTCGTGCCGCGCTGCGGATCGGCGACGCCGCCACCGGGGCGCAGGCGCTCGGCGCCGCACTTGCGCTGTGGCGGGGCCCGGCCCTCGCCGATCTGGCGCTGGAGCCGTTCGCGCAAACCGAGGCCGCCCGGCTCGAGGAGCTCCGGCTCGCGGTGCTCGAGGACCGGATCGAGGCCGACCTCGCGCTCGGCCGCCACGGCCCGCTCGTCGCCGAGCTCGAGCACCTGATCGTCGAGAACCCCTTCCGCGAGCGGCTGCGCGCCCAGCTCATGCTGGCGCTGTACCGCTCGGGCCGGCAGGCCGAGGCGCTCGCCGTCTACCAGCGAACGCGCCGCACGCTCGTCGACGAGCTGGGGATCGAGCCCGGCGAGTCGCTCCGGCAGCTCGAGCAGGCGATCCTCGCGCACGACCCGGCGCTCGACGCACCGGCGGGCGGGGGGACGGCCGAGGGCATCCCGGCTCCTCCGACGCCGCTCCTTGGCCGGGAGCGCGAGCTCGCGACGTTGTCGGAGCTCTGCCGGCGCGACGACGTCCGCCTCGTCACCCTCACCGGGATCGGCGGCATCGGCAAGACGAGGGTCGCCCTCGAGCTCGCCCGCCGGCTGGCGCCCGAGTTCAGGGACGGCGCCCGCATGACCGACCTCGCGACGATCCACGACCCGGCACTCGTGCCAAGGGCGTTCCTCCAGGCGCTCGACCTTCCGGATGCGGCCCAGGATCCCGAGGAGGCGCTGGTGCAGGCGCTCGGCGGCGCCCAGCTCCTCCTCCTCGTGGACAACCTGGAGCAGGTGCTGGAGGCCGCGCCGATGATCGCGCGCCTCGTCGAGGCCGCTCCGGGCGTGACGTTCGTGGCCACGAGCCGAGCGCCGCTGCACGTCGCCGCCGAGCGCGAGTTCGCCGTGCCGCCCCTCGCCGACGACGAGGCGGCCGAGCTCTTCGTGGAGCGGGCGCAGGCGGCGAACTCGGCCTTCGTCGTGAGCGAGCAGAACGCGGCCGCGGTCGCCGAGCTCTGTCGGCGGCTCGACGGCCTGCCGCTCGCGATCGAGCTGGCGGCCGCGCGGACGAAGCTCCTGGCCCCGGCGACGCTGCTGAAGCGGCTCGGCAACCGGCTCCAGCTCCTGACCGGCGGACGCCGCGACGCACCCGCGCGGCAGCAGACGCTGCGCACGACCCTCGACTGGAGCCACGACCTGCTCGGCGAGGGCGAGCAGCTCCTCTTCGCGCGGCTCGCCGTGTTCGAGGGCGGATGCACTCTCGGTTCGGTGGAGGCCGTCTGCGCCGACGGAGACTCGGTGCTCGATCCGCTCGCGGGTCTCGTCGACGAGAGCCTCGTCCGACAGCAGGGCGCGGACGAGCTCCGCTTCTCGATGCTCGAGACGGTGCGCGAGTACGCGCTGGAGCAGCTGGCCAGGTCGGGCGAGGAAGAGGAGATCCGGCGCCGTCACCTCGACCACTTCCTCGCGCTGGCCGAGGCGGCCGAGCCGGAGCTCTTCGCCCCCGACCAGATCACCTGGTTCGCCCGCCTCGAGGACGAGCACGACAACCTCCGCGCCGCGCTGACGTCGGCGCTCGACTCCGGCGACCCGCTGTCGGGCCTGCGGCTCGCCGTCGCGATCCGCCGCTTCTGGTCGATCCACGGCCACCTCGCCGAAGGGCGCGAGGCGCTCGAGCGCGCACTCGCCGCGAGCCCGGCCGAACCGTCGGGCCTACGGGCGCGGGCCCTGAACGGCGCCGGGATCCTGGCGGGCGAGCAAGGCGACTTCGAGGCGTCGCGCGAGAGCCTCGAGGCCGCGCTCGAGACCGCGCGCGCCGCGGACGCGCCCGACACGATCTCGGCTGCGCTCACGAACCTCGGCAACCTCGCGTTCTTCCGCGGCGAGCTCGACGCGGCCCGTGAGCTCTACGCCGAGAGCATCGACCACTTCGCCTCGCTCGAGGACATCCGCGGTCAGGCGCTCTCGAAGGAGAACATGGGGCTGCTCGAGCTGACGGCGGGAGACGTGCCCAAGGCGGTCAGGTGGCTGACCGAGGCGCGTGACCTCGCGCGCGAGGCGGGCGTCGACCACGAGATCGCGGCGGCGTCGCGCTCGCTGGCGGCCGCGCTCATCGAGCTCGGCGAGACCGACCGCGCGCGAAAGCTCCTCGGCGAGAGCCTGACCCTCTCGCGCGAGATCGGCGAGCCGCACGGCGTGGCCGTCTGCCTCGACACCTACGCGGGTCTCGCGGCGACCGTCGGAGAGACCGAGCGGGCGGCGACGCTCTTCGGCGCCAGCGACGCCGTGCGCTCGTCGATCGGCGCGCTCCGGCAGCCGGACGACCAGATCCTCTACGACCGCTGGCTCGCGCGCACGCTCTCGCAGCTCGGCACGGAGACGTACTCGATCCGCTACGAGGAAGGGCTCCTGCTGACGCTCGACGAGGCCTGCGCGTTCGCCCTGGCGGGCAGCGCAGTCCTTACGTCTTAGCTATTCGGGGCCGCAGTGAGGAGGAGCTCCACGGCGGCGAGCGCACCCGCCACGATCCACAACAGGCTGCGGATCGCCGGGGCGTGATCCAGCGCCGGGGATGGGCCGACAGCCATGAGGCCCGGCTGCGACGGACCGTCGTGCGGGGGCGGCGACATCACACCGTGCCGTCTCGTCATTCTCCGACCCTACTCCGGTGGTCGGCCGGAGTCGAGGGGCCAGGTTCAGTCGGCGCGCTTCGCCCACGCGCGCAGCGCCCGGAACGTGATCGAGGAGCGAAGCGCCCCGAACGCCGGCGCGTCGCGGTGCCAGCCGATCGGCGCGCCAGGCGGGTAGCGCTGCATGAGGATCTCCGCGAGCTCCTCCGGCCGGACTCCGGCGAGCTCGGCCGCGCCCTCGCGCACGGGGGCCAACCACTCCGGGATCGGCTCGGCTTCCTGGACCGCCGCGCGACGCTCGTATTCATAGTCGACGCCGAAGTACCGCGCCGTCCGCTTTGCGACGACCCCGTGCATGTGGATCTCGTGGAACTCGAGTCGCCGAGGAGCTCGGGCCGGTAGACCAGGCCTTCGGGTCTCATGCCGGTGAAGATACGATCGAGCGGGTGAGCGCGTACGAGAGGCTCGAGCGGATCGCGCCGCTCCGCGTCTGGCAGGGCATCGCGGCGCGCATGGTGAGCGGCGAGCGGATCACGCTGGCGGTCGTCGAGCTCGAGCCGGGCGCGGTGGTCGCCGAGCACCGGCACGAGAACGAGCAGCTCGGCATCGTCCTCCGCGGCTCGATGGCCTTCCGCGTCGGCGAGGAGGAGCGCGAGCTCGGGCCCGGCGACACGTGGACGATCCCGGCGAACACGCCGCACGAGGCGGTCGCTGGCCCGGAAGGCGCGGTCGTGGTCGACGTCTTCGCGCCGCCCCGGGACGACTGGGCCGCGCTCGAGCCGCTCGAGCGTCGCCCGCCGCGCTGGCCCTAGCGGCCGGCCGGCCGCGTGAGCCGGCGGATCGTCCGGCCCTGCGCCGAGTCCTCGATGAGCGTGCGGAGCCGCCTCGCTCTCGTCTCCTCCCGCTTCGCGCTCACGACCCACCAGATCGCGGTCTTGCGGTACGACGGCGGCCGCGACTGGAAGTACTCCCACGCCTGCTCGTGCGCGCGGAACTCCCGCTCCTGGTCGGGCTCGAGCCTCGCCGCGTGCCGCTGCTCGTAGGCGTAGATCGCCGAGTTGTCGTCGGTGCGCGCCTCGAACGCCTCGCGCCCGGCAGGCTGCATCCGACCCTGGGCGACGAGCTCTTCGGCCCGCGCGACGTTGACCGCGCTCCAGGTGCTCCGAGGCTTGCGCCGCGTGAAGCGGATCATGTAGCTCTCGTCGCCGAGGCTCCTGCGCAGGCCGTCGATCCAGCCGACGCAGAGCGCCTCGTCGACCGCCTCGGGCCACGTGATGCTCGGCTTGCCGGTCGCCTTCTTGTGGAAGCCGACCCAGAGCTCGTCGGCGCTCTCGTGGTTCTCGGCGAGCCAGGCGCCGAAGTCCGCCGGGGTCTCGAAGAAGGTGGCTATGGCCTCGGCGGCAGCGGGCAGGAGACGAACGGCCGTCCGAGGAGCAGCCGCCCGAGCTTGTACGCCTCGCAGCCGGTGCAGAAGCCGGTCGCCGCAGCGAGCAGCGCGAGCGCCGCGACGAGCACGCCGAGGATCGCGCCGAGGGTGTGGAGGCTGGCCGCGTGGGCCGCGGTCGCGATGGTGAGGAAGACCGCGCCGACGAGGTTGGCGAAGCGCGGCGGCCGCGAGTCCTCGAGCCTCCCTTCGCCGAACCGCGGCTGGACGAGCTCGAAGTAGGCGAGGCAGGGGAGGCAGAACCGCCGCCCGAGCGTGAGCCCGACGGCGAGCTGCGCGGCGAGGACGCCGAGCAGCCACCACCAGCCGGTGGCGACGGCGAGCGCCGAGAGCAGGCCGATCGTCGCCTGGTTGAACCGCGGCGCGCGCGAGTCGATGACGTCGAGATCGCGGTACGGATCGGCGAGCCGCTTCACTTCGGGAAGTATTGCCTACGCGATAGGCTCGCGCCGATGGCGCTCGACCCGGCCCGCACCGTCGCCGAGCTGCGGGAGCTCCAGGAGCTGACCGGCGACGAGAACGGTGCGCAGCGGGTGGCATGGACGGATACCTGGGTGCGCGCGCGGGAGTGGCTCAGGGAGAAGCTCGCCGGCCTGCCTCTGGAGCTCGAGGAGGACGAGGCGGCGAACCAGTGGTGGACCCTCCGGGGCGACTCGGAGCGCAGCGTCTTGATCGGCGGGCACATCGATTCGGTGCCGAACGGCGGCTGGCTCGACGGTTGCCTGAACGTGCTCGCGGGAGTCGAGGTGCTCCGCCGGCTGGCCGAGGAGAGGCGGCCGGCGACGACGGTGCGGCTCGTGAACTGGGCCGACGAGGAGGGCGCGCGCTTCGGCCGCTCGCTCTTCGGCTCGAGCGCGGCCGCCGGGTCGATGGCCGACCAGGACGAGCTGCGCGATCGGCGCGATGCCGAGGGGAACGCGCTGCCGGAGGTGGTTGGGCGGCACGGAGTCGACCTCGACCGCGCGACGGAGGCGCGGCGGCAGCTCGAAGGCGCGGCGGCCTATCTCGAGCTGCACATCGAGCAGGGGCCTGTGCTCGAGTCGCTCGGGCTTCCGCTCGGCGTCGTCCTCGGCACCTTCGGCGTCGAGCGCCACCAGGTCACGTTCCGAGGCCAGGCCGCGCACGCGGGCTCGACGCCCATGGACAACCGCCGCGACGCGCTCGCGGGGGCCGCGAAGCTCGAGCTCGAGATCCGCGAGATCGCGAAGCGGACCGGCGAGGGCGCCGTGTGCACGGTTGGCGGCGTCGTCACAAAGCCGGGAATCGTCACCTCGGTGGTCGAGACGGCGGAGTGCCTGTTGGATCAGCGCCACCTGGACGCGGAGCGGTTGGCGGCGATGCTGGCTCAGGCGAAGGAGGCGAGCGAGCGCTTCGCGGCCGAGGAGGACGTCGAGGTCGAGTGGGGGCGGATCTGGTCGATCGAGCCGATCCTGTTCGACGAGGCCCTGATCGAGCTTGCCGACGAGGCCGTTCGCGAGGTGGCAGGGCAGTCGCACCGGCTGCCGAGCGGTCCGCTGCACGACGCGGCCGAGGTGTCCCGCGCGGGCGTGCCGACGGTGATGCTCTTCGTCCAGTCCCTGCGCGGCCTGTCGCACACGAAGCTGAGCCCGAGCACCTGGAGCTCGCGGTGCGCGCGCTCGACACGCTGGCGACGAAGACGATCGCCCGGGTCGCCGCATAGCTGGGGAGCCGAGGGGCCCGCGCCCGGCGGGTCCCTCGGCTCGGCGAGGGCTAGAAGCCCGAGACGCCGTTCGGCGTGCCCAGGCCGGTCGGCCCGTCGTAGCCCGTCTGCCCATGGCAGAGGTAGCTCGGGCTACAGGAGCCGTTGCTGCCGCTCACCACGTCGAACAGGCCGGTCGTGTGCGAGTAGGGATACGAGCCGTAGGTGACGCTGGACGCGTTTCCGGCCAGCGCGTAGACGCTCGCGACGATCGGCGACGAGGCGCTCGTGCCGCCCACCGTCCACCAGAGACCGCCGTAGAGAACCGCGACGCCGGTGTTCGGGTCGGCGACGGCGGAGACGTCGGACACGGTCCTCCGCGCACATCCTGTGTCGGTCTGCCAGGAAGGCTTCGCGTCGTAGGCGCTGCAGCCGCTTCCCGCCCCGCTCCACGCCGACTCGGTCCAGCCGCGGCTCGACGAGTTGCGCGTGAGCGACGTCCCGCCCACGGCGGTGAGGAACCGCGAGGCGGCCGGGTACGAGACGCCGTAGCCGCTGTCGCCGGAGCTGGCGGTGATGGCGACTCCCGAGTGGTTGAAGTGCGCGTCGTCAGAGGTCTGGCCGCTGTATTCGCTCCCGCCCCAGCTGTTCGAGATCGCGTTCGCGCCGAGGGCGGCGGCCGTGTCCTCGGCGGTGTAGAGGTCGCTGTCGAGGTTCGTCGTCGCCTCGACGAGCAGGATGTGGCAGTTCGGGCAGACCGCGCTCACCATGTCGAGGTCGAGCGAGATCTCGAGGGCCCAGTCCGGGCTGGGCGCCGGATAGATCGTGCCCCCCGTCTCGTTCACCTTCCGGAAGCACCCGTTCGCCGTCGTGCACGGCGGCAGGCCGTAGAACGAGCGGTACTGGGCCAGATCCGACTCGGCGGTCGGGTCGTCGAAGGCGTCGACGATCGCGACCGTCTGGCCGCTGCCCGCCGTGGCCGACGGAAGCTTGTACGCCGATTGCAGGTCGGCCGGGCCGTAACCCGACGGGGCTGCCGCCGTCGCGTTGCCCTTGACGAGCGAGAAGCAGCGGGCGTAGCCGAGAGGCACGGCTCCACAGACGGGCCGGATCGAGACGCTTCCCGCCCTGGCGCTCGACGCGCCGCCGAAGATCGCGGCGAGAGCGAGCGCAAGGAAGACGAGCGCCGGCAATCTCGATTTCATGATTCCCCTTTCAGCCGCATATCCCTTTGAAATGACAAAACGCCTCGGCGTGTACCCGGGCGGCCGAAAGGAAAACGCGCCTCTGCCTCGGGTCGGCGGCGAGCGCCGCCGGCTAGAAGATCCGCACGAGGGCGACGCCCGCGAAGAGCAGCGCGAGGCCGGCGAGGCGGCCCGGTGTCGCCGCGTGCTCCCGGAAGCCGACCCAGCCGAACTGGTCGATGAGCACGGAGCAGACGCTCTGGCCGGCCACGACCGCGGCGATCAGCGCGACAGCGCCCAGGCGAGGCGCGCTCACGATCACGCCGACGACGTAGAACGCGCCGAGGAGGCCGCCGACCCAGACCCACCACGGCGCGCCGCCCAGCCGCGAGCCGGAGGGCAGCGGCTTCAGGATCGCGATCGAGAGCAGGAGCAGCGCGATCGTCCCGACGAGGAAGGAGACGAACGACGCGCGAACCGGCCCGCCGACGAAGCGGGCGAGCTGTGCGTTCACGCCGGCCTGGACCGGGAGCATCGCCCCGGCCGCGACCGCCAGCAGCAGGTAGAGGACGCCCACCGCGGCAAGTTCGCCGTCAGTTGCGCCAGACCTCGCGGAGCACGCGCAGCCAGTTCTCGTGCGCGATCTTCCGCAGGTCGTCGTCGCCGTAGCCGGCGGCGCGCAGGGCCTCGAGCACGCGCGGCAGCCCGGTGACGTCGCCGATCTCGTCCGGGATCGCAGCGCCGTCGAAGTCGGAGCCGAGGGCGACGTGGTCGATGCCCGCCTTCTCCGCGAGGTGGCCGACGTGGCGGACGACGTCGGCGATCGGTGTCCGCGTGTCGAGGCGGCCGTCGGGCCGGAGCATCGGCACGCTGAAGGTGATGCCGACGACCCCGCCCGTCGCGGCGACGGCGCGCAGCTCCGGATCCGTCAGGTTGCGCGAGGCGGGACAGACGGCGTGTGCGTTCGAGTGCGTCGCGACGACCGGCCCGCGCGCGCGCCGCAGCACCGCGCGCAGACCGCGGGTGTTCAGGTGCGAGACGTCGAGCGCGATCCCGAGCCGCCCGCACGCGTCGACGAGCGCGCGGCCGGCGCGCGTCAGGCCGGGTCCCGAGTCGGCCGATCCGGGGTAGCGGAACGGGGCGCCCGAGGCGAAGGCGTTCGGACGCGACCAGACGAGGCCGATCGAGCGCAGGCCGCGCTCGTACCAGCCCTCGAGGTTCGAGAGGTCGGGCTCGATCGGCTCCGCGCCCTCCAGGTGGAGGATCGCACCGAGCGGGCCGCCGGCGACGCAGCGCTCCAGCTCCTCCGCCGTCCGCACGATGCTCAGCGGCCCTTGCGAGCGGACGAGCAGGTCGGCCATCGCCGCCGCCTCGAGCGCCGCGCGGTCGGCGTCGACCGGCCGCGAGAGCGGGAGCTCGTACGGCGGCGCGCCGATCCCTCCCCAGTCGAGGCGATCCTCGCCGGGGACGAAGACGGCGAAGAAGCCCGCCGCGAGGCCGCCCCCTTTCGCGCGGGGCACGTCGAGGTGGCCCGCGTCCGTCCGCTCGAGGAGGCTGCCGCCGGAGCGCCGCACGCGGAGGAGCGCGTCGTTGTGGCCGTCGATGACCGCTGGAAGGCTCATCCGAGTATGTTTTCCCGTCAGCGACCTGGGAGGAGCGATGCTGAGCTTCGGCGTAACCGTGCTGCCCGACCCGCCGTACCAGCGGATGCTCGAGCTGATGCAGCTGGGCGAGCGGCACGGGCTCGAGTACGCCTGGACCTACGACTCGCACATCCTCTGGCAGGAGTCGTACGGCACGCTCCCGCTCGCCGCCGACCGGACGGAGCGGATCAAGCTCGGCCACTTCGTGACGAATCCCGGGATCCGGGACCCGACGATCACGGCCAGCTGGTACGCGACCATGCAGGACATCTCGAACGGCCGTATGGCGATGGGGATCGGCCGGGGCGACTCGTCGCGGCGGGTCGTCGGCCTGAAGCCCGTGAAGGTGGCCGAGTTCGAGGCGCGCTGCCGGATGATCAAGGACCTGATGAACGGCCGCGACGTGGAGTGGAACGACAAGCAGCTGAAGCTCGAGTGGGTCCGGCCGGAGCTGCCCGAGATCCCGATGTGGATCGCGGGCTACGGGCCGAAGGCGCTCGGCGTCGCCGGACGCGTCGGGGACGGCGTGATCATCCAGCTCGCCGATCCGGTCATCATCCAGTGGATCATGGACACCGCGCGGCGCGCGGCCGACGAGGCCGGACGCGACCCGGGCGAGCTCAAGTGCATCGTCGGGGCGCCGAGCCACATCTCCGACGACGTCGCCGACGCGCGCGAGCAGTCGCGCTGGTTCCCGGCGATGGTCTCGAACCACGTCATGGACTTGATCGAGCGCTACGGCGAGGACTCCGAGATCCCCAAGGAGCTGACCGACTTCGTCAAGGCGAGAAAGTTCTACGA
>VAXK01000345.1 GCA_005885565.1 Actinomycetota bacterium
TCCGGCGGATGTGCTCCACCTCGTCGGGGCCGAGGTCGAGGTCCTTCGCGATCTCCCGCGAGAACGGCTCCCTGCCCAGCTCGGCGCGCAGCTTCCGCTCGGCACGGACGATCTTGTTCAGCTTCTCGACGACGTGCACCGGCATGCGGATCGTGCGCGCCTTGTCGGCGAGCGCCCGCGCCACAGCCTGGCGGATCCACCAGGTCGCGTACGTCGAGAACTTGAAGCCCTTGCGGTAGTCGAACTTCTCCGCGGCGCGGACGAGGCCGATCGTGCCCTCCTGGATCAGATCGAGGAACGGCAGCCCCTGGTTGCGGTACTTCTTCGCGATCGAGACGACGAGGCGAAGGTTCGCCTCCACCATCTGCTGCTTCGCGCCGTGGTCGCCGCGCTCGATGCGCTTCGCGAGCTCGACCTCCTGGGCGGCGGTCAAGAGCTCCACGCGACCGATGTCCTTCAGGAAGAGCTGGAGCGAGTCGGTCGAGACCTCGCGCGTCTCGTCCTCGACGACCACCTCCTCGACGCTCGCTTCCACGGCCACGATCTCGATCTGGAGCTCGTCGAGGGCATGGTAGAAGTCGTCGATCTGGCCGGCCTCGAGCTCGAGCTCGTCGAGGGCGAGCGCGATCTCGTCGGCATTCACGCTGCCGGCCTGCTGTGCGGCTTCGAGGAGCCCTCGTGCCTCCTCCGTCTCGAGCACGTCGGCGACGGCTCGACCCCCATCCGCTACTGCATTCACTGCGTTCCCCCTCCCCCGTCGACCCCGCCCCACTGTACAGCGTGTCGAGGCGCGTCGACGGCTCTCGCGGATGCGGCACTCTGACAAAGGCATGGCCATTTCGCCATAGGCCGTTCGGCTCATCTTTCGCTCAACAGGTCCTAGCGGCCCAAACGGCCCAAAAGGGCATTTGCTTGGCTTCCCAAGAGGGTTTTCGGCCCTTCCGCGCGCGCCAGGCGGAGCTCCTTCTTCGCCGTCTGGACCTGTCCGATCCAGAGGAGAAGCAGCCCGAGGTGGAAGCGGACGCTCTGGGCGCGGGGGAACGTCCGTGAGAGCGGACCGAGCCGCGAGAAGGCGAGCGCCGGCCGCTCCTTGTCGAAGAGGCCGACCGCAGCGGCGACCCGTGCCTCGGGATCGCGAGACGCAAGGGCGGCGGCGGCCGCGTACTGCCGCTCGGCCGACACCGGGCGCTCGAGCCGCTGGAGCGCGACGCCGTAGAGCACCTTTGCGCGCCAGTCCGGCCGCCGCGCCGCCCGTGCGAGGGCCGCGAGCTGCGCCTGCGGCGAGCGGCGGGCGAGCGAGGCCGGAGGCTCGAAGGTCGGGACGAAGACCGGCCGGCCGGGTGCGAACTCCGGGTGCAGGAGCGTCTCAGCGCGCACCGCCGAGGGCGAGCTCGGCCCCACTCGCTCGGCGGCCCGCCAGGCCTGGCGGGCCTCGGCGTCCCGCCGGGCCCAGGCGAGCGCGAGGCCGAGGTGGAGCCGGACGAAGGCGCTCCGCGGATGCGCGCGCGAAAGCCCGTCGAGCTCCGTGATCGTTCCGCGGGGCCAGCCGGCGAGCGCGGCGCCGACGCGGGCTCCGAGGCTCCCGTCGCCCGCGAGCAGCCGCCCAGCCGTCGCGCGGTCGCCGCGGCCGTAGAGCCGCTCTGCCCGGCGCAGCCGCTGCGCCTCCGGATCGGCCCGCAGGCCGAGCTCGTCGAGGACGAACGGCGGCGACCCCGGGCGGAGGCCGACGGACTGCCGGGCCGCGTGCGAGTCGCCGCCCCAGATGAGCACCGTCGCGGCTACCGTGGAAGCCGCGGCCGCGGCCGCGAGCACGGCGACGACGAGCACGACGCGTGTTCGCGGGCTCATGGCCGCGACGATACCGTCGCTATACTTTCGATACCTATGACCGGCTACAGGGAGCTCCTTCGACGCGTCAGGGCGGAGATCGAGGAGATCGACGCCCAGTCCGCGCGCGAGCTCCTCGAAGGCCCCGACCACCCGCCGCTCCTCGTCGACGTGCGCCGCCGCGACGAGTGGGACGAGGGCCACATCCCAGGCGCGGTGCACATCCCGCGCGGCTCGCTCGAGTCCCGGATCGAGAAGGCCCAACCGGATCGGGAGCAGCCGATCGTCGTCTACTGCTCGGCCGGCGAGCGCTCCGCCTTCGCGGCGCGCACGCTGGGCGAGCTCGGCTACGAGGACGTCAGCTCGCTCGACGGCGGCTTCACCGACTGGAAGCGGAACGGCTTCCCGACCCAGGTCGACCGCGCGCTCGACCCGCAGCGGCGCACCCGCTACGGCCGGCACCTGCTGATCCCGGAGGTCGGCGAGGAGGGCCAGCTCAGGCTGCTGGACTCGAAGGTCTTGCTGATCGGCGCCGGCGGGCTCGGCTCGCCCGCGGCGCTCTACCTCGCAGCCGCCGGCGTCGGCCGGCTCGGGATCGTCGACGCGGACGTCGTCGACGAGTCGAATCTCCAGCGCCAGGTCCTCCACGCCACCGCCGACCTCGGCACGCCGAAGGTCGACTCCGCGCGCGCCGCGCTCGAGGCCTTGAACCCGGACGTCGACGTCGTCGGCTTCCGTGAGCGCCTGACCTCCGAGAACGTCGACCGGATCCTCGGCGAGGGCTGGGACGTGATCGTCGACGGCGCCGACAACTTCCCGACGCGCTACCTCGTGAACGACGCCTCGGTGTGGCACGACATCCCTGTCATCCACGGTTCGATCTACCGCTTCGAAGGCCAGACGACGGTGTTCAAGCCGGGCTCGGGCCCGTGCTACCGCTGTCTCTTCCCGCAGCCGCCGCCGCCGGAGCTCGCCCCGAGCTGCGCCGAGGGCGGCGTGCTCGGCGTCCTGCCGGGCGTGATCGGCTCGCTCCAGGCGAACGAGGCGCTCAAGCTCCTGCTCGGGATCGGCGAGCCGCTCGTCGGCCGCCTGCTCCTCTTCGACGCGCTCGCCGGCGAGCTCAACGAGGTCGCGATCCGTCGCGATCCCGACTGCCCCGTCTGCGGCGAGCACCCGACGATCACCGAGTACGTCGACTACGTCGAGTTCTGCGCCGGGGTGCACGCTTGAGCGTCGTCCGCATCCCACCGACCCTCCGCGACGACACCCGCGGCCAGCGCGAGGTGATCGCCGACGGCGAGACGGTGCGCGACCTCCTCGACGACCTCACGGCGCGCTTCCCGTCGCTCGAGGGGAAGCTCGAGTTCGCGAACGTCTACGTCGGCGGCGAGGACGTCCGGACACGCGACGGCTACGAGACGACCGTCTCGGCCGGCGACACGGTGATCCTGCTCCCGGCCATGGCCGGTGGCAGCTAAGGCAACCGCGCCCAACGTCCTCGACCTCGTCGGCGGGACGCCGCTCGTCGAGTTGCCGCGCCTCACGCCGAGGCCGTCCGTCCGCCTCTACGCCAAGCTCGAGGGCCAGAACCCGACCGGCTCGATCAAGGACCGCGTCGCCAAGGCGATGATCGAGGCCGCCGAGGCTTCCGGCGAGCTCGAGCCGGGCCGGCGGCTCCTCGAGCCGACGAGCGGGAACACCGGGATCTCGCTCGCCCTCGTCGCGAAGCTCAAGGGCTACCCGCTCACGTGCGTCATGCCGGAGAACGCGACCGAGGAGCGGAAGCGGCTTCTGGCGCTCTACGGCGCCGAGCTCGTCTTCTCGCCCGGCGCGGAGGGCTCGAACGGCGCTGTCCGCCTCGCGCTGGAGCTCGCGGAGCGCGACCCGTCGGTCTTCATGCCGTTCCAGTACGGGAACGAGAACAACCCTCGCGCCCACTACGAGGGCACGGGCGCCGAGATCGCGGAGGCGCTCGACCAAGTCGACGTCCTCGTCGCCGGGCTCGGCACGGGCGGGACGCTGATGGGCACGGGCGACCGCCTGCGCGAGACCTTCCCCGGCGTCGTCGTCGCCGCTGCCGAGCCGCTGCCCGGCGATCCGGTGATGGGCCTGCGCTCGCTCGAGGACGGCTACGTGCCGCCGATCCTCGACCTCGCGAAGATCGACCGCAAGCTCCTCGTCTCGAACGAGGAGTCGGTGACGGGCCTGCGGGCGCTCCTCGACGCGGAGGGGATCTTCGCCGGCGTCTCCTCCGGCGCCGTCGTGCACGTCGCGCGCCGGCTCGCCGGCGAGCTCGACGAGGGCGTCGTCGTCTGCATCCTTCCCGACGGGGGCTGGAAGTACCTCTCCGCCGACTTCTGGTCGGCCGACGACGTGGAGACGGCGATGGAGCGAACGGTCTGGTGGTGATCCCGGTCGAGGTGCGGGCCGCGCTGGTCGCGCACGCCGAGGAGGAGGCCCCGAACGAGGCCTGCGGACTCGTCGCCTTCCGCGACGGCGTCGCCGAGCGCTACCTCCCGGCCGAGAACGAGGCTGCGAGCCCGTACCGGTTCGAGCTGAAGCCCGCCGACCCGCTCGACTTCTTCCTCGAGGACGAGGGCTACGAGCTCGGCGTCTTCCACTCGCACCTCTCCTCGCCGCCGCGGCCCTCGAAGACCGACGTGGAGAACATCGGTCTCTGGGAGGGCAGGCCCTACCTGATCCTGTCGCTGCGGACCGGCGATCTGGCCGCCTACAGGATCGAAGACGGCCAGATCGAGCCTCTGGCGGTTACGTAACTCGGAAGCTGCCCTTCATGCCGCTCGCGGCGTGGACGTCGCACTGGTACGTGTACTTGCCCTTCTTGAGCGTGACCTTCCAGGTCTTCGTGGTGACCGCGGAGACGCTGGTCTTCTTGCTCACGCCCGGCCCGAAGAGGTGGAAGTTGTGCGCGGACGACTTGTCGTGCACGACGATCGT
>VAXK01000012.1 GCA_005885565.1 Actinomycetota bacterium
GCCCAGGCCGAGCCGCCGTGGGTCAGGGTTCGCTGGAGGGCGAGGTCGAGCCCGTCGTCGCGGCCCTCGAGGCGCGTGCCGTCGACCGGGCACTCGCCTGGCTCCGCCGACGCGCGCCCGCACTTCGGGCACTCCCAGGCCGGCCGGTGGGCGTCCTCCTGGAAGAGGAGCGTCTCCACGCGCCCGTCCGATGCGGACTCGAGCGTCTCGTCCCAGCCCGCCGCGGCGCGGCCGCCGCGACCGGCCTCCTCGCGCCACCGCTCGAGCTTCTCGCGCTCGCGGCGCGCCCGGGCCTCCTCGAGCACGGGCTTCACCACGGTGAGCAGCTCAGGCGGCCCCGCGTGCGCCTCGGCCTGCGTCCAGCCGACGATCGCGCTTTCGACCTCCTTCGACAGCAGCCGGGCGAACTCGGCGCGCGTCTCCTCCGAGGAGACGACGACGACGTCGGCGCCGGTGCGCCGCTCGAGGGCGTCGAGCTCCTCGGCGACGCCGCGCAGGTGGCGGAAGACGAGGTTCTCGATGTGCCGCTGGTAGCGCGCCTGCGACCAGCCGCCCTGGTCGTGGCGGCCCGGCTCATCCTCGGTTCGGTCGACGACCTCCTGGAGCCGGCCGGCCCGGAGCCGGAAGAGCTCGCCGCGCTCGCGACCGACGACGGCCACGATCGCGCCGTCGCCGCGCCCGACGAGCGGTGCGAGCGGCACCAGGCTGAACGTGGGGCCGACGCCGACCGAGTCGCGAACCGGCTCGGGAAGCGGCAGTGTCCGCCAGACGCCGTCGAGGCCGGCGCAGAAGAGGGCGAAGCCCCGCGCGCCGTCGCGGTCGAAGTCGGTCTCGAAGAAGCGGCGGATGCGCGCGAAGTCGGCCTTGAGGCCCTCACGCTCCTCGTGGGTCAGGCGGTCACGCTGCGCCGCCTCCCGCTTCTCGGCCTCGTCGAGGAGCGAGTTGATCTTCGTCGACACCTCGGGCGCCGTCGCCGCGAGCGCCGGGTCGAGGTTGAGGAAGATGCTGATCGCGCAACCCTTGCGGGCGCGAAAGCCGGCGAGGTCTCGGAGCCGGTCCCAGCTGACGGTGGCCGCCACGTAGCTCTCCTTTCCCTGGGGGCGGGCATTCTAGGCCCCCATGCTCGTGCACACGATCGGCCACGGGACGCGGCCGCTCGAGGAGCTCCTCGAGTGCCTGCGCGCCGCAGGCGTCGAGACGCTCGTCGACGTCCGCCGCTTCCCCGGCTCGCGCCGGAACCCGCAGTTCGGGCAGGCGCGGCTTCGGGAAGCGCTCGAGGCCGAAGGGATCGGCTACCACCACGCCGTCGAGCTCGGCGGGCGGCTGAGCGGCGAGCCCGGCGAGGAGCGGTTCGCCTGCATCCGCACGGCGGCGTTCCGGAGCTACGCGGCGCGGATGGGCCGACCGGAGTGGCAGGAGGCGCTCGCCGCCGCGCTCGCGGAGCCCGCACCCTGCTTCATGTGCGCGGAGACGCTCTGGTGGCGCTGTCACCGCAGCCTGATCGCCGAGCTCCTCGCCGCGCGCGGCCACCAGGTCGTCCACCTCGTCAGGCCGAACGAGCGGCGGCCGCACCGGCCCTCCGACGACGCCGAGCACCGAGGTGGAAAGTTGTTTCTTTGCGGGCATTTCGTCGCCTGAGCGGGAAGGTTCGACCGGTGCGTGTCGTTGAATACCATGTGTGCGGGCCCGACCCGGGCCCGCGGATTTTTTTGGAGGAACAGTGGAAGAGAACGGTGTGCGCGACGTGATCGTGATCGGCGGCGGGCCGGCCGGCTACACGGCGGCGCTCTATGCCGCCCGCGCGAATCTGGATCCGCTGGTGGTCGAGGGCTTCCAGTGGGGCGGCCAGCTGATGATCACGAGCGACGTCGAGAACTACCCCGGGTACCCGGAGGGCATCCTCGGGCCGACGATGATGGAGGAGTTCCGGCGCCAGGCGGGTCGCTTCGGCGCCGAGTTCGTGACGGACGACGTCACACGCGTCGACTTCTCCGAGCGCCCGTTCAAGGTGTGGGTCGGCGACGACCTCTACACCGCTGAGGCGGTCGTCGTCGCCACCGGCGCGAGCGCGCGGAAGCTGGGCGTCCGAGGCGAGCGGGAATACCAGGGCCGCGGCGTGACCTACTGCGCGGTCTGTGACGCTGCGTTCTACCCGGACAAGGAGGTCGTCGTCGTGGGCGGCGGCGACTCGGCGATGGAGGAGGCGCTCTTCCTGACGAAGTTCGCGAGCAAGGTGACGATCGTCCACCGGCGCGACGAGTTCCGCGCCTCGCCGATCATGGTCGACCGTGCGCGGGCGAACGACAAGATCGAGTTCGTCACGAACGCGGTCGTCGAGGACGTCGTCGGCGACGAGCGCGCGATCAACGCCGTCCGGCTGCGCTCGACGGCGGACGACTCGACGTGGGAGCTGCCGGCCGAGGGCCTCTTCGTGGCGATCGGCCACGACCCCACGACGAGCATCTTCCTCGACCAGCTCGACCACGACGAGGCGGGCTACCTCGTGACCGAGCCGGGCTCGACGCGGACGAACGTCCCCGGCGTGTTCGCGGTCGGCGACGTCGTCGACCACACGTACCGGCAGGCGATCACCGCGGCGGGCTCCGGATGTATGGGCGCGCTCGACGCCGAGCGCTTCCTCTCCGAGCAGCACGGTCATCCCGAGGCGGCGCTGACGGCGCCGCGCGCGGAGGCAGCGGAGGTCTAGCCCGGCGGGCGTCGAACCTCGGCCGGATGGCCGAGTGGATCGACCTGCTCGACCCGAGCCGCGACGAGCTCGAGCAGGCACTGCCGGTCTCCATCCACGACCGGGCGCTCAAGCTCCTGCTCGAGCCGGCGCGCCACGACGACGAGCCGCGGCCACGGCTCGAGGGACACCACGACTACGTCTTCGGCGTGATCCTCGTACCTGTCTGCCTGCGCGAGGAGGACCGCGTCTTCTACCAGGAGGTCGACCTCATCGTGACGCACGGCCGACTCCTCACGGTGAGGAAGACGCCGGAGCGCGGCTTCCCATTCGACCCGGCCGAGGCGATGGCGGTGGCGCGGGCGCTCCCGGACGCGGGAGCGGGTGACATTGCGCAGGCGCTCGCCGACCTCGTCGCCGAGGACTATCTCAACCTCGTCGACGCCCTGAACGACGAGATCGACGAGCTCGAGGACGGCGTCGAGCGGTGGCCCGCGTCGCAGATCCGCGACCGGATCTCGCGCCTCCGCCACGACCTCCTGCACGTCCGCCGCACCCTCGCTCCGACACGCGACGCGATCCACCGCATCGTCGACCGCCGGCTGGACGTCGCAGGCGACAGAGAGCTCTTCACGCGCCGGGTCGAGATCGACTTCTCCGACGTCTACGACAAGCTGCTCCGGGCCATGGACGGCCTCGACCTGTCCCGCGACCTGCTGGCGAGCGTCCGCGACTACCACCAGGCGAAGATCGCCAACGACCAGAACGAGGTGATGAAGGTCCTCACCGCGATCGCGTCGATCCTGCTCCTCCCCACCTTCATCGTCGGCCTGTACGGACAGAACTTCCGCCACATCCCGGAGCTCCATTGGAGCTTCGGCTACTGGTGGGCGTGGGGCTGGATCCTCGTCACGACGGCGATCCAGCTCTTCATCTTCAGGTGGCTCGGCTGGATCGGCGGCGACCCGCTCGGTCGGCCCAAGCTGCCGCCGCTCAGGACGATCGACCCGCGGCAGCTCAGGCGTCTCCGCCGTCGCTAGCATCGCCGCGAGATGCCGTTCTTCATCTGCCCGAACTGCAAGGAGCGCTCGGTCGACCACGACCGGCTGGAGGAGCTCGACGACGTCCCGGTCGCCTGCCACCACTGCGGCTTCGGCTTCCTCTTCGAGCTCATGGACGACTACTACCCCGCGCCGAACGCGGGCCTCGTCGTCTGCGACCAGGAGGGTCGGGTGCTCGCCTGCGGCCGCGGTGTCTTCGAGCTGACCGGCTACTCGGAGGGCGCCCTGCTCGGCCGCGAGGTGATGGGAGCGCTCGGCCTGAGCGGCTTCGCGCCGGAACGCAACCCGGCGCAGCTCGCGCTCGAGTGGGGCGTGCGGAGGCTCGGCGAGGAGCTCGAGCTCGAGACCCGCGCCGGCGTGAAGAAGCCGGTGAAGGGCGACTTCTTCCCCGCCTACGACTCCGACGGCGGGCTCCTCGTCGCCTTGTCGCCGCGATAGAGGAGGACCCCGGCCGATCGACTGGTCGGTTCAGACGCGCCGGCCGGGCCGCTCGGTGCCAGGCACGTGCCTGGCACCGACCAGGAGCGCGCCCACGCCAGAACGGCTTGGCGATGCCGTTTCGGCCCGCTTCGACTGTCCCCTCCTGTCCGGAACGGTCAGTGCGCGTGCGCATGCGCCTCGCCCAGCTGGCGGTCGCGCAGGTGGAGGGCGAGGATCGCCGCGATCGCGGTCGTGATCGGCATCGAGGCGATCAGGCCGATCGAGCCGACGAGCGTGGCGACGACCTCTTCGGCGACCGACTCGCTGTTGATCGCGTCCGTGAAGGTCGTGCCGCCGATCGAGAAGATGAGCAGGACGGGCAGCGAAGCCCCGGCGTAGGCGAAGACGAGCGTGTTCACCGTCGCCGCGATGTGGTCGTGGCCGACGCCGAGCGCCCCGGTGAAGAGCCGCTTGAAGCCGAGCGCAGGGTTCGCCCGCCGCAGCGCGATCACGGTCGACGCCTGGCTGACCGTGAGGTCGACGAGCACGCCGAGCGCGCCGACGACCATCCCCGCGAGCAGTAGGCCCTGGAGCGAGATGCGCGTCGAGGCGCTGAGGTAGAGCGCCTCCTCCGAGGCCGTCCCGGCGAGGTGCGCGAGGTGCGTGAAAGCCTCGGCGAGCCCGACGGCGAGGAGCAAGGAGACGCCCGTGCCGAGCCACGCCGCGATCGCCTTCGCGCCGAAGCCGTAGCAGAGCGGCATCGTGACGAGCATGACGGCGAAGGAGCCGACGACCGCCACGCCGAGCGCGGAGTGCCCGTGCAGGATCGCGGGGATCAGGAACTCGACCACGATCAGGAGGCTCGCGACGAGCCCGACGAGCGCGCGCAGGCCGTGCAGGCGCCCGGTCGCAAGAAGGAGGACGGCGAAGCCGATCGCCAGCCAGAGCATCGGCAGGCGGCGGTCGTAGTCCGCGAACGCGTA
Organism: Actinomycetota bacterium; assembly: GCA_005885565.1. GTDB lineage: Bacteria > Actinomycetota > Thermoleophilia > Gaiellales > Gaiellaceae > AC-50. Next base: position 5,151 of record VAXK01000012.1, read on the forward strand.
CGGCGCGACGGGCTGGGCCACAACTCCCGGAGGCGGGGCCGGGGTCTTGAAGACACGGATCCGGTCGCCCGCGGCGAGGCTGCCGAAGCCGGTCGTCCCCGCGATCAGGAGCGTCGTCGTCTTGCCGCGGTCGGCGCCCTCGGTCAGCTTCGCGTGCACCGTGCGGCAGCCGGCCGCTCCCGCGATCGTGCAGCGCGTCCGGACGACGGAGACCACCTTCGCGCCGAGCGTCTTCTGCGTCGTGATCGAGCGCGGACGGGCCACGCTCCCGTGCGGCCAGAGCGTGACGAGCCCGATGATCGTCGCCGCGACCGCGACGGCCGAGGCGAGCACCATGAGGTTGACGGTCAGCGACCGGCTCAACCCCGAGAGGCTGACAGCCTCCACGGACGGAGCCGGGCGAGCGCGAGCACGAGGTAGACGCCGACGGTGCTTCCGGCCACGGCCGCTCCCGCCGCGACGTCGGCGTAGTAGGAGAGGTAGAGCCCGCCCAGGGCGCAGACGACGGCGACGACGGTCGCCAGGAGCATCATCCGCGGCACGCGGCGGACGAGCAGGCGGGCCGTCGCCGCCGGGCCGATCAGCGCGGCGAGGACGAGCAGGTTGCCGAGCCCCTGCACACCGACGACGATCGCGGCCGCGACCAGCGCGAGGAGCGCGAGGTCGACGAGGAGCGGCCGCGCGCCGAGGCTGGGGGCGCTTCCGCGGTCGAAGCCCGTCGCGAGCAGCGGCCGGTGGAGCGCCGCGAGCGCCGCGAGGCAGAGCGCGGCGAGCGCGCCCGAGGCGGCCAGGTCGCCGCGCGTCACGCCCAGGAGGTCGCCGAAGAGCAGGCCGTCGAGGCCGGGCGGCGAGGACGGCGTCAGGGCAAGGAGGACGCCGAGCCCGAAGAGCGTCGTGACGACGATCGCGACGGCGACGTCCCGGCCGATCCCGGGCAAGCGCGTGGTGAGCGCGATCGCCGCCGCCGCCCCGAGCACCCCGCCGGCGGCGCCGAGGAGGAGCGGCAGGCCGAGCAGCGCCGCAGCCACGAGCCCGGGGAAGAGCGCATGCGCGAGCGACTCGGCGCTGTAGGCAAGCTCGTAGAGGACGATCCAGCACCCGAGGACGGCGCCGACGACGCCGACGAAGAGAAGCTCGAGCAGCGCCCGCTGCATGAACGGGTGCGACCACGGTTCGAGGAGGGCGTGCACGTCAGTCGTGCTCGTGGTGATGAGGTGGAAGAACCGCTGCCGCCGCGCCCGGGAGCGCCACGATCTCGCCGCCGTAGGTCTCCTCGAGCACCGCCCGCGTGAGCGTCTCCTCCGGCGGCCCGAACGCGATCTGGCGCCGGTTCAGGCACAGGACGCGGTCGAAGCGGCGGGCCTGCTCGAGGTCGTGCGTCGCGAGGAGAAGCCCTCGCCCCTCCGCCGCGAGGTCGTCGAGGAGCCGCTCGAGGAGATCCGCGCTCGTCCGGTCGACGCCGGAGAAGGGCTCGTCGAGGAGGAGCACGGGCGCGTCCTGGACGAGCGCGCGGGCGACGAGCACGCGCTGGCGCTGGCCGCCGGAGAGCTCGCCGAACTGCTCGTCGGCGAGCGCGGTGAGGCCGACACGCTCGAGCGCGGCGAGGGCTGCGCGGCGCTCGCGTCGCCCGACCGGCCGCCACCACGCCAGGCGCGAGAGCGTCCCCATCAGCGCGACGTCGAGCGCCGAGACGGGGTAGTCGAGCCGTGAGCGCTCGGTCTGCGGGACGAAGCCGAGCCGAGACGGCCTCTGGAACGAGCCCCGGAGCGGGCGGAGCTCGCCGAGGAGCACGCGAAAGAGGGTCGACTTGCCCCCTCCGTTCGGCCCGAGCACGCCGATCCGCTCGCCCTCCTCGACGTCGAAGGTGACGTCCGAGAGCACGACCGGCCCGCCGTACGACGCCGCGAGATCCTGCACGCTCACCTGCATTCGAGCCGGCCTCCGCTCAGGCCGCGCACGATCGCGTCCGCGTTCGCCTGCTCCATGCCGAGATACGTGGCGCCGGCGGACCCGGCCGGGCCGAGCGTGTCGCCGTAGAGCGTGAAGCGCGAGGTGGCGCCGGTTTCGCGGGCGATCGTCTCGGCGAGGCGGCGGTTGATCGAGCTCTCCGGGAAGACGGCGCGCACGTGCTCGCGCCGGATGAGCCCGACGAGCCGGGCCGTGGCGCCGGCGGAGGGCTGGGCCTGCGTCGTCTGCGACGGGATCACGGCGCCGACGACGTCGAGCCCGTACCGGTGCGCGAAGTAGCCGAACGCGTCGTGGTCGGTGACGAGCTTCCGCTGCGCGCGCGGGAGGCGCGCGAAGCACGCCGCGAGGTGCGTGTCGAGGGCGCGCAGGCGACGGAGGTACGCGGCGGCGCGGCGCGCGTAGGCGGCACGATGGGCCGGATCGGCCGCGGCGAGCGTGTCCCGGATCGCGCGCACGGCCGCCTCGGCGTTCCGGGGGTCGTGCCACCAGTGCGGGTCGAAGCGCGACGCCTCCGGCCCGGAGGACTCGCCCGGCCGCCTGACCGGGACGCGCTCGCCGAGGACGACGACGCGCGGCTTTCCGCCTGCCTGCTGAACGACCTTTGCCATCCAGTGGTCGAGCTCGTCGCCGTTCTCGAAGACGATCTTCGCGCCCGCCGTCGCCTCGACGTCGTTCGGCCGCGGCTCGTACTCGTGCGGGTCGGTGTTCGGCTGGAGGATCTGGTGCACGGCCACGTCGCCGCCGCCGACGGCGCGCGTCCAGTCGCCGATCTGGGTGGTCGTGGCGACGACGTCGAGCTTGCCGGCGGCGCCGCTGCCCGAGCCGCACCCGGCCAGGAGAAGCGCGGCGAGGAGCGCGAGAAGCGCGCGCGGCCGTGCGAGCCGGACGAGGACGGCCGCCCCGAAGACCCCTCCG
>VAXK01000013.1 GCA_005885565.1 Actinomycetota bacterium
GGTTTGCGTCGTACGACGTCGAGATGTAGTCGCCGACCATCCGGCCCTGCGTCGTGTTCGGGAGCCAGTCCATCGTCATCGGCCCGCGGAGCATCGTGGCAGCTCCCCACGTCGATCCGCCGTTCGAGGACGAGATGAAGCCGACGTCGAGCTGGCACGTCGCCTCGGTGCAGTTGACGTTCGGGTAGTAGTAGTACGTCACGCCGACCTTGATCGACGCTCCCGACGTCGTGCGATCGACCGCGACGCCCGGGATGAAGTGGTCGACGGTGCTGTTCGTCGCATCGATCGGGATGCGCTGAGGTGGTGTACACGAGGTCGTTCGTGTAGCACCCGGACCGGAAGCGGCAGTCCTCCCAGACGACGTAGATCTTGCCGTCGCCGGAGATCTCGGCCGAGGGAAGCGGGCCACTCCGGATGTTGCCCGGATCGTTGAACGACGAGATCGACGTGATCGTGAACGCCTGGCCGAAGCTGACCCCGCCGTTCGTCGAGTTGCTGTAGCCGAGGGCGGTCTCGGACGCGTTGTCGATCGGGACCACGACGTTCCCGTTCGGGAGCGTGACCGGCTGGCCGCCGATGACGCCGACGTTCGGCGTCCTCGACACCGTCCACGTGGCCCCGCCGTCACGCGAGTACGCCATGTGGAACCGGTTGCCGTGGCCGAAGTCGTCCCACTCCGTGTAGCACGAGCCGTACCAGGGACTCGTCGGAGTGTTGTCGCAGACCGTCCAGTTCTTGTCGAGGTCCTCCCCTGAACCGGCGGCGTGGATCGTGACCGGGTTGAACCATGTTGCGCCGCCGTTCGTCGAGCGGCTGTTGATGACCGCCGCGCCGCTGACGCTCGCATTCAGCGCAAGCGACGAGACCATCCAGACGTTGTGCCGCGCGTCGAACGCCACCGACGGGTCACTCACCCGAGCGTACGGGCCCGGGGGCGCCGTGTACACGGTGATCCCCGGCAGTGCCTGTGACGTCCACGACGTGCCGTTGTTGCTGGAGACCGAGACCCCGATGTCAGAGGCTCCTCCGTCGTTGAAGCGTCCCCATTGCGCCGCAGCGACGATCGTGTTGCCGAACGAGTACGTGTCCGGCTCGACGATCGTCTTGTGCTGGCTCGTCGAGTTCGTGAACGGATCCGTGGCGATGATCGTCACGGCGACGTTCGCCGAAGCGATGAGCGTGAGTGTGAGCGCTGCCATGGCCGCGAGGGCTAGCGCAAGCGAAAAACGCCTCATCCGAGACGTGTGAGCCACCTTCATGAACCCCTCCTTGGGTTGACGGCCTCTCAGGTGTACTACGTTTGCCTTCCGCAGGTCAATAGGCCATGAGTCATCCGGCCGCTGCCCTTTCGGCCAAGCGTCCGCATGGGGGATCGGTACCGTACGGCTCCGATAGCCGATGATCGATCTCCGCTCGGACACGGCCACGCGGCCCACCCAGGCGATGCGCGAGGCGATCGCGCGCGCGGTCGTCGGCGACGAGCAGAAGCGCGAGGACCCGACCGTCAACGAGCTCGAGCGCCGCGGCGCCGAGCTCCTCGGCCAGGAGGCCGCGGTCTACCTGCCGACGGCGACGATGGCGAACCAGATCGCGCTCCGCATCCTCGCCGAGCCCGGCGACGAGCTCCTCGCCGAGGAGAACTCGCACGTCCTCCTCTCCGAGCTCGGCGGGCCGGCGGTGCACTCGGGCCTCGTCACCCGCGGCCTGCGCGGCGTGGCGGGCCGGTTCGCGCCCGAGCAGGTGCGCGCCGCCTACCGCGACCGGACGAGCATGCACGTCTCGCCGACGCGGCTCGTCGTCGTCGAGAACACGAACAACAGCTCCGGCGGGCGGATCTGGCCGCTGCGCGAGATCGAGGCGATGGTCGCGACGTGCCGCGAGCTCGACATGCGCATCCACCTCGACGGCGCCCGGCTCATGAACGCGGCCGTCGCGAGCGCGACTCCCGCCGCCGAGATCGGCCGGCACTTCGACACGGTCACGCTCTGCCTCTCGAAGGGGCTCGGCTGCCCGCTCGGCGCGCTCCTGGCCGGGTCCGAGGAGCTGATGCTGAAGGCGCGGCGCGGCAAGCACCTCTTCGGCGGCGCGATGCGACAGGCCGGGATCGTCGCGGCGGCCGGCGTCTACGCGCTCGACCACCACGTCGAGCGGCTTGCCGAGGATCACGCGCGCGCGCGACGGCTCACGGAGAGCCTCGCGGCGGCGGGTCTTCCGGTCGACCTCGAGCAGGTGGAGACGAACTTCGTCCAGCTCGACGTGGGCCCGCTCGGCATCCCGCGTAACGAGGCGCTCGACCGCTTGCGCGACGAGGGCGGCGTCCTGCTCTCGACGACGGTGCACCCGACGATCGTCCGTGCCGTGACGCACCTCGACGTGTCCGATGCCGACGTCGACGCGGCGAGCGAGGCGATCCCGCGCGCCCTCGGGGTTCTTGCCCGCGTCTAAGCTCTCGGCGATCCTGCGCCGCGCGCAGGCGAAGCAGCGGGCTCCCAGCGTCAGCGCGGCCGTCTTCCGCGGGCGCGAGCTTCTGTGGCGCGGCGCGGTCGGCTGGGCGGACGTGGAGGCGCGGCGGGAGGCGACGCCGGACACGCGCTACCCGATCGCGTCGATCACGAAGTCGTTCGTCGCCGTCGCGGTCATGCAGCTTCGCGACGCGGGTGCGCTGGCGCTCGACGATCCGGTCCGGCGGCACGTTCCCGAGGCGCCGGCGGGGCCGACGATCGCGACGCTCCTGTCGCACGCGTCCGGGCTCCAGCGCGAGGTTCCCGGGAGCGGCTGGGAGACCCTCGAGTTCCCGAGCCTCGAGGAGATCCTCGGCTCGCTCGGCGAGGTCGAGCTCGTGCTCGAGGGCGGCGGCGAGTGGCACTACTCGAACCTCGGCTTCGTGCTCCTCGGCGAGGTCGTGGCCCGGCTGTCGGGCACGCCGATCGAGCGCTACGTCGACGACCGCATCCTGCGCCCGCTCGGCCTGGCGGAGACGACGTGGGCGCCGGCCGAGCCGTCCGCGCGCGGGTACCTCACGCATCCGTTCGCCGACTCCGTCTTCGACGAGCCCGCCGAGCTCGACCGGCCCGGGATCGCCGCCGCGGGCGGACTTTGGAGCACGACCGGCGATCTCGCGCGCTGGGGCGCCTTCCTGCACGAGCCGGATCCGGAGGTGCTGGCGCCGGAGACGCTGGCCGAGATGCGGCGGCTCAGGGTCATGGCCGAGCCGCAGCGCTGGTCGCGCGGCTGGGGCCTCGGCCTCATCCTCAACCGCATCGGCGACCGGGTCTTCGTCGGGCACGAGGGCGGCGCGATGGGAGCGGTGTCGTCCCTCCTGGTCGAGCAGGAGACCGGCGTCGGCGCCGTCGTGCTCGCGAACACGACGGCGGGCTTCGACCCGATCGCCGTTGCCGGCGAGCTCGCCGGCGTGGTTCTCGACGCCGACGAGGAGGTCGAGCCGTGGCGGCCGGGCGAGCCCGCTCCGCCCGATCTCGCGGGCGTCCTCGGGCGCTGGTGGTCGGAGGGCACCGAGTTCGTCTTCACCTGGCGCGACGGCCGGTTGGAGGCACGCGGTGCCGGGGGGCCCGAATGGCGGAGGCCGGCGGTCTTCGAGCGCGTCGACGGCGACCGCTTCCGCACCGTCTCCGGCCGCGAGCGCGGCGAGTGGCTCGAGATCGTCCGCGGCGAGGACGGGAAGCCGACCAAGCTCTACTGGGCCACGTACGCGTGCACCCGCGACCCCCGGCCCTTCGGGCCGGCGGCGTAGCCTCGCCTGCCGGCTCCGCGCACCGCGATCCGCCCGTCTCGCGTCACCTTCGCGTGACGCTTCCGGCACGGTGGCTGCCACCGCGACACGGCTCGACCGGCCGCGGCCGTTCAGGCCGTGTCGAAGCTCCCGCACCCGCTAACGCGGGCGGCCGCATTCGGCAGCCGTCACGCTCGCGGCACATTCGCGCCGCTCTTCCGTGACGGTGGCTGCCACCGAACGAACCGCGGCCGCGCTCCGAAGGGACAGGGCCGCCGTCAGCGCCAGGGCGGCGCGGGCGGGCGCGCCGGACGGCGGCGATGCAGCTCCCACTCGAGGAGCGCGACGAGCGTCCAGGCGCCGCCGACGGCGAGCAGGATCCAGCCGGCGTCGAGCCCGGCGAAGCCCGCGCCGGTCGCGACGAGCAGGAGGAAGGCGGCCTCGAGCGCGAGCCGGGTGAGGTCGAGCGGGCCTCCGCGCACCGCGCGAACGCTACTCGTACTGGAGCGCCTCGAGGACGTTCAGCCGCGCCGCACGCCGCGCAGGCAGGATGGCCGCGAGCAGGCCCGCGACGATCGCGGCGACCACGAACACGACGACCGACACCGTCGGCACGGCGAAGCCGATCCCGTCCTTCTTCAGCGCCTGGGTGACGAGGAAGGCGATGAAGAAGCCGAGGCCGATCCCGAGCGCGGCGCCGATCAGCGCCGTGATGACGCTCTCGTGCCGGATCATCCGTCGCACCTGCCGCCGGGTCATCCCGACGGCGCGCAGCATCCCGAGCTCGCGCGTCCGCTCGAAGACCGTCAGGACGAGCGTGTTCACGATCCCGAACAGGGAGATGATCACGGAGAGCGCGAGCAGCACGTAGAGGAGCGCCAGGAGCTGGTTGATGAACTTCGACTGGTTCTTGCGGAACTGGCTCTCGGTCTGGAGCTTCACGTCCGGGAAGTCGGCCAGGGCGACCTTCAGCTTCTTCGTGTTCGCGTCGGTCGCGCCGCCGCGCATGTTCACGAACTCGAAGAGGTTCGTCGGCTGCGGGTACACACGGTCGAAGGTCCGCTGCGGGATGATCACGCTCCCGAAGGCGGGCGGCCCCTTCGGCGCCACGTAGGTTCCCTTGAGCACGAGATCGAGCTTCGTGCCGGCCGGTGTCTGGAGCGAGAAGTGGCCGCCGACGCCGACGTGCCGGTGCTTCGCGTAGGTCTTCTCGAGGATCGCGCCGTTCGCGCCCAGTTGCGCCGGAGTCGCGTCCGAGCCCTGCGCCCAATCGATGTGGATCACCTTGGCGACGTCGCCGTCGACGGCGCTCACCGACACCGTGTTCCCGAACGCCTTGCCGTCGCCGACGCGCTCGCCCGAGACCGCGGTTACGCCCGGCACGCGCGCGAGCGCCTTCTCGGAGGCGGGCGCGAACGGCGTGAAGCCGTCCGGTGAGGTGACCGCGTAGTCGCCGACGAACGTGCGCTCGAGGGTGTTGTGAACGGTGTTCCGGATCCCCGAGGCGAGCGCCGCGACCGAGGTGACGAGCGCGATCCCGATCATCAGCGCGGCTGCGGTCGAGGCGGTGCGGCCTGGGTTGCGGATCGAATTTGCACGCGCGAGGTTGCCGGCGCTCCCGCCGATCTTCGTCGCCGGCCAGCCGAGCACGGAGGCCAGCGGCCGCACGAGCCACGCGGAGATGAGCGCGACGCCGACGAAGAGGAGGAGCGCGCCCACGCCCATGGCGACGAGCCGCTGCGTGACGGCGATCCCGTGCACGAAGAAGCCGTACAGCAGGAGCGCGATCCCGGCCGCGGTGACGATCGCCTTGAGCGGCGGCCCGAGGAAGGCGAGCCGGCCCGGCGGCAGGTCGGCGCCCTCGCGCACGGCCGCGATCGGCGGCACGCGCGTCGCCCGCAGCGCAGGACGGAGCGCGGAGAGGAGCGTGATCGCCACGCCGACGATCAGGCTGACGACGACCGTGCGCGTCGCGAAGACCGTCGCGCTCTTCGGCAGGTCGATCCCGATCGCGGACATGAGCTTGTCGAGCCCGACGGCGAGCCCGAAGCCGAGGAAGAGACCCGCGACCGCCGCGAGCGCGCCGACGATCAGCGCCTCGCCGAGCACGGAGGCCATCACCTGGCGCCGCGACGCGCCGATCGTCCGCAGGGTCGCGAGCTCGCGCATCCGCTGCGCGACCGTGATCGAGATCGTGTTGAAGATGACGAACGCGCCGACGAAGAGCGCGACGCCGCCGAAGCCGAGCAGGATCTTCTGGATGATCCCGACGAAGCCGACGTCCTTCGTCTCCTGCTTCACCTGCGCGCTCGCCGTTCGCACCTGGGCTGTCGGGGGCAGCAGCGGGCGGATCTCGGTCGCGAGCTTCGACGAGGAGACGTTCCCCTTCGCCGCGACGCGGACGACGTCGAACTTGCCGAGCTTGTTGAAGAGCTGCTGCGCCGTCTGGAGGTCGAAGACGGCGATCGTGGCCGAGCCGATCGACGACACGGTGCCGAACTTCACGATCCCCGAGACGGTGAAGAGCTTCTCCGGCCCGCGCGCGATGACGCGGATCGTGTCGCCCGGCTTGTAGTGCTCCTTGTCGGCTGAGGTCTTGTCGATCGCGACCTCGCTCGAGGTGGTCGGGAAGCTGCCGGCCACGAGCACGAGCGGGTTGAAGCGCTCTTCGTGCGGCTGGTAGCTGACCGCGATCGCGGGCGCGCCGTGCGTGCCGAAGGTGCTGCCGTTCCGGCGGACGAGCTTCGCCGTGTCGGTGATCGACCCGGCGGCGGCGCTCACGTCGGGGAGGCCCGTCACCTTGTCGAGGACGGAGGCGGGGAAGCCGCCGGTGAGCGCGGCCCCCGAGTTCGAGCTCGAGATCGCGGAGCGCGCGGTGATGACGGCGCTCGTGTTCTTGTAGGACTCCGTGAAGATCGTCGTGAAGCCCTTGTTGATCGTGTCGGTGAGGATGAAGGTGCCGCTGATCATCGCCACGCCGAGCACGATCGCGAGCGCCGTGAGCGCCGAGCGGAGCTTCCGCCCGGCGAGACCCCTCAGGGCGACCCGGATCACCGCGCGTTGAGCTCGTTCACGACCGCGAGCACGTCGGCCGGGTCCGACCGGGGCAGCTCGCGGACGATGAGGCCGTCGGCGAGGAAGAGGATCCGGTCGGCGATCGCGGCCGCGCGCGGGTCGTGCGTGACCATCACCGTCGTCTGGCCGAAGGTGTCGACCGACTCGCGCATGAGGCGGAGGATGTCCTCGCTCGTCGCAGAGTCGAGATTCCCGGTCGGCTCGTCGGCGAAGACGACGGTCGGCTGCGAGACGAGCGCGCGCGCGATCGCGACGCGCTGCTGCTGGCCGCCCGAGAGCTCCGAGGGCCGGTGGGTGCGGCGGTCGGCCAGGCCGACCTTGTCGATCAGCGTCTCGAGCCACTCGCGCGCCGGCTTGCGGCCGGCGATCGAGAGCGGCAGCACGATGTTCTCCTCCGCGGTCAGCATCGGGAGCAGGTTGAAGAACTGGAAGACGAAGCCGATGTGCTTCCGCCGGAGCCGGGTGAGCTCGGTGTCGTTCAGCCGGCCGACCGCGGTGCCGTCGATGAAGACCTCGCCCGAGGTCGCCCGGTCGAGGCCGGCCAGGATGTGCATGAGCGTCGACTTGCCGGAGCCCGAGGGCCCCATGACGGCGCTGAGCTCGCCGCGCCGCACCTGGAGGGAGACCCCACGGAGCGCGTCGACGGCGGTGTCGCCCTGCCCGTACCGGCGGGTGAGCTCGGTCGCCGCCACGACAGCGCCGTCGGTGGCGGCGCCTGCGGGGTGTGTTTCGGTCGCTGTCTGAGCCATCGCCCCAGTCTGCCGGAACGGCTCCGCGCCGGGAGTGCGGTTAACCCCCGTTTAACGATCCCCCACGGCGAGGAACGCGCCCACGACCGCGAGGTAGGCGACGACCAGGACGGCGCCCTCCCAGCGGCGCGAGCGTCCGTTGGCGACCGCGATCCCGACGGCAACCGCGGCGGCACCCATCGCTCCGAGCTCCACCGGGCGGAACGCGAGCGAGAGCGCGGGCGTGACGGCGAACGAGAGCAGCGCGACCGCCGGGGTGACGAAGAGCGCGACCTGGGCGCTCGAGGAGACGGCGATCTCGCTCGCGAGCTCCGCGTTCCCGTGGCGGGCGATCACGATCGCGCCGCCGTGCTCGGCGGCGTTGCCGACGATCGCGACGATGACGGCGGCGACGAAGAACTCCGACAGGCCGGCGGCCTTCGCGAACGAGTGGAGCGAGTGGACGAGGATCTCGCTGATGAGCGCGGTCGCCGCGGTCGCGATCCCGAGCGCGACGAGGGCGCGCGTCAGGGACCACCCCGTCGCGACACCGCCCGAGGCCGCGTACCGGCGCCGGTGCCGGCGGAGGTTGGCGACCGTCACGCCTGTGTAGAGCGCGAGCAGGACGACCGCGACGGGGATCCCCACCACGGCGAGCGAGTGGCGCTCCGGGTTGCCGTGGAAGCCCGGGACGGCGGGGACGAGGAACGCGAGCACGGCGACTGCGACGAGGAGGAGCTGGACGAGCAGCGACCTGCGGTCGAGCTCGGCCCGGTCGGGGCCGAGGAGCATGGTCACGCCGAGGACGAGCAGCAGGTTCGAGACGACGCTGCCGGCGAGCGAGCCGCGGACGACGTTCGGGAGCGCGTCGGCGACGGCGAGGAGCGCGATGATCAGCTCGGGCGCGTTGCCGAAGCTCGCGTTCAGGAAGCCGCCGATCCCCGGCCCCGTGTGCCCGGCCGCGTGCTCCGTCGCCTCGCCGATGAGCCAGGCGAGCGGGACGAGCGCGACCGCGGCGAGGAGGAAGAGCGCGACGTGCCCCGCGTGCAGGAGGTCGGCGACGAAGGTGGCGGGCGCGAGGACGAGCGACGCCCAGAGAAGCTTGCGCCCCACGGGGGCCTACCCTAACCGCGCGCTCCTCGGAGGCTTCCGCGCCTACCCCACCGGGGCCGCTCTGTCAAGTCTTGCGGGCTTGTGCGGCGGTGCTCACAATTCCCACATGGAACCCCGGCCGGTCGAGCTCGCCACGGAGCTGCCGCTCCGCCCGCAGGACGAGCTCGAGTGCCGCCGCTGCGACGTCCACTGCGACAAGGTCGTCTATCCCGGAGCGTGCGTCGAGCGCGCGTGCCCGTTCCTCTACGCCTACGAGGATCACGGCCACACCTTCGTCGGCTGCATGCAGAAGGTGTACGGCGTCGAGATCGACCTCGACCTGCTGCGCGCCGCCGAGCTGAGCGCAGGCGGCTTCGGCGCGGTGAAGGCCGTGCGCAGGCCGCTGCCGATGTGCTCGGTCGAGGTGGAGAGCTGCTACGAGAGCCGGGCCGACGAGCTCGGCTGCGTGAACCCGGAGTTCTCGGAGCTCCCGCTCGGCGAGCCGACCTTCCGCGTCTTCGCCACGATCTCGGGCTAGCTCGCGGTCGTCCTCGATCAGGACCTCGGGCATATCTCGTCCCGCAACGTCGCCGTAGCTCTCGCCGGCCTCGACGTCGTCTGGGTCGCGGTGCGAGCTGAGGTAGTCGATCTGGGCGCCCTGCTCCCGCCAGCACCGAAGCTTCGCAACGACACCGTCGACGGGCAAGAACACGAGCAACCGCATCGCGCCGTTCAACGCTCCGCCAACGGGCGCAGGGCTATGAACCCGGCGATCGGGCACAGCGCGACGAGGAGGAACCCGAGCCGCCAGGACGCCGCGCCGACGACGGCGGCGAAGCCGATCGGGAAGACGATGCCCCCGAGCGCGAGCGCCGTCTGCTGGATGCCGATCGCGGCGCCGCTCCGGGCCGCGCCCGCACGCTCCGCCGCGGCCGTGTAGGACAAGCCGTTCCATGACAGTCCGAGCGTGCCGGCGACGAGGAGCGAGGGGACGAGGAGCCAGGTGCTCGCGTCGACGAGCGCCGCCGAGACCGCGAGCGCCACGGCGAGCGTCGCGCCGATCCGCCGCAGGGGGACGATCCGGGCCCCGAGGCGATCCGACCAGCGGCCCGCGCCGACGCGGGCCGCGCCGCCCAGCACCTGGATCGCCGCCAGCACACCCGCGGCGGCCCCGTTCGAGAACCCGCGCTGCTGGTGCAGGAAGAGCACGACGAACCCGGCGACGGCGATCTGCCCCGCGAGGTAGAGCGTGCTCCCGCCGCAGAGCAGCCAGAGGCGCCGGTCACGCAGCGGCCGGACGATCTCCGCCTCCAGCTCGCCCGCCGGCGCGTCGCGGAGCAGGACGACCCCGACAACCGCGCCGATCCACGAGCCGACGGCGAGCGCGACGAACGACCAGCGCAGGCCCGGCCCGGCGGCGAGCGCCGGCAGGAGGACCGCGGCGATCGCGCCCCCGAGCGGCACCGCCGTCTGCCGGATCCCGAGCGCGAGGCCCCGTTCGGCCGGCGCGAACCAGCTCATCACGGCGCGACCGCTCGCGGACTGGACGCAGCCGCCGAGCGCGCCGGCGAGCGCGAGCAGGGCGACGAGCGCACCGTAGCTCCCGGCGAACGCCGCGCCGGTCACCGCCACGCCGCAACCGGAGAGGCCGAGCGCGATCGTCGTCCGCTCGCCGATCCGGTCGGCGAGGATCCCCCACGGCAGCAGCGTGACGACGAGGCCGATGTTCACCGCCGCGAGCACGACCCCGACCTGCGCGAGGCTCAAGCCGTAGCGGTGCTGGATCGCAGGCGCGACCGAAGCGAGCCCGATCAGCAGCGCCGAGAAGCTCGCCTGCGCAGCGACGCCCGCGCCGAGGATCGTCCAGCGATACCTCACGCCCAGCGGGCGTGCAGCTCTTTGAGCTTTCGGACCTCGTCGGCGTCGGGGCCGTGGCCGTCCTTGCCCGGCACCTCGAGGAGCGCGGGGAGGCCTTGCAGGCGCGGGTGCGAGACGAAGACGCCGAGCTCCTCGCCGATCAGCCCCTCGCCGATGTTCGCGTGCCGGTCGCGGTTCGAGCCGAGCGGGGCGGCCGAGTCGTTCACGTGCAGGGCGCGGAGCCGCTCGAGCCCCATTCCCGTGTCGACCTCGTCCACGAGCCGGTCGAGCTCCTCGCGCTTGGACACGTCCACGCCGGACACGAAGAGGTGGCACGAGTCGAGGCAGATCCCGAGGCGCGGGTGCGCGTCGAGGCGGTCGAAGAGCGTGGCCAGCTCGTCCAGCGAGCGGCCGATCGTCCCGCCTGCGCCGGCCGAGTTCTCCATCAGGAACCAGGTCCGGTCGCCGCAGAGCTCGAGCAGCTCGCGCATCGCGCCGCAGACCCGCTCGATGCCGGCGTCGAACCCGGCTCCGAGGTGCGAGCCGATGTGGAAGACGACCGCGTCGGCCTCGACCCCGCAGGCGACCTCGATCGTGTTCCGGAGCGAATCGACCGACTTTCGGTACAGCTCGTCGTCGGGGCTCGCGAGGTTGACGAGGTAGAGCGCATGACAGATGACGGCGCCGATCCCCGTCTCGGCGCGGCGCTCCTTGAAGCGCTCGAAGCTCTCCGGTTTGTGGTTCGTCGGCCGCCAGGCGCGGGGGCTCTGCGTGAAGACCTGCACCGCGTCGCAGCCGAAGCCCTCGGCGCGGTCGATCGCCGTGTGGATGCCGCCCGAGGAGGAGACGTGCGCGCCGAAGAGCACGGAGCAAGGCTAACGTTGCGCCGGATGAGCGTCCGCGTCCGCATGGCGCCGAGCCCGACGGGCTTCCTGCACATCGGCGGGGTGCGGACCTTCCTCTTCAACTGGCTCTTCGCGCGCCGGCACGGCGGTGAGTGCCTGCTCCGGATCGAGAACACGGACACGGGCCGCGAGGTGGCCGAGGCGGCGCAGCAGATCCAGGACTCGCTGCGCTGGCTCGGGATCGAGTGGGACGGGCCGGTGACCTTCCAGCTCGACCGGCTCGAGCGCTGCCAGGCCGAGGCGCGGCGGCTCGTCGCCGAGGGCGCGGCCTACGAGGACGAGGGAGCGATCCGCTTCCGCATGCCCGACGAGGGCTCGACCGCCTACGACGACCTCGTCCTCGGCCGGATCGAGGTCGACAACCGGACGATCGAGGACCTCGTCATCCTCCGCTCGGACGGCCGCCCGACCTACAACTTCGCCTCGCCGGTCGAGGACTGGCTCGATGGGATCACGCACGTCGTCCGCGGGGCCGACCACATCTCGAACACCCCGAAGCAGATCCACGTCCTCCGTGCGCTCGGCGCCGAGCCGCCGCAGTACGCGCACGTGCCGAACATCAACGGCGCCGACGGGAAGAAGCTCTCGAAGCGGCACGGCGCGACCTCGCTCGACGACTTCCGGCACGCAGGCTACCTCCCCGAGGCGCTCGTCAACTTCCTCGCGCTCCTCGGCTGGAGCTTCGACGACAAGACGACGATCATGAGCCGCGGCGAGCTGATCGAGCGCTTCTCGCTCGACCGCGTCCAGCCGAGCCCCGCGACGCTCGACTACCAGAAGCTCGACTGGATGAACGGCGTCTACATCCGCGCGCTGCCGCTCGACGAGCTCGCGGAGGCGCTCGTCCGCTACCTGCGCGAGGAGGGCTACGACTGGGACGAGGAGCTCGTGCGCCGCGCGGCGCCGCTCGTCCAGGAGAAGATCAAGCGGCTGGGCGAGTTCCCGGACTTCGCTCGCTTCCTCTTCGAGGACGTCGAGCCGGACACGGCGCTCCTCGACGGAAGCCGCCCGATCCTCCGGGCCGCGGCCGAGCGGCTCCGCGAGGTGGAGCCGTTCAGGGCCGAGCCGATCGAGCAGGCGCTGCGCGATCTCGCCGCCGAGCTCGACCTCTCGCCGCGGAAGGCGTTTCAGCCGATCCGCGTCGCCGTCACCGGCTCGACGGTCTCACCGGGGCTCTTCGAGAGCCTCGAGCTCCTCGGGCGCGAGCGGGTGCTCGAACGCCTCAGCGCGGCCGGATCCTGAACGGCTTGGGCCGAGCGAGCGGGTCGAGTGCGCGCTGGAACTCGAGCCAGGCGCGCCTGCGGAACTGCACGGTCGGCCGCGGCAGGTCCTTGCCCGCCGCAGGCCGCTCCGACCCCTCGGGTGCGCCCTCGCGGTTTGCCATTTACGAGTGGTAAACGGCTGCCGCGGAGGGAGGGTTACGCCCAGCGGCGGAGCAGGGCGCAGGCGACGAGCGTCAGCCCGCCGGCCGCGAGCGGCCACTCGCCGACGAGCGCGCCGAGCGCGACGACGATCGCTCCGAGGAGCGTCGCCGCGATCACGCGGGTGGCGACTCGCTCCGGATCCGCGGGCACGACAGCCGGCGGCTCGGGAGCGGGGACCAGGCGGAGCCGGGCGAGCCGGACGCGGAAGAGCGCCCCGCGCCACTCGTAGACGAGCGGCTCCGCGGCTTCCGAGCCTCCGTAGTCGACGGCCTCGGCGACCTCGGCGGTCGCGTCGCGTGCGCCCGCGAGCGCCGCCGCGAGCTCGGCGTGCGTCGCCTCCGCGTCGGCCGGAGGGGCGATCCCCGCGACGATCTCGCTCGCGGCGTGGAGCGTGTACTGGAGCCGCGGCAGCGTCTCGAGCTCGTCCGGGTCGGCGAGCCGTTCGGCCGGATCCGCCGCGAGCCGCTCGAGCCGGTCGAGCGCCTCCGAGAGGCCGCGCCAGAGACCGGCGATCTTCGTCGCGTAGCGCTGGCGGTCGTCGGTCCGGACGTCCTGCCTCACCGCCGCCGATCATACGTGGTAGGCAATGGCCGATGTTCACCACGCGTTTGCTCGCAGCGGCCGTGACCGCTTGTGCGGCATTCGGCCTGGGCGCCGCGGCGTCGGCCGTGCCCACGTGGCTCGCGCCGACCGGGCTCACGACCTCCGGTCGAGTGGCCGCCGCGAGCCTGGCCGTGGCGGCGACGGGCGAGGCGGTCGCGGTCTGGGATCGCGAGGTCGGCAGCGTCTGCGCCGATCAGCCTGCGAACCCGGCGTGCGTCCACGTCGTCGAGGCCCGTTCGCGCGCGGCGGGGGCGCACGAATGGGCGCCGCCCGTGGAGATCGCGCGACCGGGTGTCGGCGCGGCGCCGCAGGTCGCGGTCGATCCACGCGGCGACGCCGTCGCGGTCTGGTCGCACGACATCGGGGTCGACCGTGTGCTCCAGGCCTCTGTCCGGACCGGTCCGACCGGGACGTGGCAGGAGCCTGTCGACCTCTCCGAGCCGGCGACGTCGATCGGTGCACACCCGGTCGCGCTCGACGGGACAGGCGATGCGATCGCGGCATGGGCGGACGCGACCACCGTTCGGGCGGAGTCGAGGCTGGCCGCCTCCGGCGTGTGGGGCTCGCCGGTGCCCCTCTCACGGTCCGGCCGCGCCGCTCCCGTCGGACCGAGCCTGGGCGTGGACGCCGCGGGCGACGCCGTGGTCGCCTGGTCGCTCTCGGGCGTCGTCTAGGTGTAGTTCCTGAGCACGTTGGTTCATCCGGGTCTCCTTGGAGGCTGAGAGCTGCCAAGCGACTCAGTCCGAAGGAGGACCCGGATGAAGCTTCACGGTAACGCGGCTCTCAGTTGGCGCGGGCGTCGCGAGCTTGCGCGTCGTGTGGTCGTTGAGGGGTGGACGCTGACCGCGGCTGCAGCGGCCGCCGGTGTTAGCGTGCGCTGCGCGCGCAAGTGGGTTGGTCGTTATCGGCTCGCCGGCGACCAGGGCCTGGCCGATCGTTCGTCGGCGCCGCGGCGGGTCGCGAATCGCACCGAGGCGGCGCGGATCGAGGCGATCACCAAGCTGCGGCGGCTGCGTTTCACCGCGGCCGAGATCGCCGAGACGCTCGCGATGCCGCTCTCCACCGTGTCCGGGATCTTGACCCGCAGCGGCCTGGGGCGCCTCGCCCGGGTCGGGCTCGAGCAGCCAGTCCGCTACGAACGCTCGCGGCCGGGCGAGCTCCTGCACATCGATGTCAAGAAGCTCGGTCGGATCGAACGCGGCGCCGGCAAGCGCTGGCGCGACGGCACCCGGCAGCACTACACCGGCAGCTACACCGACGCTGCGGGACGCGTTCGCCGGAAGGCGGGTTGGGAGTACGTCCACATCGCCGTCGACGACCACAGCCGCCTCGCCTACGCCGAAGTCCTCGCCGACGAGAAAGCCGTCACCGCCGTCGGCTTCCTCCGCCGCGCCGTCGCCTTCTACCGCCGCCACGGCATCGAGGTCGAGCGCGTCCTCACCGACAACGGCTCCGCCTACCGCGCCACCATTCACGCGCTCGCCTGCCGCGCGCTCGGCATCCACCACCTCCGCAGCCGCCCCTACCGGCCGCAAACGAACGGCAAAGCCGAACGCTTCATCCGCACCCTGCTCAACGGCTGGGCCTACGGCGCGATCTACCGCTCAAGCAACGAACGCACCGCCGCCCTTGACGGCTGGCTCTGGTACTACAACCATCGACGCCGACACTCAGCACTCGGCCACCAACCCCCGATCAGCAGAACCAACCTGCTTGGGTCCTACAGCTAGGCGTCGTTCCGGGACGGCGCCTCCGGCACGTGGGCCGGGCCCGTCGACGTCGGCTCCGGCACCGATCCCCGCGTGACGCTCGACGCGGCCGGGGACGCCGTCGCGGTCTGGGCCGACGACGGGGCGGTCCGGTCGTCGACCCGGCCGGCGGCGACGAGGACCTGGTCTGCGCCGGTCGACCTCGGGCCCGGAGCCGAGCCCGCCGTGGCCGTCGATCCCGCCGGCGACGCGGCCGTCGTCCGGATCAGCGCGGGTGCGGTGCAGACGTCGTTCCGCGCCGCCTCGTCGGGAACGTGGTCGGCGCCGGTCGATCTCGGGCCCGGCTCGGAGCCGCAGGTCGCTCTCGGCCGCACCGGCAACGCCGCGGCGGTCTGGGCCGACGGAACGCTGCGGGCGGCCCTGCGGCCGGTCGCGTCGGCAACGTGGCTCCCGGCGGCAACGCGCTCGCGGTCTGGATACGCGGCGGG
>VAXK01000325.1 GCA_005885565.1 Actinomycetota bacterium
GTCGAGGGGCCGCGGTTCTACCCCTACCTCTCCGGCCGGCGGAACCTCCGCCTGCTCGCGGACTACGACGACGGCGACTCGCGCTCCCGCATCGGCGAGGTGCTCGAGCTCGTCGAGCTGACGGACCGTGCGAAGGACAAGGTCGGCGGCTACTCGCACGGGATGCGGCAGCGTCTCGGCATCGCGGCCGCGCTCCTGCGCTCGCCGAGGTTGCTCCTCCTCGACGAGCCGACCACCGGCCTCGACCCGGCCGGGATGCGCGACATGCGCGACCTCGTGCGCCGTCTCGCCGGCGACGGGCTCACCGTCCTCCTCTCGAGCCACCTGCTCGGCGAGGTCGAGGAGCTCTGCAACCGCGTCGCGATCATCCAGAAGGGCCGCGTCGTCTACCAGGGCGCCCTGCGGGAGCTGCTCGCCGGCGCGGCGAGCGGCTATCGCCTGCGCACGCCGGAGCCCGACCGCGCCCGCGCCGTCTGCCTCGCGCAGGCCGGCGTCGAGAAGGTCACCTCCGCCGACGGCGAGGTCCGCTTCCAGGCCGACGAGGACTCGGTGGGGGCGCTCTCGATCGCGCTCGGCCAGGCGCGGATCGCCGTCACCGCGCTCGTCCCGGAGACGGCCAGCCTCGAGGAGCTCTTCCTCGACCTCACCGAGGGCGAGGCTCCTCAGCAGGAGGCTGTGGCGTGAGCGCCGTCGCGAAGGTGTATCGCTGGGAGGTCGCGAAGCTGCTGGCGCAGAAGCGGACCTACCTCGGCCTCGGCTCGGCGATGCTCGTGCCGCTCGTCTTCGTGATCGTGCTCGTGCTCCAGACCGGCGGGCCGAACGACGTGCCGCTCGGCCGCTACATCCGCGACACGGGACTCGCGGTGCCCTTCGTCGTCCTCTTCTTCATGTCCATCTGGGGCTTCCCGCTCATCACGGCTCTCGTCGCCGGCGACATCGTCGCCGCGGAGAGCCACAACGCGACGCTGAAGACGATCCTCACCCGCTCCCGCGAGCGCGGCGAGGTCTTCGCCGGCAAGGTGCTCGCGTCGTTCAGCTACACGCTCGTCGTCGTCGTCGCGATGGGGATCGTCGGCCTCGTCGCGGGCAGCATCGCCTGGGGCTTCCATCCGCTCACGTCGCTCTCGGGGACGAAGGTCTCGGCGGCGCACGGGCTCGGCCTCCTCGCCGCGAGCCTCGGGATCTACGTGCTCCCGCTCGTCGGGATCGCGGCCTTTGGCCTCCTGCTCTCGACGATCACGCGGAACAGCGCCGCCTCTGTCGTCGGCACGCTGATGTGGGCGCTCCTGATGCAGCTCCTCGGCGTGCTGCCGGGCACGGAGGCGATCCGGCCGTACCTCCTCGGCACGCAGTTCGAGGCGTGGCACGGCTTCCTGCGCGTGCCGGCCGACTGGACGCCGGTGATCCGCGCGCTCTGGGTCTGCGCGCTCTACATCGCGCTGCCCATCGTCGTCGCGTACCTCGTCTTTTTGCGGCGCGACGTGGCCGCAGAGTAGAGCTCGGACCCTCGATTTCCGGGCTAAAGGGTCCGCCTCGCGCGGCCGATGCCTGCCGCATGAGCGCGCCTCGCCGGGGCGGCCCCCGGCTCTCTGTCGACATGCCCTGGATCGACCGCTGGCTCGCGGCCTGCCGCGACCTGGCCGAGCTCGAGCGCTCGCACCCGATGACGGACGCCGTGATCGAGGCCGTCGACGGCCGTCGCATCCGCATCGGCGACCGCTGGCTCGCCGACTTCGCCTCCTGCAACTACCTCGGCTTCGACCTCGACCCGGAGATCATCGGCGTTGTCCCCGAGTACCTAGCGAAGTGGGGGACGCACCCGAGCTGGTCGCGCCTGCTCGGCAGCCCCGTCCTCTACGAGCAGATCGAGGAGCGCCTGAGCGAGCTCCTCGGCTGCGAGGACGCGCTCGTCCTGCCGACGATCACGCTC
>VAXK01000014.1 GCA_005885565.1 Actinomycetota bacterium
CTCTCCAGCCGCAGCCGGCGGCGGGCGACGGCGATCGTCGTGCTCGCCTTGGTGGTCGCGCTCGTCGAGAACGTCCGGCTCGGCGCGATGTTCAAGGCGCCGGTGACGGTCTCGCGGCACGACCGGATCGCCGCCCACGCTCTCCGGCTCGTCCCGGCCGGCGCCGTCGTCAGCGCGACGAACACCCTCGGCGCCCACCTCTCGGCGCGCCGCCGCATCCTCAGCTTCCCGCGTCTCGACGGCGCGACCTGGGTGGCCGCCGACGCGACTCGGCTGAGCTACGGCGACCGGAGCAGCGGAGGGCAGCGCGCCGCCCATGCGCTCGCCCTGCTCCGCGGAAACCCGCGCTGGCGCCTGGTCTACGCGCGCGACGGCGTGCTGATCTTCCGCGCCCGCTAGGGAATGGCGGCGCCCCGCGGCGACGTCGTGCTGGTGGTCGACGAGGTCGTCGGAGCGGGCGGAGGCGCCGGTGGTGGCGGCGCAGCCTGGATGGCGTACTGGCCGCGCGTGAACGGCTTCCACACCGGCAGCTCCTTCGGCTGCGGGAAGTCGTACTCGTGCGAGGAGCCGAGCGCGCTCTCCATGAAGAGCTTCCAGATCGTGGCTGGGAAGGTGCCGCCGGCGACGGCGATGCCGTGCACGTTCGTCATGGGGATCTCCGCGCGCGGGTAGCCGACCCAAACCGTCGTCTCGAGGTTCGGCGTGTAGCCGCAGAACCAGGCGTCGGCGTGGTTGTCGGTCGTGCCCGTCTTGCCGGCCGCCGGGCGGCCGAAGTACGCGCCGACGCCGGTGCCGTGGAGGACGTTCTGCTCGAGGATCTTCGTCACCTCGTACGCGACGCCGTCAGGGACGACGCGCGTGCGGTAGGGCCGTCCCCAGCCGCTGCCGGCGTCCTTCTTGCCGCCCGCGAAGACGACCCTGCGGATCGCCATCGGCCGGGAGTAGACGCCCTGCGCGGCGAGGGTCGCGTACGCCGAGGCCATCTCGAGCGGCGAGACGGCGATCGCGCCGAGGCCCATCGAGGGGACGAACGCGCCGTGGACGCTGAGGTCGGTGGTGATCCCCAGCCGGTGTGCAGTCTCCGCGACCTTGTCGGGCCCGACGTCGAGCGTGAGCTGGGCGTAGACGGTGTTGTCGGAGCGCAGGGTCGCGTTCGCGATCGTCGTCGCGCCGACGTACGTGTGGTCGTAGGTGGACACGTCCCAGGCGGGCGTGTACGGATCGGGCTGGTAGTGGAAGGGCGCCGAGACGTACGTCGTCGTCTCGGGGTCGATCCCCTGGAGGACGGCGGTCGTCAGGACGAAGGTCTTGAACGTCGACCCGGCCTGGCGCCGCGCCTGCGCGACGAGGTTGAACTGGCTCCGCCGCCTCCCCGGGGTCACCGAGGTCATGGCGCGGATCGCCCCCGTCCGCGGATCGATCGAGACGAGGGCGGCGGCAGGATCGGAGGGCCGGTCGAGCGTCTTCCGGATCGACGCGAGCGCCGCGCGCTGGAAGCGCCGGTCGATCGTCGTGTAGACGCGCAGGCCGCCGGAGCGCACCGTCTGCGCGCCGTACTCGGCGATCAGCTGGTCGCGGACGAAGCTGAAGAAGTACGGCTCGCGGATGCGCGTGTAGAGGCGACCGGGCTTCAGGCCGAGCGACGTCGAGGAGACCGCGCGGCGGTACAGCCCGTCCGAGATGTCGTGGCTCGAGCGCATGGCGCGCAGCACCTCGTTCCGCCGCGCGAGGGCGGCCGCGGGATCGTGGAACGGGTCGAAGTCGGACGGGGCCTGCGGCAGCCCGGCGAGGAGCGCCGCCTGGCGCAGCGTGAGACCGCGCGCGTGGCGCGAGAAGTACGTCTGCGCCGCGGCCTCGATCCCGTACGCGTGGTTGCCGTAGTAGACCTGGTTCACGTACGCCTGGAGGATCCTGTCCTTCGACCACGCGTCGCTGAGCTTCACCGCGAGGCACGCCTCGACGAGCTTCCGCCGGAACGTCCGCTCTTTGCCGATGTAGAGGTTGCGGACGAGCTGCTGCGTGATCGTCGAGCCGCCCTGGACGATCCGCCCCGCGCGCACGTCTGCGATCACCGCGCGGACGATCCCCTCGGGGTCGAGGCCGCCGTGCTCGTAGAAGCGCCGGTCCTCGATCGCGACGGTCGCCTTCGTCGCCCACGCGCTCACGTGAACGAGCCGGACGGGCTCGCGGTTCCGCTCGGCGGGGATCGAGCCGAGGAGCGAGCCGTCCGAGGCGTAGACGAACGAGTTCTGGCCGATCGCGACCGGCTGGAGCGACGAGAGGTTGCACTCGGAGGTGATCGCCGCCGCCCCGCCGAAGCCGCCGATCGCGAGCAGGACGATGAGGAGCGCGAGCCCGCCGACGAGCCAGAGGACGAGCCGGCGGCGGCGCTGGCGGACGCGCTGGCGACGGCGCCTGCGGCTCCGCATCCCGATCGGGAGGTGGTGGTCGCGCGGAGCGCGGGCGCTGCGGCGGCGAACCGGCGGGCTCACGCGTAGACCCCTGCCGCGCGCAGGCGCTCGTGGGCGCGCAGGCGCAGGTCGCTCGCGACGCGGTCGGCGGTCGCGGCGTCTGGCGTCCACTCGCGCACGGTCACGGTCGCGTTCCCCTCGATCCCGGTGACGAGCACCTCGCCGTCGGGCGCGGCCGCGCGCAGCACCTCGACGACGCGGCCGAGATCCTGTTCGAGCGGAACCTGGAGCGACACCTCCGCGAGCGCGTGCCGGGCCCGGATGGTCGCGTTCCGGATCGTGTCCGAGGCGAGCTTCTCGTTCGGGATCACGAGTCGAGTGTCGTCGTCGGCGCGGATGAACGTGTACGTGAGCCCGATCTCCTCGACGACGCCGCCCTCGCCGCCGACCTCCACGCGATCGCCGAGCCGGAGCGGCTGGGTGAACGCGATCATGAGGCCCGCGACGAAGTTCCCGATCGTGCGCTGCGACGCGAAGCCGATGACGAGCCCGATCACTGCCGACGAAGCGAGCAGGCCTCCCGCGACGGCGCGCACCTGCGGGATCACGAGCAGCGCCGAGAGCAGGCCGACGAAGACGACCGAGGTCGCAACGGTGCGGCGCAGAACACGATAACGCGTCTTCTGGACGGGATCGAGGTCGCGGCGCGCGATGCGCGCGTCGACGAGCCGCGCGACGATCCCGGTGACGAGGAGCACGGCGCCCACGACGACGAGGCGATGCCAGAGCGGCATGCGCCTTGGTTCGACGCAACCGGCGCCGACCCTAGTCCAACGGCAGCGGGCGCCTTCCTGCGTAACCCTCGTCGGCGCCGTGCCAGAACGCGACCTCGTCCTCGCCGAGCTCCCAGCAGAGGAGCACCTCGCGGCCGCGGTGCACGCACGGGAAGTCGACGAGGCCGCGGTCGAGGTCCTTCACCTGCACGCCGAGGCCTTGCAGCTCCTCCACGACGGCGACGAGCTCGGCGGAGGCCTGCTGCGCCTCGGCTGCAACGGCCGAGACGTCGGGCGGCGTGAGGCCGCCGCCGTTCGACGCGACGCGGGCGACGAGCTCCGCCTGGCGACGCTGAGCATCGAGGAGCGTCCGCCGCGCGGCGACCATCCGCTCGACGAGCGGGCGCACCCGGACGAGCGCCTCGTTCGCCTCCTCGGGGGTGAAAGTTCGCTCGGGCACGCCAGTATGATCCCCCGCCGTGGGCGTCGGTCAACGGGTGGGTCCGCGCCGGCGTCTCGTTCGGGTCGAGCTGCCGCGCCGCACGATCCGGAATCCGGCGCCGGAGATCTTCGTCTGGTCGCGCGTCGCGATCTGGGCGACTGCGCTCTTCGCCTGGCTCACCTTCGAGCCGAACTCGCATCCCAGGGCGGCGCGCTGGGACGCGCCCTGGCTGCACGACTCGGGCTGGGTGCTGAACGTCTGGGCGCGCTGGGACAGCAAGTGGCTGGTCGGCATCGCCGAGCACGGCTACACGCGTGCGCAGGAATACGCGTTCTTCCCGCTCTATCCCGGCGCCGTCGGCGCTCTCGGCCGAGTCTTCTTCGGCCATTACGTGGTCGCCGGCGTCCTCGTCTCGCTCGCCGCGGCCCTGGGCTCGTTCCTCCTCCTGCACCGGATCGCGGACCAGCGGCTCGGCCTCGACGGCGGGCGCCGCGCGGTCCTCTACCTCGCGGTCTTCCCGATGAGCCTGTTCCTCCAGGCCGTGTACACGGAGTCGCTCTTCCTGCTCCTCACCCTCGCGGCGTTCCTCCTCGCCGAGCGGCGGCGCTTTGTCGAGGCCGGGCTCGTCACCGGCCTGGCGCTCCTAACCCGGCCGGCCGGGTTCGCGCTCATACCCCCGCTCGTGCTGCTCGCCTGGCGATCCCCGAGCCGGCTGCGCGCCCTGGGTGGTCTCGCCTCCGCGCCGCTGCTCTTCGCCGCCTACCCGCTCTACCTGTGGCGAAAGCTCGGCGACCCGCTCGCGTTCGTCCACGCCGAGCTCGACCCCGCCTGGACACGAGACGCGTCGTGGTGGGGCCCCGTCGCCGGCATCCGGGAGGGCCTGCGGGCCGGCTGGGCCGGCGTCCTCCAGCTCGCCTCCGGCTCGAACGCGCACCGCTACTGGCAGCCCGTCCACGACACCGCGCCGCTTCGCGTGGCGGCGATCAACCTCGAGCAGCTCGCCTTCCTCGTTTTGTTCGTTGCCCTGACGGTCGTGGTCTGGCGTCGCTTCGGCGGTCCCTACGGGCTCTTCTGCACGCTGAGCCTGGCGATACCGCTCAGCGCGCCCGCCGAGCGGTGGCCGCTCGTCTCCCTCCCGCGCTTCGGCCTCGTCGTCTTCCCCTTCTTCCTCGCGCTCGCCGCCCTCGGCGGCCGGCCGCGCGTCCACACGGCGATCGTCGGGGTGAGCGCGATCATGCTCGGCGTCGCGGTGTCGCAGTGGGCGCTGTGGCAATGGGTCGCCTGACGGCGGCCGCCCTCGACGCCGTCACGATCGACGCGTACGGGACGCTCGTGACGCTGCGCGACCCGCCGGGCGCCCTCGACCGCGCGTTGCGCGCGCAAGGCGTCGAGCGGCCACGCAAGGAGGTCGCGGCCGCGTTCGCGACGGAGGCCCGCTACTACCGCGAGCGCTCGCACGAGGGCGCCGACGAGGCGAGCCTCGCGCTCCTGCGCCGCGACTGCGCGGCGGTCTTCCTCGACGCGCTCGGCGCCGACCTCGACCCGGCCGCCTTCGCACCGGCGTTCGTCGGAGCGCTCGAGTTCGAGGCGGTGCCGGGCGCGGTCGAGGCCGTCTCGGAGCTCACACGGCTCGGCCTGCGGCTCGCGGTCGTCTCGAACTGGGACGTCGCGCTCGCCGAGCACCTCGAGCGGATCGGCCTCGCCCGCCGCTTCGAGGCGGTCGTCACCTCCGCCGAGGCGGGAGCGCCGAAGCCCGATCCGCGCATCTTCGAGCTCGCGCTCGAGCGCCTGCGCGTACGTCCGGAGCGTGCGCTCCACGTCGGCGACTCCGAGGCCGACGAGGAAGGCGCCCGCGCCGCCGGGATGGCTTTCGCGCCCGCGCCGCTCGCCGGCCTCCCGGGAAGGCTCGCGTGAGCGAGCGGCTCGGTACGGGCCGGCTGGTCGCGTGGACGGCGATCGTCGGGATCCTCGCGACGCTCGGCTACGTCGGCCGCTTCGCGGACGGCAAGGTGCCGAAGGAGCCGCTCTACCGCTGGGACGAGTTCGTCGGCGGCTTGGTCCAGTTCCTCCTCCTGCTCGCCTTCATGCTGCTCGTCGCGATCGGAGTGTCGAAACGTGACGCCTTCGCGCTTCGCCGGCCGAGCTCGTGGCGCCGAGCCGCCGGGATCGCCCTCGGGGTCGTCGTCGTGGTCGTCGTCGTCTCGGCGGCGCTCGACCCGGTGCTCAACCCGAACAAGGAGCAGGGGCTCACGCCGCATGGGTGGGAACCGCGGCACGCAGCCGCCTTCGCGGCCAACTTCGTCGTCGTGGCGCTCCTCGCCCCGGTCGTCGAGGAGCTGACCTTCCGCGGCCTCGGGTTCACGCTCCTCGAGCGCTTCGGGCGGTGGCCGGCGATCGTCCTCGTCGGCATCGCGTTCGGCCTTGCGCACGGGCTCGTGGAGGCGCTTCCGCCGCTCGTCGTCTTCGGGATGTGCCTCGCCTACCTGCGCAGCCGGACCGGCAGCATCTACCCGGGGATGATCCTGCACGCGCTCTACAACGGCCTCGTCCTGCTCGTCGCGGTCAAGTTCTTCCACACCGGCCATTGAAGACATCCGTCTGAGCAGGCAAAATGCGCGGCCCGTGCGCCGTGTCGCCCTCTTGCTCGCGCTTCCGATGGCGCTCGCCGCCCCGAGCGCGTCCGCGCGCGAGCAGTCCGGGTGCGCCCAGATGAGCGCCGCGAAGGGCCCTGCGCCCTTCGCCGTCTCGTTCACGGCGTCCTGCGCGGCGGCGGCGTACCACTGGGACTTCGGTGACGGTGCGGCGGCGGATGGAGCGACGGCGAGCCACACGTTCGGCCCCGGACGCTTCGCCGTCACGCTCACCGTCACGCAGCCGGACGGATCGACGACCACCGAGCGGATCTCGATCGACTCGCTCGGCCTCGCGCTCTCGGCCCGTCGTGCGGGCCGCTACGGCATGCCGGTCCTCTTCCGCGGGCAGCTCGTCCCGACGGAGAAGGGCCGCGTGCGCCTGTACCGCGGCACGCGCTTCGTCGGCTCGGCGCCGGTCAGGGCGAACGGGAGCTTCCGCCTGCGGCCGCGGCTCGTCTCGCCTGGCCCGTGGCAGGCGCGGTTCCAGGGCGCCGCGTCGCCGCCCGTCTCGGTGCTCGTCCGCCCACGGCTCGTCGCCCGCTTCGACGGCTCGGGAGCGGTTGGCACGCCGCTCGCCGTCGTCGCGCGGCTCGTCCCCGCCGGCGCCGGAGAGGTGACCGTGCGGATCTGGAAGAACGGGACGCTACGGGTCTCGCGCACCTACCCGCACGGAGCGCGGATCGTGCTCGACACGACGCACGCGAACGCCTACCGCGTCGCCGTGACCTCGGTCCCGCGACCTGGCTTCGCCCGCGCCGGCCGCGTCCTCTCGACCCGGCTCTTCCTGCCGACGCTGCGCCCAGGCGCGAGCGGCCCGACCGTCGCCCGTCTCGTCTCGACGCTCGCCTCGCTCCACTACGCCGTGCGACGCACGGGGACCTTCGGCGCCGAGCTCGTCGACAGCCTCTACGCCTTCCAGAAGGTGCAGGGCCTGCCGCGCACCGGGGTCGCCGACGCGGCGACGTGGCGCGCGCTCGCACATCCGCGCCTCGCGCGACCCCGCTACGCGAGCCCGGCCGACCACCTCGAGGTCGACAAGGGCCACCAGGTGCTCTACGTCGTCCGCGGCGGCCGCCTCGCGCTCGTCGTCCCGGTCTCGACGGCCGGGATCCCCGGCTACTTCACGCCGGTCGGCCGCTTCGCGATCTACCGCAAGGTCGTGGGCTTCGACGCCAGCCCGCTCGGCACGCTCTTCGACCCGATGTACTTCACCGGCGGCTACGCGGTGCACGGCAACCCGTCGGTGCCGCCCTATCCGGCGAGCCACGGCTGCGTCCGCGTGCCGATGTGGGTCGCCGGCTACCTGTTCTCGACGAACTCCTACGGCGAGACCGTCTACGTCTACGGGTAGCGGACAAGATCCTCAGATCCGGCAGCTCCG
>VAXK01000326.1 GCA_005885565.1 Actinomycetota bacterium
CGGCGGTCATCCCCGGCGGAAGCCTGAACCAGACGAAGAACGTGCCCTCGCCGCGCGGCTCGAGCCCGGCGAGCGCGGCAACCGCACGATCTCGTCGGCGCTCGTACGCCAGGCGCCGCTCCTCGACGCTCGTCTGCGGCCCGGTGAGCGCCGCGATCGCCGCGTGCTGGAGCGGCATGAAGATGCCGGCGCGCAGGTGGTCCTGGAGCAGGTCGACCCGCCGGACGATCTCCGCGTTGCCGAGCACGAACCCGAGCCGCCACCCGGCCATGCCGTAGCTCTTCGACATGCTGAAGAGCTCGACCCCGATCTCCTGCGCGCCCTCCTCGGCCAGGAAGCTCGCCGGCCGCCGCCCGTCGAAGACGAGGTCGCCGTAGGCGAAGTCGTGCAGGATCGCGGCGCCTGTTCGCCCGGCGTACTCGACCGCAGCGGCGAAGACACCATCGGGGGCCGCAATCGCGGTCGGGTTCGAGGGGAAGTTGAGGTAGAGAAGCGAGACTCGCTCCTCGGGAGCCGCGTCCCAGTCCGGCTCGGGGTCGACAGGCAGCGAGCCGCGCTCGGCGGCCGCGAGGGCGACCGCCGAGGGGTAGTCTGCGTAGCCGGGATCCGGGAGGACGATCGTGCTCCCGCGCTCGGCCACGGCGAGCGCGACCTCGACGAGCGCCGACTTCGTCCCCGGGACGACGGCGACCTCGCGCCGCGGGTTGAGCTCGACTCCGTAGACCTCGGCGTAGCGGCGGGCGATCGCCTCCTTCAGCTCCGGCAGGCCGGCGAACGGCGCGTAGCCGTGGAGGTCGGGTCGCGCCGCCGACTCGGACAGCGCCTCGACCACGTGGGCAGGCGGCCCGACCTCGGGGTTGCCGCGCCCGAGATCGAGGAGCGGCTCGCCCTCGGTGGCGGCGGCCTCCGCGACACGGGCCAGGAGATCGGTGAAGTACTGCGGCGGAAGACGCTCGAAGCGCCGTGGGGGAGGTCGCACCGGACGATGCTATGCGCCACAATGTCCTACGACGAGAGGAGGCGCGGTGGCCGAATGCGCCGCCTGCGGAGGACGAGTCGAGGAGTCGTTTCGCTTCTGTCCCTGGTGCGCCGCGCCGCAGCGGCTCAAGCTCGTCGAGTTCTTCCGTGGGTATGCGGTCACCGACCGCGAGCGCGGGAAGGCGCTGCGCGTCTCGCGCTACCTCGGCGGGCCGGAGCGGCACGTCCGCTTCAGCGTCTGGAGCGGCGAGGGAGTCGCGGAGGCCGCGGTGTCGCTCGACGAGAACGAGGCCGGACGGCTGCGGCGGTTCCTGGGCGCGCCGACTGTGGCTAGGCGGCGGGCGTCTCGGCGCGCCGCAGCTCGACGGGGAGCTTGAAGACGACGTCCTCGTAGACGGACGCGAAGTTCTCGATCTCGCGGACTCCGCGCCGCCGGAACCACTCGCAGACGCGCACGACGAGGCTCTCCGGAGCCGACGCGCCCGACGTCAGCCCGACGATCTCCGCCCCGTCCAG
>VAXK01000327.1 GCA_005885565.1 Actinomycetota bacterium
CGGAATCGCTCCCCCGTGTCGCTGCCGCAGGTGGCACGTCGGGGGCGCGCCACCTAACCCGACCTGCGCTCCGGCGGCCGGCCACTCCGCGCTCGGCCGGCCGCCACCCTAAAACGGTTTCGGATGAACTCGAGCGGTTCGACCGGTCATTGCAGACGGACGCGCGGGCGAGCCCGCACGTCCTGATTGTCGGCGCCGCCGAGTCGGCGCCTTAAGGAGCCAGCCGCTCGAGGACCCAGTCGCCGTCCTCCCGGCGGTAGCGAAGCCGATCGTGGAGGCGGTTCGCGCGGTGCTGCCAGAACTCGTACGTCTGGGGCGCGAGGCGGAAGCCGCCCCAGGCCGGCGGCCGCGGGATCTCGTCTCCTCGAACCTCGAGCTCGGCGGCGAGCGCCTCGAGGCCCGCGCGACTCTCGACAACACGGCTCTGCGGCGAGACGCTTGCGCTGATCTGCGCGCCACGGGGGCGCGAGCGGAAGTACGCGTCCGACTCCGCCTCGGCCACGCGCTCGACCGGCCCCTCGATCCGCACCTGCCGGCCGAGCGGGTCCCAGTAGAAGAGGAGCGCCGCGCGCGGGTTCGTCGCCAGCTCGCCGCCCTTGCGGCTCTCGTAGCCGGTGAAGAAGACGAAGCCCTGCTCGTCGAAGCCCTTCAGCAGCACCATGCGGACGGACGGCCGCCCGTCGCTCGTCGCGGTCGCGACGGCCATCGCCTCCGGCGCGCGCACTCCCGCCGCGCCGGCCTCCTCGAACCAGGCGGCGAACTGGCGCAGCGGATCCGGGTCGACGTCGGTCTCGTCGAGAGGGTGCTCGCGCGGGTCCACGTCTCAGACCAGGGTGAGCTGGCGGAACGGCTCGAGGCTGGACACGCCGACCCCGACCAGGCGCAGCGCCCCGGGCCGGTCGCGGAGCGCGCGGTCGAGGAGCGCGCACGCGAGGTCGCCGATCGTCGCCGCGTCGTCCGTCCCGGCCGCGAGCGTCGTCGAGCGGCTGCGAATGGAGAAGTCGCCGTAGCGGAGCTTTGTCGTCACCGTGCGGGCGTTCATCCGGTCGCGGCGCAGGAGCTCGGCGAGCCGCTCGGCCATCGTGCGCAGCTCGCCGTGCAGACGCTCGCTGTCGGCGATGTCCTGCTCGAACGTCTCCTCGTGGCTGTACGAGACCCGCTCCGTCGAGAGCTCGAGCCCGCGCGGGTCGATGCCGCGCGCGCGGTCGCGCAGGAGCGAGCCGAGCTTGCCTGGGAGGAGCCGGCGGAGGTCGGCGTCGGGAAGCGCGGCGAGGGCGCCGATCGTCGTCACCCCGGCTGCGCGGAGACGCTCCTCCGACCGGGGGCCGACACCCGGGAGGAGCCGCACGTCGAAGGGCGCGAGGAAAGCGCGCTCCCGCCCCGCCGGGACCACGGTCAGGCCGCCGGGCTTGCGCCGGTCGCTCGCGATCTTCGCGACCACCTTCGAGCCCGCGACGCCGAGCGAGCACGTCAGCTCCGTGGCCGCCCGCACCGCCGCCTGGACGGCCTCGGCGACCGCACGCGCCCGGAGGAAGCCGTCGGCGACCTCGCTCATGTCGAGATAGCCCTCGTCGATCCCGGTTCGCTCCACCGTCGGAACGACGCCGCGCACCGTCTCCCAGACCGTCTTCGAGTACTCCCGGTAGAGGTGGTGGCGCGGCCGCACGAAGACGGCGTGGGGGCAGCGGCGCAGGGCCTCGGCGGCGCTCATCGCCGAGTGGATGCCGAAGCGGCGCGCGGCGTAGTTCGCGGTCGCGACCACGCCGCGCCCGTGCGGATCCCCGCCGACGACGAGCGGCTGCCGCCGGAGCTCCGGGTCCTCGAGCTCCTCGACGGCGGCGAAGAACGCGTCGAGGTCGAGATGCGCGACGATCACGCTGCGAAGGCTACGGGTCGAAGAGGCGGGCGAGCTCGGCGCGCTCGTCCTCGCCGAGGTGGAGCTCGAGCGCGCGGCTGGCCGGCTCGAGGTGCTCGGGCCGCCGCGGCCCGACCACGACCGCGGTGACGAGCGGATGCGCCAGGAGCCAGGCGAGCGCGAGAGTCGCCGTGTCGACGCCGCGCGCCCGCGCGTGCTCGTCGAGGCGCTCGAGGCCGCGGTAGATCGCGGGGGACTCGAGGTGGCGGTACGGCTCCGGTCGCTGCGTCATCCGCGACCCGGGCGGCGGCGGCTGCCCCGCGCGGTACTTCCCCGTGAGCCAGCCGCCCGCCAGCGGGCTGAACGGCGTGAAGCCGGGGCCGTGCTCGGCGCACAGCGGAAGGACGTCCCGCTCGGCGTCTCGGTCGAGCAGCGAGTACGAGTTCTGCACCCATTCGAAGCGGGCGAGGCTGCGGCGAGCGCTCGTCTCGAGCGCCTCCGCGAGGCCGTCTCCGTCGACGTTGCTCGCGCCGATCGCGCCGACCTTTCCCGCCCGGACGAG
>VAXK01000015.1 GCA_005885565.1 Actinomycetota bacterium
CCACCCGAAGGGCCGGATCATCAACCACCGACCCGAGAACGCGCTCGACCTCGGCGCGGTCTTCGAGGTCGCACTGGAGACCGGGGCCGCGAGGCGCCGGTGATCATCAACGGCGAGCTGAAGACGGGCCTCGGGGGCGGCGTCTGCCAGGTCTCGACGACGGTCTTCAACACCGCGTACGAGGCCGGCCTGCCGATCACGGCGCGCACGAACCACGCG
The DNA here is from genome assembly GCA_005885565.1 of Actinomycetota bacterium. GTDB lineage: Bacteria > Actinomycetota > Thermoleophilia > Gaiellales > Gaiellaceae > AC-50. The sequence continues at coordinate 220 of VAXK01000015.1, forward strand.
CTCTACATCAGCCACTACCCGCAGGGCCGGGACGCGACCGTCGACTACCCGGGCGTCGACCTCCGCTTCGTGAACGACACCGGTCACTGGCTGCTGCTCCGCACCTTCGTCGGCCCCTCGTCGCTCGTCGTCTCGCTCTACGGCACGCCGACGCACCGGCGCGTCGTCACCGAGACGGCCCCGCTCGAAGCGCACGGCGCCCCACCGGTGCAGCGTGCGCCCGACCCGACGCTCGCCGCCGGGCAGAAGGTGGTCGAGTCGAGCGGCGAGCCAGCCCGTACGACGAGCGTCCGCCGGCGCGTCTACGACGCGAGCGGCAAGCTGATCGCGGACACGACGTGGTACTCGTCCTACCGTGCGGAGCCGGCCGTCCTTCGCGTGGGGACGAAGCGCAAGCCCAAGCCGAAGAAGACGACGACCACCACCACCACCACGACCTCCACCACGACGGCGACGACGACTACGACGCCGAAGAAGAAGCGCCTGCCTCAGCCCTAGCGATCGCCTCCGCGAGCGCCGGCGGGACACGCGTCGGCCGGAGCGTGCGCGCGTCGACGGTCGCGTGGAAGGTCGACCCGTCGGCGATCCGCTCGCCGTCCCGCTCGACGAGGTACTGGTAGCGGAACCGCGCGCCGCGCACGTCGCCGCAGCGGGCGTGGATCAGGAGGGTGTCCGAGAAGCGAGCCGGTACGAGGTAGCGCACGTGGGCCTCGAGGACGAGCGCCTCGATGCCCTGGTCGCGCACCGCCTGGTAGCCGCCGGCGAAGCGTGCGAGGTACTCGACGCGGGCGAGCTCGAACCAGACGAGGTAGACCGAGTTGTGGACGATCCCCTGCGCGTCCGTCTCGGCGAAGCGCACGCTCACCTCCGTCGTGAACGGATACTGGTCGGACACGCCGTGACCTTAAGCGCTGACAGCCACGGGCTCGCCGAGCTGCTGCGGGAGCGGCAGCCGTGCGTGGTGCTGACCGGCGCCGGAGTATCGACCGAGAGCGGCATCCCGGACTTCCGCTCGCCGCAGGGCCTCTGGGCGCAGTTCGACCCGTTCGAGTATGGCTCGATCGCCGCCTTCCGCGCCGATCCGGCCAAGGTCTGGCGCTTCTACGCGCCGCGGTTCGCCGTCCTCACGGAGGCGGAGCCGAACGCGGCGCACCGCGCGCTTGCGCGGCTCGAGCACGCGGGGCTCGTCCGGGCGGTGATCACGCAGAACATCGACCTCCTGCACGAACGGGCCGGGAGCCGCGACGTCGTCGAGGTGCACCGCTCGATCCGCACCTCGAGGTGCCCCGGCTGCGGCACCTCGTACCCGCTCGCGCGCGTGCTCGAGCTGCTCGAGGAAGAGGATGCGCCGGCCTGCCCCGAGTGCGGCGCGATCCTCAAGCCCGACGTCGTCTTCTTCGGCGAGCTCCTGCCGGCGGAGGCGATCGACCGGGCCTTCGAGCTCGCGCGGGAGGCGGCGCTCCTCCTCGTCGTGGGCTCGGCACTCGAGGTGCATCCCGTGGCCGGCCTGCCGCTCGAGACGCTGGAGACCGGAGGCGAGGTGGCGATCGTCAACCGTGGCCCGACGGAGCTCGACGCCCGGGCGACGCTCAAGGTGGACGGCACCGCCGGCGAGGTGCTGGCGGCGGTCGCCGACCAGCTGGCCGGCGGCTACTAGGCTGCTGCGCGCCTGAGCGTTCGCTCCGAGAGGACGCGGCGGCAGCCGAGGCACACGACGCGCTCCACCTCGTACGGGATTCCCTCTCGCTGGCGAAGGGCGTGGCGCGTGATCGCGTCGTGGCGGTGATCCTGCTGCTCGGGCCTCGGAGAGGGCTTCGTCACGTCGATCTCACGGTATCTTCGGCTCCAGAAGCTACGACGCCCGAAAGGGTGAAGAAGTTGTGACAATCCGTGGCATGAACGTGCGCAGCTCGGGCCTCGTCGCCCTCGCGCTCCTGCTGGCCGGCTGCGGCGTGAACGCCGACGCCCGCCGCGCCCCGCAACGACAGCCCAAGCCGCTCCAGGTGACGAAGGCCCACGCGTGCACGCCCGGGCTGCGCCGGCTCGGCTCGTCGCGAGTCGCCTACGCCGCCGTCGTGCAGCGACCGGTTCGCGCCTACCGCCGGCCCGGACGCGCGGGCTTCGCCCGCTTCGGGCTCGAGAACGTGAATCGGGTCGAGACCGTCTTCGGCGTGACCGGCGCCGTCCTCACCCGCTCGTGCCGGGCCACCTGGTACCACGTCCAGCTCCCGATGCGTCCGAACGGCGCCTCCGGCTACGTGCGCGCGCGCGACGTCTGGGTGACGAGGGTGCCGACGCGGATCGAGGTCGACGTGTCGGCGCGGCGGCTCAGCTTCTTCCGACGCGGGCGCCTCGTGCTGCGCGCGCACGTGGCGGTCGGCTCCAGCGCGACGCCGACGCCCTACGGCCGCTTCTACGTCAACCAGCGCCTGATCCCGAGCAACCCGAACGGTCCCTACGGCCCGGGCGCGATCGGGATCTCCGCGTTCTCGAACGTCCTCACCGGTTGGACGCAGGGCGGCCCCGTGGCGATTCACGGGACGGACGAGCCGTGGTCGATCGGGCGCGCCGTCTCGAACGGCTGCATCCGGCTGCCGAACGCCCTGCTGCGCAGGCTCTTCCGGGCGACACCGGCCGGTACGCCGGTCGTAGTGCACCCGTAGGCTTAGCGCACCGAAGACGCGAAGAGGAGGTAGAGGATGGCCGTGCGGGAACCGAAGGACCTGTTGACGATGCTGGCCGACCGGGGCGAGGAGGCGATCCAGCGCCTCTCCGACGCTCCGGGCGCCGACCGGCTGCTCGGCGCGGCGCAGGCGCTGCGCGACCGGATGGACGAGATGCAGAAGCGGCTGCGAGGGATCGACGCGCTCGAAAAGCGCGTCGCCGAGCTCGAGAAGCGGGTGGACGCGCTGTCGGCGCCGAGCACGCGCCCGGCGACCACGCGCAAGCGGACGAGTGGGTCCAAGCCCCGCGCCCGAAAGGCCGCTTCAGGCGGGAACGCGTAGCCGAAGCGCGCCCGGGACGACCTCGAAACGCGCCGGCGTCGTCCCCGGCTGCTCGCCGTCGAGCTGGATCGGCAGCGGCTCGGCGCCGTCGATCGACACCGCTACCCCGCGCAGGAGCTCCGCCTTCGCGTGCGGGAGGTGCGTGCCCCGGTAGGTCTTCGGCAGCGTGACGAGGAGGTCGCGCTTCGTCAGGTCGCCGATCAGCAGGACGTCGAAGCGGCCGTCGTCGGAGCGCGCCTCGGGGCAGATCATCATCCCGCCGCCGAAATAGCGGCCGTTCGCGACGACGACGTCGTGCATGCGCCCCTCGCGCACCTCGCCGTCGACGTCGACTCGGACGGAGCCGACGCGCCAGCGGGCGAAGACGGCCAGAGTCGCCCAGAGGTACGAGGCCTTGCCGCCGAGCGCCTTCGTCGTCTCGTTCGCGCGCTGTGCGATCGCGCCGCTCATGCCGGCGCTCGCGACGTTCGCGAACCACGCCTCCGCCTCGCCGCCGGCCCACGAGCGGTAGCGGGCCCGGCCGAGGTCGATCGCGCGCGGCCGGCCCGTGAGCGCGACCTCGATCGCGCCCGCCAGCCGGTGCGGGATTTCGTACGTGCGCACGAAGTCCCAGCCGGTGCCGCGGGGGAGGACGGCGATCTCGACTCCGTCGCGGCCGGCGACGCCGTTCGCGACCTCGTTCACCGAGCCGTCCCCGCCCACGACGACGAGGAGTGACGCGCCGTCCTCGGCGGCCTCGCGCGCGAGCTGGGTCAGGTGTCCTGGGCGCTCCGAGAAGCGCACGTCTCCGGTGAGGCCACGCGTCGCCGCCGCGCGCTGGATCTCGGGCCAGCGCCGCCCGGTCGAGCCGTTCGCCGAGGCGGGGTTGACCAGGAACCTAGTGCTCAGACGTAATCGTCGCCAGGGCGACTCTGGTCATACGATCGACCGCGGCTCGAAGCTCCTCGTCGGAGATCCGCTTGAACTCACGCTCGACGACGACGTCGCTGACCGTGAGTAGGCAGCCGGCCGCGAAGCCGCGGAGCGCGCCGAGCGTGAAGAGGACCGCCGCCTCCATCTCGACGGCGAGGACGCCGCGGCTCGACCAGCGCTCGTACTGGCCGCCGTCCGGGTTGTAGAAGAGGTCGCTCGAGACAATCGGCCCGAGCCGCATCGACTGGCCGACGTCCTTCGCGACGTGGACGGCGCCGTGCACGAGCTCCCACGACGCGGTCGGGACGTGCTGGTCGGTGCCGACGAGGTGGCGCGCGGTCGCGTCGGCCGGGATCGCCGAGAGCGCGACGATCAGGTCTCCGAGGGCCAGGTCCGGCTGGAGCCCGCCGCAGGTGCCGACGCGGAGCATCCGCTTCACGCCGAGCTGGACGAGCTCCTCGATCACGATCGCCGCGGACGGGCAGCCCATCCCGGTCGCCTGGACGGAGACGGGGCGGCCCTCGAACTCGCCCGTGTAGCCGAGCATCCCGCGCTCCGCGTTCCGCTGGACGGCATCGTCGAGGTACGTCTCGGCGATGTACTTGGCGCGAAGCGGGTCGCCCGGGAGGAGGCACGCCTCGGCGTAGTCGCCGGGCTCCGCGCGCACGTGGATCGGCATCGGGCAACCCTAACTCGCTTCGTTTGGGCCGGTCGGGCACCATCTTCACGGTGGCGGAGCTCGTCGACCCGCGGCTCGACCAGATCCTCGACTTCTGCGCGGAGGAGCCGATCGAGCGCGTCTTCCTCGAGGACATCGCGCGCCGCAGGCTCGGCCGCTTCAGCGCGACCGCCGAGGACGGGCGGCTGACCGCCCTCTGTCACGTCGGCGCGAACGTCGTCCCGACCGGCGCCGGCTGCGACGCGTTCGCCGGGCTCGCCGCCGCCGCGGGCGCCCGCATGGTGATCGGCGAGGAGCGCGCGGTCGGCGAGCTGTGGGAGGCCGCGCGCGGGGAGATGCCGCCGCCCCGCGACGACCGGCCGGGCCAGCCGGTCTACGTGCTCGACGAGCCGCCCGAGCCGGGCGGGACGGGGCTCCGCCGCGCCGAGGCTCGGGACCTCGGCCTCCTCCTGCCCGCCTGCGCGGCCGCGCACCGGGAGGAGATCGGGGTCGATCCGCTGCGGCGCGATCCGGAGGGCTTCCGCTGGCGCACGCGGGCGCAGGTCGACGAGGGGCGCTCGTGGCTCTGGGAGGAGCGCGGCGTGATCCTCTTCAAGGCGGAGGCGTCGGCCTGGACGCCGGCCGCGGTGCAGCTCCAGCAGGTCTGGGTCGACCCGGCCGCCCGGAACCGCGGCTATGCGAAGCGAGGCCTGAGCGACCTGTGCCGCTTCCTGCTCCAGCGTGTCCCGTCCGTCTGCCTCTTCGTGCGACCGGAGAACGCCCCGGCGATCCGCGTCTACGACGGGATCGGCATGCGGCGCACGATCTCCTACCGCAGCCTCGTCTTCTGATTCTGAGGTACAAACCGGGGCTCGTGCGGCGGCTCGCCTTCATCGTGGTGCTGGTGTGCGCTCTCGCGCCGGCCGCTCGGGCCGGGCCGGGCCTGCTCGTCGGCGTCGACGACGACGGGCTGAAGTGGGAGCCGTCGGCGGACTTCCTCGCGCCGGTGCAGGACCTCGGGCTGGGCGCCGTGCGGGTGACGTTCACCTGGCGGCCCGGCCGCACGCGGCCGTCGTTCTCCGACGCGGGCGAGCTCGCGAACGTCGCGACCGCCTCGACGACGACGCGAGTCGTGCTCGAAGTCGGAGGCGGCCGCCCCTCCGTGCCGCCGCGAACGCGCCGGCAGCGCGCGCAGTACTGCGCGTACCTCACGCGGCTGCTGCGCGCAGCGCCGGGCGTGAAGGACGTGGTGATCTGGACGGAGGCGAACCAGCCTCGGTTCTGGCGCAACCCGGACGCGGCGGCGTACGTGGCGCTCCTCGCGCGCTGCTACGACGTGCTCCACCAGGTGCGCCCCGACGTGAACGTCGTCGCCTCGGCGGGGCCACACAAGCGGATCCGGGGCGCGATCGGCCCGATGCGCTGGTACAGGCAGCTCGGCGCGGCGTACCGTGCGAGCGGCCGGCGGCGGCCGATCTTCGACACGGTCGGGCACAACGCCTATCCCGACTCGCCGTTCGAGCCCCCGTGGACGGTGCACCGCGGGGGCCCGTCGATCGACGAGGGCGACTACGCGAGGCTGATGCGCGTCCTGTCGCGGGCGTTCGGCGGGACCGCGCAGCCGCTCCCGGGTCGCCGGGGGGTGACGATCTGGTACCTCGAGGACGGCTACCAGAGCTCGGTCGCCGACCGCCGCAGCGCCTACCACGGCAGGGAGAACGTCGCGGAGCTCCTCGATCCCGGCTTCCAGGGCTGGCAGCTACAGGCGTCGGTTCGGCTCGCCTACTGCCAGCCGGCGGTGGGCGCGTTCTTCAACTTCCAGCTTCGCGACGACCCGAACCTCGTCGGCTGGCAGAGCGGTGTGCTCTACGCGGACGGGACGCCGAAGCCCGCGTACGACCTGCTCCGGGACGCGCTTCGGGACGTGGCGGCCGGCACCGTCGCGTGCTGACCGCGCGCCGCGTCGTCGTGCTCGTCGCGGCGGCGTGGGTGGGACGGTGGCTCGCACTCGAGCTCGCGTCCCTCGCCGGGCGCAAGCTCCTTCCTCCCGGCCCGCCGCCCCGCGAGTCCTCCCGCCCTCCCGGCTGGATGCCGGCCCCGTTCGATCGTTAACAAAGCCATGGCCGTAGCGGCCACGGCTGGGGTCAGACCCCCTCCCGGCGGGTGCGGGCGCGGCTTGAACGGACCTGGCCACGAAAGAACGCCTGCATACACGGGGAAGGACGAACGGGCTCGTCGGGCGGACTGTCTCGGTCGGCCGTGTCCGGGGGTCTGACCCCAGCCTCGGCTCGCGGAGACCTGTCGATGAGGGCGAAATGTTGCGACTGCGGCACACTTCCGGCGTGGATCCGGGGAAGGTTCGTCGGCGCGTCGCGCGCGACATTCGCGAGCGGGAGCTGATTCCCGCGGACGGCGAGGTCGTCTGCCTCGTCTCCGGCGGGCCGGACTCGACCTGCCTCTGGCAGGTGCTCCGCGAGCTCGGCTACCGCGTGTCGGCGCTGCACGTCGACCACGGCCTCCGCGGCGCCGAGTCCGACGAGGACGCGCGCTTCTGCCGCGAGACCTTCGGCGCCGAGGTCGTCGACGGCCGCGGCGGCGAGACCGAGGACGAGCTGCGGCAGATTCGCTACTCCTTCGCCACCGACCGGCTCCGTGCGACCGGGCACACGGCCACCGACCAGGTGGAGACCGTCCTCTACCGCCTCGCCTCGAGCGGCACGCCGGGCGGGATCAAGTGGCGCCGCGAGGACGGCGTCGTCCGGCCCCTCCTCCACGTCCGCCGCGACGAGACCGAGGCATACTGCCGCGCCGCCGGCCTCCCGTTCCGCGAAGACTCGTCGAACCGCGACACGAAGCGCGGCCTGATCCGCGACGAGATCCTCCCGCTCCTCCGCCGCCTGCACCCGGACGCGGAAGGCAACCTCTACCGGCTCGCGGAGAGCCGCAGGATGCCGCCGCCGCTCGCCGAGCTCCTCGACTCCGCGGCCGGCTCGAAGCGGCTCGACCTCGGCAGCGGCCGCGTCCTCGTGCGCGAATACGACCGAGTTTGGATCGAAACGACGCCGGTCTCGCTCGAGGGTCAGGTCCGCTGGGGACGGTGGCGTATCGAGTCGGACCTCCCAGGCCTTAAGGTACGCGGGTGGCGTGCCGGCGACCGGCTCGCGGGGCGCCGCAAGAAGATCCAGGACGTGTTCGTCGACGCCAAGATCCCGCGGTCGGAGCGCGAGGCGTGGCCTCTCGTCGTGCGCGGGGACGAGGTGGTCGCGGTGCCCGGCCTCGTCGAGGCGCCAGGAGGACGACTGACCGAGAGCACCCTCGAGCGCGCGGTCACCGAGGTGCTCATCGACGAGGAGCGCCTGCGGAGCCGCGTCGCCGAGCTCGGCGAGGAGGTCTCCGCCGACTACGCCGGCCGCGACCTGCTGCTGATCGGGGTGCTGAAAGGGGCCGTGTTCTTCATGGCCGACCTCATGCGCCACCTGACGGTGACCTGCGAGGTCGACTTCATGGCGATCTCGAGCTACGGCGCCGCGACCGACTCCTCCGGCGTCGTCCGCATCCTCAAGGACCTCGACATCAACATCGTCGGCCGGGACGTCCTCGTCGTCGAGGACATCATCGACTCCGGCCTCACGCTCTCGTACCTGATGCGGAACCTCGAGGCGCGCGAGCCCGCGTCGCTCGAGATCTGCGCCCTCCTGACGAAGCCCGAGCGGCGCGAGATCGACGTTCCGGTGCGCTACGTCGGCTTCGAGATCCCGAATCGCTTCGTGATCGGCTACGGCCTCGACTTCGCGGAGCGGTACCGAAACCTTCCCTATGTGGGCGTGCTCGACCCGGACCTGATCGGCCCGGACGTCTAAGGCACCGCTTGCGGTGCCGCAATCAGGACGTGTGGGTTTCCCGCATGTCCGTCTGAATCGACCGGTCGAGAGCGACGGAATTCACCGATCCGTCCTGGCTTCAACCGACCCCTTGGCTGGTACCCTGCGTCCAGAGGCCCTTTGAATCGGTTCTTCCGTAGCGCGCTCTTCCCGCTGATCGTCATCGCCGCCCTCGTCTGGCTGGCGGTGCAGACGCTGTCGGGCCACGGGCACAAGACGACGAAGGCGTCGCTCTCGGAGGTCCAAAACATCATCGTTGCACAGCCAGGGACGATCAAGAACGCCGATTTCAACCCGAACAAGCGCGAGCTGGCGCTGAACCTGACGGACGGCAAGAAGGTTTCCGTCCACTACCCGTCCGACCAGTACTCGGTCATCCTCGGAAACGAGCTCAAGCAGTCGAAGGTCCAGTACGACTCCAAGGGGCCCGGCGGGTCGCCGTGGTGGTCGATCCTCACCGGCCTCCTGCCGTTCGTCCTCCTCTTCGGCTTCTGGATCTTCCTCATGAACCAGGTGCAGGGCGGCGGCTCGAAGGTGATGAGCTTCGGCAAGAGCCGCGCCAAGCGGATGACCCCGGACTCGCCGAAGATCGGCTTCAAGGACGTCGCCGGAGTGGACGAGGCGGTGGAGGAGCTCCAGGAGATCAAGGAGTTCCTCGAGAACCCGAAGAAGTTCCAGGCGCTCGGCGCTCGGATCCCGAAGGGTGTCCTCCTCTACGGCCCGCCCGGCACCGGCAAGACGCTGCTCGCGCGCGCGGTCGCCGGCGAGGCAGGCGTGCCGTTCTTCTCCATCTCGGGCTCCGACTTCGTCGAGATGTTCGTCGGCGTCGGCGCCTCGCGCGTGCGCGACCTCTTCGAGCAGGCGAAGCAGGCGGCGCCTTGCATCGTCTTCATGGACGAGATCGACGCCGTCGGGCGGCACCGGGGCGCGGGCCTCGGCGGCGGCCACGACGAGCGCGAGCAGACGCTGAACCAGCTCCTCGTCGAGATGGACGGGTTCGAGCTGAAGGACAACATCATCCTCATCGCCGCGACGAACCGGCCCGACATCCTCGATCCGGCGCTGCTCCGCCCGGGCCGCTTCGACCGGCAGATCGTCGTCGACCGGCCCGATCGGAACGGGCGCCGCAAGATCCTCGAGGTGCACTCGAAGGGCAAGCCGCTCGCGCCCGAGATCGACCTCGACACGCTCGCCGCCGGCACGCCGGGCTTCACGGGCGCCGACCTCGCGAACCTCGTCAACGAGGCCGCGCTCCTCGCTGCGCGCCGCGGCAAGAAGACGATCGAGCAGGAGGAGCTCGAGGAGGGGATCATGCGCGTGATCGCCGGCCCCGAGAAGAAGACGCGCCTCCTCTCGGAGCAGGAGCGGAAGATCACGGCCTACCACGAGATGGGCCATGCCCTCGTCGGCCACTACCTCGAGAACACGGATCCGGTGCACAAGATCTCGATCGTCAGCCGCGGGCAGGCGCTCGGCTACACGATCGCGCTGCCGAGCGAGGACCGCTACCTGACGACGCGGAAGTCGCTGATGGACGACCTGGCGATGACGCTCGGCGGTCGCGCGGCGGAGGAGCTCGTCTTCAACGAGATCACGACCGGGGCCGCGAACGACCTCGAGAAGGTCACGACGACGGCGAAGCAGATGATCATGCGCTACGGGATGAGCGAGAAGCTCGGCCCGCGCGTGCTCGGCCACAACCGCGACATGCCGTTCCTGGGACGGGAGATGGGCAGCGAGCCCGACTACTCCGAGGAGATCGCGCGCGAGATCGACGACGAGATCAGGCGCGTGATCGAGGATGGCCACGACTCGGCGCGGCGGGTGCTCGAGGAGCACATGGACGACCTGCACCGGGTCTCCGCGATCCTCATCGAGCGCGAGACGATCGACAAGGACCAGTTCGAGCGGCTGCTCGCGGGCGAGTCGGAGGAGAGCGTCTTCGCCGAGGAGCAGGAGCCGGCGCGGCCCGAGGCCGAGCCGGAGGCCGAGCGCAAGCGGCTCCCGAAGCCGGCGCCGCGGCCGTTCCCCTCGCCGGGCCGGGCGCTCCAGCCGCCGCCGCCCGAAGGCGCGTCCAGCTAGCTCGAAGACGCTCGAGGTCGGGATCGACGCCTTCAGCGGCTTCGAGGACACGAAGGCCGACCTCGTCTCGCACGTCGACTCCTTCCACTTCGAGCAGACCGGCGTCCCCGCGAAGCTGAAGGCGAAGTACTGCCGCGGCCGGGTGCGGCTCAGGAAGCTCCTGCCGTACCTCGAGCGCTGACGCGCCAGACCGTGCAGTAGGCAAGCCGCGTCTGACCGAATATCCTTGGCGGCGGCATGGCTGCAATGCCGCGACTGCGACAGGGGTCGAACGGGCAGACGAACGACACTGCATCGGCGGACGACCGGCCGACGCTGGGCCAGCCGTATCTCGATTGGCTCGAACGGACCTGGCAGGGCGATATGCGTGAGCTGCGCGAGGGTCGATACCTCCACCAGCAGGCCGATCTGCGCCAGGCATTCGAGACCTCCGCCTACTGGCACGAGGTCTCGGCAAGGCTCCAGCGCTGGGCGGACTCCTACCGGAAGAAGACGAAGGCGCCTCTCTTCCAGGGCGTGCCGACCTTGCCGAGCCTGCTGAACAAGTCGTGGCAGTCCTTCCTGGATCGGTCGTGGCGCGAGAACGTCGACGGCAACCAGAACTGGGACAGAGAGCCGAAGAACGGCTGGTGGCTGCCGGACAACTGGTTCGAGCGAGCGTGGGACATCGTCCGCGCCCGCTTCGTCGTCCGCGACCTCGACGGGGCGCGGGAGCTGGCGGAGCAGCTCCGCGATTGCGCGGAACGCCGTCCGTTCAAGCTCGAGACGAAGCTCGACGAAGAAGCGAAGCCGAACGGCTACTACGGATATCACGTCTACGTTCGCCAGCCGTTTGCGGTCGCCGCGCTCGACTACGACGGGGAGCAGAGCCGGTGGAGCCAAATCGAGATCCAGGTGATGACCCAGATGGCAGAGGTGATCAGCGAGTTGACCCACCCCTACTACGAGCAACGACGCGTGTCGGGCGCACCTGGGGCGTTGCCGCTGCTCGACCCGACGAGCGAGGAGGCCGACGCGGTCGGGCTCGGGCAGCAATCTCGTGAGCTCGAACGAAAAGTGCTGCAGCTACGCATGAAGATCCACGAGCTGAGAGCGCGGGGCAGCCGTGCCACGTGACTGTGCGCTCGGAATAGCCATCGGCGCGCGTCGGCTGGTCGCGGCGCTCGTCTCGGCCGAGAACGTCGAGGATCACGTGGCCGACGGCGTCAGCTTCGACGGTGGCACGCCGGACGACGTGGTGAACGAGACGCGACGCCTCGTGGAGCGGCTCGGCCGCGATCTCGACTCGGGCGAAGGGCCGCCGCGGATCGTCGCCACCGGCGCTGCCGTTCCCGGGCAAGTGCATGACGACGTCGTGGTGTTCGGGCCGAACCTCGCGGCCTGGGCCAAGGCATGGACCGATGTTCCGTTCGTCCGCATCCTCGAGCAGGCCTTCGGGGCGCGGGCCATGCTCGAGAACGACGTCAACGCAATGCTTCTCCACGAACAGGAGCTGGGGCTCGGCCGCGGTCACGACTCGTTCGTCGTCGTCTACCTCGCTCCCGGGATGACCGGGCTCGGCTCGGGGATCGCGATCGACGGCACGCTTCTCCGTGGCTGCGCGGGCGGCGCGGGCGAGTTCGGGCACCTGGTCGCACAGCCGGGAGGGCCGAAGTGCGTGTGCGGCAATCGGGGGTGCCTGGAGGCGATGGTCAGCATCGACACCATCCTCCGCAACGTCAACTGGGGCGACCGCAACGTCGCGCGCAATCTGGCCGAAGCCGCAGTCCGCGTCGACCAGAGCGACGCCCGCGCTCAGGAAGCCTTTCGCCAGGCCGGGCGGTGGTTCGGCCAGGGCCTCTCCGCGCTCGTGAACCTCGTGAACCCGCCGCTCGTCGTCATCGGCGGCCCGGAGGAGGTCGTCGGGCCGCTGCCGAAGCGTGGGCAAGGGTTCCGGCGCCAGGCGAGAACGACCCCGCGCCGCTCCGCGCAGCTCTTTCGCGAGGGCTACAACGAGACGTTGCACGCCTATTCCTTCGCCGAGCTCCACGGGTACTGCGAGATCAAGATCGGGTCGCTGTCCGTCGAGAAGGCCGCCGTCGGCGTGGCGCTCCTGGCCATGCGCGCGCCAGAGCCCGGGAAGCCGGAGTCGCAGCCCGGCGAGGCGGCTCGCGGCGCGCTGACCACCGCCTGACCGTCGTTACGCTCTCAGGCGTGGAGCCGGTGCCGATCGAGGAGCGCTTCCCGCGCCCGTCCGTCATGGGCGTCGTCAACGTCACGCCAGACTCCTTCTTCGACGGCGGCGTCAACCTCGACCCGGACGAGGCGGCCGCGACGGCGCGGCGGCTCCACGCGGAGGGCGCGGCGATCGTCGACGTCGGCGGCGAGTCGACGCGGCCTGGGTCGACCGGCGTTACCGCCGAGGAGGAGCTGCGCCGCGTCGTCCCGGTGCTCGAGCGGCTCGGCGGCGAGGTGCCTTTCTCGATCGACACCGCCAAGGCGGCGGTCGCCGAGCGCGCGCTCGAGCTCGGGGCGGAGCTGGTGAACGACGTGACCGCGCTCCGCGCCGACCCCGACCTCGCCGAGGTGGTCGCCGCCGCCGACGCCTACCTCTGCCTCATGCACATGCAGGGCGAGCCGAGGACGATGCAGGCCGACCCTCGCTATGACGACGTGGCCACCGAGGTGGCGGCGTTCCTCGAGGAGCGGCTCGCATTCGCGGTCGAGGCGGGGATCCGCGAGGACCGGATCTGCCTCGACCCCGGGATCGGCTTCGGCAAGACGGTCGCCCACAACCTCGAGCTCCTGCGCCGGCTCGACGTCCTGCTCGCGCTCGGCCGGCCCGTCCTCGTCGGGTTCTCGCGCAAGAGCACGCTCGGGCGCCTGCTCGGCGACCCGGACGCGACGACCGGCACGGCCGCTGCCAGCGTCGGCGCGGCGCTCGCCGCCTACGAGCACGGCGCGACGATCCTCCGCGTCCACGACGTGCGCGAGACCGTCGAGGCGCTCACCGTCGCGAGCGCGGTTCGGGTACCACGGGGTAAACGAGGACGAGCGGCGCGACGGGCAGCGGTTCCTCTACGACATCGAGCTCGAGGTGGGCGAGGCGGGCGCGAGCGACCGGATCGAGGACGCCGTCGACTACCGCGCCGTGGCCGAGTGCGTCCGCGAGGTGTCCGAGAGTTGCGCCTTCCATCTGCTGGAGGCGCTCGCCGCCGCGGTCGTGGAGGCGCTCCTCGACCGGTTCCCCGTCGCGCGGGTATGTGTTCGGGTCCGGAAGCCGGACGTGCGGCTTCCGGTCGAGCACACCGCCGTCAGCGTCGAGCGATCGCGACCGTGAGCGCGTACTGCGCCGCGACCGTCGCGCCGCGGGGCAGGTAGACGTCCGCGTAGACGAGCGCCGCCTTCCGTGCGCGATTCCGGAAGGTCAGCGTCCGCGTGGCCGTCGCCGGCCGCCGCACGCCGAGGAGGTCGCGCTTCGCCGCGCTCCCGCCCTCGAAGACGCTCCGCGTCCGGCTCGCCCACAGCTCGAGCCCGGCGCCGGGGCCGCGCAGGGCGACCCGCACCGAGCGGCGCGCGGGCACCCAGACGCGGTAGACGTCCTCGGGATCCTCGGCCGGGGTCACGCGCGCCGTCACGGCGGCGGTCGGCTGGGACGGCCCCGTCAGCGGCGCGCTCCCTCCCGCCAGGAGGCCGTTCGGCTTGACGAGGTAGACGTCGTCGTTCGGCTCGCCGGGGTCGCGCGGCGGCGCGGCGAGCGCGAGCGCCGCGGGGATGTCGACGATCCCGAAGCCGGTGTCGACGTCGAAGCCCTTGCGGCCGACGTCGCGCGCGGAGCGCCGCAGGATCTCGACGACCTGCGACGAGTCGAGCTCTGGCCGGCGCGTCCACACCCACGCGGCGGCGCCCGCGACGATCGGCGCGGAGAAGCTCGTCCCGGCCACGAACGCGTACGGCTGGAAGCCGGCCGGGACGAACGGGAGCGCGACCGCGGCGGCGATGTTCTCGCCGGGCGCGGCCAGGTCGACGGCGCGGAACGAGCTCGAGAAGCTCGCGACGGCATCGTGCTCGCCGGTCGCCGCGACGGTCAGCACGTGCGGGAGGCTCGCGGGATAGGTCAGCGGATTGCCCTGGCCGCGTGAGTTCCCGGCCGCGGCGACGACGATCGAGCCCCGCGCGACGGCGGCGAAGATCGCGTCCCGCTCGACCGGGTCGAGCTGCTCGCTGCCGAGGCTCAGGTTGACGACGCCCGGACCGCGCCTGGCGCCGGCGGCGATGCCCGCCACCTCGGAGGTCGTGAGCAGCACGCCGGCCGGGCTCGCGTCCGCCATCGCGAGGTCGGCCTGCGGATAGACGCCGACGAGCCCGACGCCGTTCGCGGGCGCGCCGATCACCGAGCTGACCGCCGTGCCGTGCCACTCGTCCTCGCCGAGCAGGTTCTGCGGCCCGATGAGCGTCGTGTTCGGCCGGCCGGCGAACTCCGGATGGTTCACGTCGAGCCCGGAGTCGACGACCGTCACCGGCTTGCCGGGACCCGGCGCCTCCGCAGAGTCGGCGCCCACGACGTTCCGCCACCACTCGCTCGGGAAGAGCGGGTCGGTGAACGTCGGCGTCGAGAGCGGCGTCAGCCTCCGGTCGGGCTCCAGCGTGCGGACGAAGCCTGCCCGCGCGAGCCGACCGACGACGGTTCGGACGGCGGAGCGTGGCACGAGCCACAGGCGCAGGTCGGGGGAGAGGAGGACCCCCCCGGCTGCGCGCAGGAGCGGCGCGGCGAGCGGGCCCCGGACGCGGTCGAGCTCGACGAGATAGCTCGTGGCGGGCGAGGCGTTCTGGAGCACTCGAGTCGGCGAGGCGGGCCCTGGAAGGTACGCCGTGCCGTCCTTCCGGGGCACGGCGGCGTGGGCCGGGCCGGCGGCGAGCGCGAGCAGCAGCGGCACGACTCCGAGCCGGCCAGTGAGGGACACGACCGCGCACGGTACCTTCGTCGGGTGACCCGCGCGTTCATCGGCCTCGGAGCGAACCTCGGCGAGCGGGAGACGACGCTTCGGCGGGCGCTCGACCTGCTCGCGGCCGAGCCGGGCCTCGAGCTCCGCGCCGTGTCGACCTTCCGGGAGACGGAGCCGGTCGGCTACCTCGACCAGCCGCGCTTCCTGAACGCCGCCGCGGAGGTCGAGACCGAGCTCGGCGCAGCTGACCTCCTCGCGCTCCTCCTCGACGTCGAGCGCCGCCTCGGCCGCGTCCGCGGCGGCGGCCCGCGCTTCGGCCCGCGCACGATCGACCTCGACCTGCTCCTCTACGGCGACGAGACGATCGACGTCCCGGGCCTGCACGTGCCGCATCCACGGCTGCACGAGCGGCGCTTCGCGCTCGAGCCGCTCGCCGAGCTCGACCGCGACCTCGAGCTCCCCGACCACGGCTCGGTCCAGGCTCTACTCGCAGGGCTAGACTGACGCGCATGTCCCACATCGACGAGCTGGACGAGTTCGAGGCCGACCTCGAGCTCCGCCTGAAGAAGGAGTACACCGCTGTCTTCGGCCTCTTCCGCTACTGCGTCCTCACCCAGGACGCCACGTACCTCTGCAACCACCTCGACCTCAAGTACGTCCCGCAGCCGAGCTACCCGTTCTTCCACCTGAAGATGGAGGACGTGTGGGTGTGGGACAAGAACCGGCCGACGCGGATCATCCCGCGCGCCGAGATCTACACGTCGAGCGACGTCACCGTCGAGGAGCTCCGCGGCGAGGGCGAGGAGACGAAGCTCACCGCCGAGGCGCTCGCCGAGAAGATCGGCGAGTCGCTCTCGACGGACGACGACATCTAGCGCAGTCCGCGCAAGAGCGCGCGCTCGACGTCAGGACGTGGGCCGTCGTCGGGGAGCCTGCCCAGCGCCTCGCGGTAGCAGCGGGGTGCGTAGACGCCGTCGATCCGCCGGTCGACGAGCCAGTCGGCGAGCACGCTCTTCGAGCATGGACGCTCGCCGAGCCTGACGACGATCGAGTGGTCCGCCTCGAGCCGTTGCGAGACGACCACGAACGCGTCGATGCCGTCGGCGCTCGCGGCAGGCCGGAGCGGCCGGACGCGGGTCACGCGGAGCGCGATCGCGTCTTGGCGAGCCGAGCGGTACGCATTCCGGTACGTCCGGCCGACGAGCCGCGGAACCGGCGGCGGATTCGTGGCGATCCCCAGGACGACCACCACCCGTGTGGGTCCTTCGGCGATCTTCAGCGTGACCGTCCGCCGGCCGCGCGTCCGCTGACCGACGACGCGGTAGTCCTCGAGGCTCCCGTCGATGTGCGGGAAGGACGGCACCGAGACGAGCCAGCCGTGCGCGCGGAGGCGCGCCAGCGCGGACGGGAACGGCTTGCCCTTCACATTCGGGGCGCCGTGGCTGCCACAGCCGGCTGCCAGGACGAGAAGCACCGCGGCAGTGGCGAGTCGACGGCCCATCTCAACGAGCCTATGTCAGCAGCGCCGCTTCCGTTCCCGCTCCGCGAGCCATGCGTCGAAGCGGCCCTGCGGCGAGTGCAGGTAGTCGACGAGTTCCTGGTCGAAAGCCTCGACCTCCTCGCGGAGTCGGAACATGACGTAGTCGAGCCGCCGCGCCTGGTCGCACACGTGCTCGTCCCGCTCCTCTCGCGCCACGGAAGCCCCGCATTCCTCGCACGGCATGTGAGGCGGCTCGAAGAACGGCTGCATATCTGCACCTTCACGGTACGCGCCGGGTCGGCCGGAATCGCGAAGAGGGCCGCCTCGCGGCGGCCCTCCGTGTCCTCGCCGCCGAGCCGACGCTAGGTGCGCGCCGGCTCGGGGACCGCGCCGAGCTGCACGAGCATTCCGAGCGTGTCCCAGTTCGTCCACTCTTCGACGACCTTGCCGTTCCGAAGGTGCGAGATCGTGATGCCGCTGACGGTGGTCTCCTTGCCGGTCGGCGGGATGCCCATCAGCTCGCCCTCGTGGGTTCCTCGACCCGTCCAGCGGGTGGCGACGACGTCTCCCTCGGCGGCCTGCTCCTCGACGGTGATGCGCGCGTCGCGGAAGGCCGTCCGGTACGTGTTCACGAACTCCTTCACGCCCGCAGGACCGCGCAGCGGCTCGGGGCTCGAAGGATCGTGACCGACGTAGTCGTCGGCGACGTGCTCGTCGATGACGTCCATGTTCCCGCGCCAGGGCTCCTCGGCGAGGCGCCGGGTGATCTCCTTGTTCGTCTCCGCGCCCATCGGCGCTCCTTTCGCTCGTCGCTTCGACCTTCGGCGCAGCCGCGCGATGCAACCGGCGATCGAGATCGAGATTGCGGCGGCGAGAACGGTCTTGATGCCTCTCGACCGTCGACTCCACCACGCCGTCACGCCGAGGCGACGCTACTCCTCGCTTGCGGCCCAGGCAAGGGTCTCGCCGGGCGATAGCCTCTTCGCGTGCTGCTCGCGGTCGACGTCGGGAACACGCAGACCGCCCTCGGGCTCTACGACGGCGACCGCCTCGCCGAGCACTGGCGGCTCGCGACCGAGGCGCACCGCACCGGCGACGAGCTCGGCGCGCTCTTCGGCCGCCTGCTCGACCTCGGGTCGCTCTCCGGCATCTGCCTCTCCTCGACGGTGCCGCGGCTCGTCCGCGAGTACGAGGAGCTCGCGGAGCGCTGGGCGCACGCGCCGCTGCTCGTCGTCGGGCCCGGGATCCGCACGGGGATCACCATGCGGCACGACGCGCCGCGCGAGGTCGGGCCGGACCGCATCGTGAACTCGATCGCGGCGCGCGAGCGCTACGGCGCCCCGTGCATCGTCGTCGACTTCGGGACGTCCACGAACTTCGACGTCGTCTCCGCGGCCGGCGAGTACGTCGGCGGGGTGCTCGCGCCGGGGATCGAGATCTCGATGGAGGCGCTCTTCGCGCGGGCCGCCCGGCTCCTCAAGATCGACTTCGAGGAGCCGCCGAGCGTGATCGGCAAGTCGACCGAGACCGCGCTGCAGTCGGGCCTCGTCTACGGCTTCTCGGGCCAGGTGGACGGGATCGTCGACCGGATCCGCGCGGAGCTCGGCGCCGAGGCGAAGGTCGTCGCGACGGGCGGCCTCGCCGACCTGATCGCTCCGCACTCACGGACGATCGAGCTCGTCGACCCGTTCCTCACCCTCGAGGGCCTACGCCTCGTCTGGGAGCGGAACGCCACCTAGCAACGCGGAGCTTCACGCAGGCCTAAGGCACCGCTTGCGGTGCCGCCGTTCAGGACGCGCGGGCTCCGCCTGCGCGTCCGTCTGAAACGACCGGTCGACAGGCTCGAAAGTACGGCCCAGCGGGCCCGCACGCCTAGCAGACGCGGAGCTTCACGCAGGCGCGCGTAATCGGGACGGCGAAGTTCAGGTTCTCGCCGCCGCC
>VAXK01000016.1 GCA_005885565.1 Actinomycetota bacterium
CGCGCTCGACCCGCTCGACGAAGCGCCGCGTCATAGCTCGCAGCGCGAGCTCGGGGTCGACGTTCAGGCGCCGGGCGACGTTGACCGCTGCGAAGAGGACGTCGCCGAGCTCCTCGAAGACGTGGGGCGGTGGCTCGGTCTCGGCGCTGATCTCCCCGGCCTCGGCGAGCGCCTCCTTCAGCTCGCGCACCTCGTCGTCGAGATCCGCGAGCGCGCCGTCGGTGTCGAGGTACTCGAAGCCGATCGACGCCGCGCGCCGCTGCACCTTGCGCGCGTAGAGGAGCGCGGGAAACGTCTCGGGGACGTGGTGGAAGATCCCTTCACGGCCCTCGTCCTCGCGCTTGATGTCCTCCCAGCGGGCCTTCACCGCGCCCGCCGAGTCGGCGTCCGCGTCGCCGAAGACGTGCGGATGGCGCCGCACGAGCTTGTCGCGGATTCCGCGCGCCACCTCCTCGAGCCCGGGGCCGCCGCGCTCCTCGAGCAGGAGCGAGAGGAAGTAGACCTGGAAGAGCAGGTCGCCGAGCTCGTCGGCCAGCTTCAGGTCGTCGCCCGAGACGGCCGCGTCCGCGACCTCGTACGCCTCCTCGACCGTGTGCGGGACGATCGTGCGCGCCGTCTGGGCACGGTCCCAGGGGCAGTCGCGGCGCAGGCGCTCGGTGAGCTGCTGCAGCTCGACCAACGCCTCCAGATTCAACTCAGGTCGTGGTCGGCGAGGAGGAGGTCGTCGGAGGCGCGAAGCCGGCCTGGTAGTGGACCTTCTTCGCGTACTCCTTCTTCGTGTCGTTGATCCACTTCGACCACTCGGCGCGCTGGCGCTGCTGGAGGAGCTGCTGCTTGATCGACGACTTAAGCTGCTTGTTGAGCGGCGTCGTCTTCGCCGGCTTGACGTCGGAAAGCGCCTGGATGATGTGCCACCCGTACTGCGTCTTGACCGGCCGCGAGACCTGGCCCTTGTCGAGGAGGAACGCGGTCTGGTCGAACGGGGCAGCGGTCTGGCCCTTCACGATCGTGAGCTTGCCGCCCTGCGCGCGCGAGCCGGGATCCTTCGAGTACTTCTTCGCCAGCGCCGCGAAGCTCGCCCCGCCCTTGATCTTGTCGTAGAGCTTGTTCGCGAGCGCGCGGTCCGAGACGAGGATGTGCCTGACGTCGCGCGACTCGGGCTGCTGGTAGAGCTTCAGGTTCTTCTTGTAGTAGCTCGCGACGTCGCTGTCCGAGACCTTGACGCCGCCCGTGACCTTCTTGTAGATCCCTTCCGAGAGGAGCTGCGGCCGGATGACGACGTCGCGCACGTCCTGGAGGGTCAACCCCTGGGCTTTCGCCTGCGTCTGGAGGTTCTTCGCCCCGCCGAGCTGCTTCTCGAGCTGGGCGTAGCGGTCGGACATCTGCTTGTCGGTGATCGTGACGCCGAGCTGCTTCGCCTTCTGCTCCAGCTCTTGGAGCTGGACGAGGAACGTGAGCGCCGACTGCTGGACCTGCTGGAACTGCGTCGTCCCCGCCTTCGGCCACGCACGGTGCTGCTGCGCGTAGCCGCGCTTCGAGCGGGCCATCGCGAGGTCGAAGGAGGCCCTCGAGATCGTGTCGCCGTTCACGACGGCCACCGCGTTGGGGGGCACCTTCGTGGAGCTGCCGCCTCCGCCGCAGCCTGCGGCCGCGAGCGTGAGGAGAACGAGGAGTGGAACGGCGATGCGGAGGGATCTCATAAAACAAGCGCCGCGCAGCGGGACGATCACGCTGCCTGGCGCGCGCCGAGTATAGCATCGACCAGTCGAAGCGCTTCGCCGAATTCTTCGTTACGAAGGGTAATCTCGCGCGTCGCGCTGGTGTAGATCGCGGTGTCCACGCGGCTCCGCAGCTCACGCAGCTCGGCCGACCCCAGCACGAGCGGACCCACGCTGGCGCGGCCGGCGCGGAAGACGAGGTAGTCGGCGCCGAGCCGCGCGAGCTTCAGCTTCGCCTCCTGGATCGCGAAGAGGTTCTCGACCGGCTCGGGGAGCGGACCGAAGCGGTCCTCGGTCGCGGCCTCGAGCTCGCGCAGCTCGTCCTCGTCCTCGGTCAGCGCGAGGCGACGGTGGAGGTCGATCTTGAGCGCCTCCGAGGCGATGTACGTGGCCGGGACGTACGCGTCGACCCGTGCGTCGACGCGCACGGGGCGCGCGACGGCGCGCCGCCGGCCCGAGAGCTCCGCTACCGCCTCGTTCAGGAGCTCGACGTAGAGCTCGAAGCCGACCGCCGCGACGTGGCCCGACTGCTCCGCGCCGAGGAGGTCGCCGGCGCCCCGGATCTCGAGGTCGCGCATCGCGATCGCGAACCCGGCCCCGAGCTCGGTGTGGTCGGCGAGGGTGGCGAGCCGCGCCCGCGCCTCCGGCGAGAGCTCGCTCGCCGCCGGGTAGAAGAGGTACGCGTGCGCGGTCACGTCGGAGCGGCCCACGCGGCCGCGGATCTGGTACAGCTGCGCGAGGCCCAGCGTGTCCGACCGCTCGACGACGAGCGTGTTGGCCTGCGGGATGTCGAGGCCGGACTCGATGATCGTCGTCGAGACGAGCACGTCGGCGTCGCCGCGCAGGAAGGCGTGCATCTTCTCCTCGAGCTCCTTCTCCCGCGTCTGGCCGTGCGCGACGAGAAACCGCAGGCCCGGGCAGAGCTGTTGGAGCTTGAGGGTCGCCTCCTCGATCGTCTCGACACGGTTGTGGAGGTAGAACGACTGGCCGTCGCGCGCGTGCTCGCGCTCGAGCGCGAGCTTCACGACCTCCTCGTCGTACTCGGAGACCGTCGTCCGGATCGGCCGGCGCCCCTCGGGCGGCGTCTCGATGATCGAGATGTCGCGCAGGCCCGAGAGCGACATGTGCAGCGTGCGCGGGATGGGAGTGGCCGAGAGAGCCAGCACGTCGACCTCCAGCCGGAGCGAGCGCAACAGCTCCTTCTGGGCGACGCCGAAGCGCTGCTCCTCGTCGAGGATCACGAGCCCGAGCTCCTTCGGGATCACGTCGCGGCTCAGGACCCGGTGCGTGCCGACGAGGACGTCGACCTTGCCGGCGGCGAAGTCGGCGAGGATCCGCTTCGCCTCGGCGGGCCTGCGGAACCGCGAGACCATCTCGACGACGACGGGGAAGTCGCGGTAGCGCTCACGGAAGGTGTTCCAGTGCTGCTCGGCGAGGATCGTCGTCGGCGCGAGCAGGAGCGTCTGCTTGCCGTTGACGGCCACGGCGAACGCGGCGCGCACGGCGACCTCGGTCTTGCCGAAGCCGACGTCGCCGCAGACGAGCCGGTCCATCGGCCGCGGCGCCTCGAGGTCCTCCTTGACCGCCTCGATCGCGACCTGCTGGTCGGGCGTCTCGCGGTACGGGAACTCGGCCTCGAGCCGCTCCAGCATGTCGTCCGAGAGGTCGTACGGCACCCCGGGCGCGCGCTGCCGCTGCGCGTAGAGCGCGAGCAGCTCGCCCGCCAGCTCGCGCACGCTCGCCCGCGCGCGGTTCTTGAGCAGCTGCCACGCCTTGCCGCCGAGCTTCGAGAGCGCCGGCGCCTTGGCGTCGGCGCCGATGTAGCGCGACACCTTGCCGAGCTGCTCGTGCGGGACGTAGAGCCGGTCCTCGCCGCGGAAGGCGAGGAAGAGGTAGTCCCGCGTCACGCCTGCGACCGTCTTCGTCTCGAAGCCGAGCAGCTTCCCGACGCCGTGGTCCTCGTGGACGACGTGGTCGCCGGTGCGCAGGTCGGCGAAGGACTGGAGCGCGCGGCCGACGCGCGCGTCGGCCCGCGGCGCGCGGCGGCGGAAGACCTGCGTGTCCGGGAGCAGGACGAGCCCGAGCTCCCGCCAGACGAAGCCCCGGCGCGCGGGAGCGACCGCGAACTGCACGCCCGGCTGGCGCGGCAGGACCGGCTCGTCGAGCGTGCCCGCCTCGACCTTGCGGAGCAGGTTCTGGGTCCGGAGCGCCTCCCCGCGGTGCGGGAAGGCGACGACGACGCGCTGACCCGCGCGCACGAAGCCCGCCAGCTCGTTCTCGGCCTCCGCGAGCCCGCGAGAGGCGAGCGCCGGCCGTTGCGCCTCGAACGCGAACGGCTGCCCCGCCGGGAGCGGGTCGAGCTCGGCGGCTCCCTTGAGCGACTGCGGCTCGTAGCCTTCCTCCTCCCAGACGTGGCGCACCTCGTCCGCCTCCCAGACGAGATCGGGCGGTCGATCGAGCGGCGCGACGAGGTCGTTCGGGACGAAGGGCTCTTCCAAGAGAGTCGGCTCGGAGAGATCGACACGCCGCTCGGCAGCCGGGTAGATCGTCGCGTCCTGGACGCTGTGCAGCGTCCGCTGCGTGAAGGGCGAGAACGCCCGCACGCTCTCGATCTCGTCGCCGAAGAACTCGACGCGCAGCGGCTCGCGGCCGGTCGTCGGGAAGACGTCGATCAGGTCGCCGCGAACCGCGAACTGGCCGCGCTCCTCGACGCGGTCGACGCGCTCGTACCCGACGAGCGCCAGCTCCTCGGCCAGGTCGGCGTGGCCGGCCGTCTCGGCGATTCGGACCGGAGCCGGTCGGGCGCGGGCCGGCGGCATCCCCTCGGCGAGCGACACAGCCGACGCGCAGACGAGCCCGCCCGCCGCGAGCACGTCGAGCGCGCGCGCCCGCTCGCCGACGAGGTGCGGCGGCGGCTGGAGCCCCGATTCCCAGCGGACGCCACGGCTCGGCAGCAGGGCGACCCGCTCGTCGCCGAGGAACCACGCCGCCGCCTCGGCGAGGTCGCGCGCGTCCGCGTCCTCAGGAACCAAGACGGCGAGCGGTCGCGCGAGCCGCTCGTGGAGCGCCGCCACGAGGAGCGGCAGCGCAGGCTCCGAGACGCGCGCGCGGGCCGGCAGCGCCTCGACGAAAGCCGCGAGGCGCTCGTGCTCGACGAGCTCGCGGACGAAGGCGTGGAGGATCGGACGGTCCATGACGAAAGGCGGAACCGGCGGTTCCGCGGCCGCGAAGTCTAGTCGCGGCGGCTCGCTTGACAGCTCCTCTACCGTAAGCTTATGCTTACGGTAAGTGGGTACTAACGGAGATGGATTCGCGGCGCTGGCCGACCCCACCCGAAGGGCGGTCTTCGAGCACCTGCGCCGGGGACCCAGACCCGTCGGCGACATCGCCCGCGCCCTGCCGGTCAGCCGTCCGGCGGTGTCGCAGCACCTGCGCGTGCTGAAGGAAGCCGGGCTCGTGACCGAGCGAAAGGAAGGCACGCGGCGGCTCTACCGGATCGACCCGGACGGCCTAGCGGCCATCCGCGACTACTTCGACGACTTCTGGAACGAGGCGCTCGCGGCCTTCAAGGCCGCCGCCGAGAGCGAAGGGAGAGAGCAGTGAACGAGACGCGAACGAAGATCGAACCCGTTCGCCGCGCGATCACCGTCGAGCGGCCGGTCGAGGACGCCTTCCGCGTCTTCACGGAGGAGCTCGGCAACTGGTGGCCGGTCGAGACGCACTCGATCGCCAAGGACGCCGTCGAGACCGTCGTCCTCGAGGGCCGTGTCGGCGGGAGGCTCTACGAGCGCACAGCCGACGGTGCCGAGAACGGTTGGGGCCGGATGCTCGTCTGGGAGCCGCCGCGCCGGGTCGCCTTCGAGTGGCACATCACCGGCGTGCCGACCGAGGTCGAGGTCCGGTTCACGCCTGAGGGAGACGGCACGCGCGTCGACCTCGAGCACCGCGGCTTCGAGCGGGTCGCGAACGGCACTGAGCGCCGGGAGTCCTACAACACCGGCTGGGTCAAGGTGCTCGGACGCTACGCAGCGGCGGCTTAATTCACCGCACGCTGCGTCGTCTCGAGCCCTTCGGCGGCGAGCTGCTCGACGGCGTCCGCGGCGCGGGCGACGAGCGCGTCGACGTCGAAGGCCGGGTCGAACGGCGAGAGCACGTAGTCGGCGACGGGCCGGGGATCGCCCCGCCCCGGCCTCCCCACGCCGATCCGCAGCCGCAGGAAGTCGTTCGTCCCGAGGTGCTGGGCGATCGAGCGCAGGCCGTTGTGTCCCGCGAGACCGCCGCCGAGGCGCGCCTGGAGCCGACCCTCCTCGAGGTCGACGTCGTCGTGCACGAGCAGCGTCCGCTCGGGCGGAGCCTTGTAGAAGCGCGCCGCCGCGCCCACCGAGCGGCCCGACTCGTTCATGTACGTCTCCGGCTTCAGGAGCGCGAGCCGCCGGCCGTCGACGCGCACGTCCGCCACGCGCCCCGAGAACTTCGAGCGGAACGAGCCGCCGTGCCGCCGCGCGAGCTCGTCCGCGACGAGCCAGCCGACGTTGTGGCGCGTCTGCTCGTACTCGCGGCCGGGATTGCCGAGACCGGCGACGAGCAGGTCGAGCGTCGAGGCGGGCTCGCCCCGGCGCAGCAAGCGCACCGAAGGCACCGCTTGCGGTGCCGTCCTTCAGGAAGGGCGGGCTTTGCCCGCGCTTCCGTCTGAAATGACCGGTCGACCCGCCCGAGGTTCGCCAGCCACGCTGGGACTACCCCTCGACGGTTCCGGGCTCGCCGGCGGCGTCCCCGCCCGGCTCGGCCGGTGCCTCGGCCGCACCCTCGGGAGCCTCCTCGCCCTCCGGCACCTCGACGCCCTCCTCGAGCTCCTCCTCCTCGGGCTCGGGCTCGACGATCTGCGTCGGAAGCGTGACGTTTGCGAGGACGATCTCCTCGGGATCGTCGAGGTACGTGATGCCCTCACGGGGCGGCAGATCGGCGAGGCGCATCGTGTCGCCGATCCCGAGCCCGCTGACGTCGAGCTCGAGGTGCTCGGGGATGTCCATCGGCAGGCCCTCGACGCGCACGTCGCGCGACACCTGCGAGAGGACGCCGCCCTCGGTGACGCCGCGCGGCTCGCCGACCAGATGGACCGACACCTGCGCCTGGATCGGCTGGTCGAGCCGCACCTCGTGGAGGTCGACGTGCGTGACGCCGCCGCGGAGCGGATCCTGCTGGTACGACTTGAGGATCGCGTGGTGCGGGGTCTTCTGGCCGTCGAGGACGACGTCGAGGATCGCGTGCAGCCCGCTCGGGCCGCTGAGCGCGCGCCGAAGGTCGCGCTGCTCGACGCAGAAGGCGTGCGGCGTCTTCCCGCCTCCGTAGAGGACACCGGGGACGAGCCCTTGCCGTCGCAACCGCCGCGCCTCCGCCGAGCCGCGGCTTTCGCGATCCTTGACCTCCAGCCTGATCCGTTCGCCGGCCATTCGGCGCGGAAGTCTAGCCAGAGCTAGAAGAGCTGGGTATCGCCCCCGAAGATCGCGGAGACCGAGTCGTCGGCGAAGACGTTCGTGATCGTCTCGGCGAGGAGCCCGGCGACGGGAAGCACGGTCATGTTCTGCGGCCGCGCGATCGGGTCGACGGGCAGCGTGTCCGTGACGACGATCCCCGCCAGATCGGCGTCCGCGAACCTTTCGAGTGATCCTTTGGCGAAGATCGCGTGCGTCGCGAAGACCCACACGGCGGTGGCGCCGTGGTCCCTGAGGGCCTGCGCGCCCGCGAGCAGCGTCCCGCCGGTCATGATCACGTCGTCGCCGACCAGCGCCACTTTGTCGCGGACGCGACCGGTGACCTCCGTCACGGCCGCGACGTCGTGCGCGGGGCGCGTCTTGTTCATGATCGCGAAGTCGGCCTCGAGCATCTCGCCGAAACGGACGGCCACCTTTGCCCGCCCTGCATCCGGCGCGACCGAGACGATCCCGTCACCGTGGAGGCCCAGGTCGCGGAAGTGACGCGCGAAGAGCGGCAGCGCGGTCATGTGGTCGACGGGGACAGTGAAGAACCCCTGGATCTGACCCGCGTGGAGGTCCATGGTCAGCACCCGGTCGGCACCTGCGAGCTGGAGCATGTCGGCGACCAGGCGA
>VAXK01000017.1 GCA_005885565.1 Actinomycetota bacterium
CGAGTCGAATGCGGCCCGCGGGAACGAGTCGCTGCGCCCACGCGGCTGGGCCGGGCGGCTCTGGTCACCGGCGGTCGGCGCCGAGCACGTGGCGTGCCGGGAGGCGGCGGCGCTCTTCGACGAGACCTCGTTCGCGAAGATCGAGGTCGCCGGCCCGGGCGCCGCGGACTTCCTCGAGCGGCTCTGCGACAACCGTGTCGCCCGCGACGTCGGCGCGATCACGTACACGCAGATGCTGAACCGGCGCGGCGGCGTCGAGTGCGACTTCACCGTGACGCGGCTCGCCGACGAGCGCTTCCGGATCGTGACGGGCACCGCGTTCGGCCAGCACGACGCGGCGTGGATCCGCTCGCACGCGCCCGACGACGGCTCCGTGTCCGTCGAGGACGTGACTTCGAAGTACGCGTGCCTCGGCCTCTGGGGGCCGCGCGCGCGCGAGATCCTCCAGCCGCTGACGACGACGGCGCTCGACTTCGGGTACATGCGCGCGCGCGAGCTCGCGGTCGGGCCCGTGCCGTGCACGGCGCTCCGCGTCACGTACGTCGGCGAGCTCGGCTGGGAGCTCTACTGCCCCATGGAGTTCGCGCTGCGGCTCTGGGACGAGCTCTGGGCGGCGGGGCGCGAGCATGGTCTCGTCGCGGGCGGCTACCGGGCCATCGACTCGCTCCGGCTGGAGAAGGGCTACCGCGTCTGGGGCGCCGACGTGACCCCCGACGAGACGCCGTACCAGGCGGGGCTCGGGTTCGCCGTGAAGCTGGACAAGGACGACTTCGTGGGTCGCGACGCCCTGCTCGAGGCGGCGGAGCCGACGCGGCGGCTGTGCTGCCTCGTGCTCGCCGACCCGCGGTCCGTGGCGCTGGGATCTGAGCCGGTCCGGGTCGGGGACGAGATCGTCGGCCGCGTCACGAGCGGCGGCTACGGCTACACCGTCGAGCGCTCGATCGCCTACGCCTATCTGCCGGCCGCAGCGGCGGAGGTCGGCACCGCGGTCGAGGTCGAGATCTTCGGCGAGTGGGTTGCCGGCGAGGTCGCGAGCGAGCCGCTCTTCGATCCGAAAGGGGAACGAATTCGGTCCTGAGGCACCGCTTGCGGTGCCGTCGTCAGGACGCACGGGCTCCGCCCGTGTGTCCGTCTGCAATGACCGGTCGAATCGCCGGAATCCTGCGCACTCGCTCGGCCAGTCGGAGGGGCGCCGCCGCAACGACACCCCTCCGTCGCGACCCCTACTTGTGAATCGTGACCTGGCCTCCGGACACGTCGCCGGAGGCCTTGTACGCCGGCTCCGCGGTCGAGGGGTCGGCCCCGGGGGCCCACACCAGGAGGACGAGCCGATCGGGATCGCCGTCGCGGGCGTCGACCCGGAACGGGTAGAGGGCGCCGCCGGCGCCGTCGATGGTCGCGAGTCCCTGGAACCTCGCCCAGTTCGTGCTCGTGACGACGAGCCAGTCGAAGGCCGCGCTCTTCAGGTGCAGCTTCCCGGCGGTGTAGCAGAACTGGAACGCGCCGCCGGGAACGGTGGAGGTGCCCTTCTGGTACTTGACGGTGAAGCCGAAGTTGGCCTTGCCGGCGCCGTCGAGGCCGGGGAGGAGGTCGCCCGGGTCGGAGCTCGGGCCGCCGGGGACGATCCAGCCGCCGCCGGTGGCGAACCCGCCGGTCGGGTCGTAGACGACGAGGAGCGCGGTCGCGGTCGAGCTCCACGCGCCGCTGCCGTCGCGCGCGCGGACGCCGACGGTGTAGACGCCCGGAGCGAGGCCCGAGAGGTGCGCGGAGAGCGTGGCGCCGCTGACGCTCGTCGGCGTCGCGCGGCCCGTCCCCGGGTCGGTGTCGACGAAGTACTCACCCGCCGCGATCCCGCCCACGCCGCCGGTCGCCGCCGCCGAGACGACGACGTCGGAGCCGACCGCGTGCGGGTTCGCGTCGAAGGTCGGCGCGGCGACGTTCGGCGCGGCGCGGTCGCGGACGTAGACCTCCCAGCTCGCCGTGCCGTCCGGGCGCCGGGTGAAATGGCCGAAGGCGACGTACCGGCCGTCCGTGCTCGTCGCCCCCATCACGCTCGAGCCGAATGCGGCGCCCGCGGGGTCGAGGCTGGCCGTCTCCGTCGTCCCGGCTGCGAGGTCGTGGGCGAAGACCTCGACCCCGCCGCCGTAGGGCTGCGCGAACGGCGCGATCGCGTCGAAGAAAACGATTCGGCCGTCCCCGCTCAGGTCGTTGTCGAAGGCCTGTGCGCCGCCGTCGGCGCCGCCGCTCGTCGTGCTGACGCGTTGCGTCGTCCCGGTGGCACGGTCGCGCACGTAGTCGTCGAGGACGTCGTTCGTGTCGGTCGGGGCGAGACCCTCGGGAACGAGGAAGGAGACGTACCGGCCGTCGTCGCTGATCCGAACGGAGACCGCCGACGCGAACGGCGGCGGGGGGTCGCCGGCGTTCGGGAGGTCGACCCGCTCGATCGTGCCGGCGGTGCGGTCGGCGACATACGCGTCGTCGCCCGGGCCGACGAAGGCGACGTACCGCGCGCTCGGCGTGAGGTCGGGCTGGCGGCCGGCGCTCACGAGCTCGACCGTGCCGGAGAGCCGGTCGCGCACGTAGACGTTCGACCCGTTCGGCGTCGCCGTGTCGTAGGCCACGAAGCGGCCGTCCCCGCTCAGGGAGGGATCGTGGCTCTCGGCGTCACCGGCTGTCACGCGCTCCGTGGCGCCCGTAAGGCCGTCGTGGACGAAGACGTCCTCGACCCCGTTCGTGTCCCCGGCGACGAGGTTCGACGCGAAGGAGGTGAAGGCCACGTAGCGGCCGTCCGCGCTGAGCGCCACCGGGCGCCCCGCCGTGCTCACGTGCTCGACGCCGCTGTCGCCGTCGCCCTGGGCGCCGGTCGAGGAGACGCTCACCCGCTCGGTCGCTCCCGCTTGGAGGTCGCGTACGAAGACGTCGACGACGCCGTTCGTGTCGCCGGAAACCAGGTTCGTCGCGCGCGAGCTGAACGCGACGTAGCGGCCGTCGGCGCTGATCGCGATCGTGTCGGCGCTGTAGGTCACCCCGAGCAAGGGGTCGAACCCGACGACGTTCGCGCTCTCGTCGTTCGCCATCTCTCCCGACGAGCTCACGCTCGCGAGCACCGTCGTGCCGGCCGCGGCCGGGCCGGCGTTGAGCGCAAGCATCGCGAGCGCCGCGGCTCCGATGAGCCGCCATCTCTTACTTTTGACGGCCAGAAGGCCGCACTATCGTGGACGAAGAGGACCGAAGTCAATAGGCCGAAGGGCCTACTCAGGGGTGACGTACGCGGCTGTGAGCCCGCCGTCGACGACGAACGTCGCCCCGTTCACGTACGACGACTCGTCGCCCGCGAGGAAGAGCGCGGCGTTCGCGATCTCCCGCGGCGTCGCCAGCCGTTCCATCGGGAGATGGACGCGCCGGCGCTCGAAGGCGGCCGGATCCTCCTCGAAGAGGCGGAGCAGCATCGGCGTCTCGACCGGGCCCGGGCAGAGCGCGTTCACACGGATGCCGCGGCGCGCGAACTCGACCGCGAGCTCGCGCGACAGCGCGAGGACGGCGCCTTTCGACGCGGTGTAGGAGATCTGCGAGGTGGCGGCGCCGACGAGCGCCACGAAGGAGGCGACGTTGATCACCGAGCCGCCGCCGCGCTCGAGCAGGTGCGGGATGCCGTACTTGCAGCACAGGAAGACGCCCTTCGCGTTCACGTCCTGCACCCGCGACCAGGCCTCGGGCCCCGTGTCGAGGATCGACGCGTCCTCTGCCGGCATGATCCCGGCGTTGTTGTAGAGGACGTCGATGCCGCCGTAGCGGTCGGCGGTGGCGCGGTAGAGGCGCTCGACGCTCGCGGGGTCCGCGACGTCCACCTCGTGGAAGAACGCGTCGCGGCACGCGGCGGCGGTCGCCTCGCCCTGCTCTCGGACGAGGTCGGCGACGCAGATCCGAGCGCCCTCGGCGGAGAAGAGGAGCGCCGCCTCCCGGCCGATCCCGCCGGCCGCGCCGGTGATGACGACGACCTTGCCCTCGAGCCGGCCGCTCACGTCGCGATGAAGACGTTCTTGACCTCGGAGTAGCCCTCGAGCGCGTGCATCCCGAGCTCGCGGCCGAACCCCGACTGCTTGAAGCCGCCGAACGGGGTCTGGACCCGGACCGACGTGTTCGCGTTGACGGAGAGGACGCCGGTCTCGAGGCCCCGCGCGACCCGGAGCGCCCGGGCGCCGTTCTCGGTCCAGATCGACCCCGACAGCCCGTACGGCGTGTCGTTTGCGATCCGGATCGCGTCGGCTTCGTCCTCGAAGGGGATGACGGCGGCGACGGGGCCGAAGACCTCCTCCCGCGCGACGCGGTCGTCGTTCGAGGCCTCCACGATCGTGCACGGGAACCAGAAGCCTGGCGCGGCAGGCGTGTCGCCGGCGAAGATGGCGTCGCCGTCGACGTAGGACGACACTCGGTCGCGGTGCGCGGCGGAGATGAGCGGGCCCATCTGCGTCGCGTCGTCCTCGGGGTCGCCCAGGCTGAACGCGCGTGTCGCGTCGACGAGCAGATCCAGGAAGCGGTCGTACGCCGATCGCTCGACCAGGATGCGCGAGCGAGCGCAGCAGTCCTGGCCCGCGTTGCCGAAGACGGCGGCGGGCGCGAGGGCGGCCGCGCGCTCGAGGTCGGCGTCGGCGAAGACGACGTTCGCGGACTTGCCGCCGAGCTCGAGCGTGACGCGTTTGATCGTGGCGGCCGCGCCCTCCATCACCGAGCGGCCGACCTCCGTCGAGCCGGTGAAGCCGATCTTCGCCACGTCCGGGTGCTCGACGAGCCGGCGGCCTACGACGTTCCCGGGGCCGGCGACGACGTTCACGACGCCTTCGGGCAGCCCGGCCTCGAGCGCGAGCTTGCCGAGGCGGACGGCGGTGAGCGGGGTGAGCTCGGCCGGCTTCAGCACCACGGTGTTCCCGCACGCGAGCGCGGGGCCGAGCTTCCACGAGGAGATGGCGATCGGGAAGTTCCAGGGGACGATCAGGCCGACGACCCCGAGCGGCTCCCGGAACGTGAGGTCGACGCCGGCGGCGACCGGGATCGTCTCGCCGAAGTGCTTGTCGACGGCGCCCGCGTAGAAGTGGAAGACGTCGGCGACCATCGCGACCTCGGCGCGGGAGTCGGAGATCGGCTTGCCCACGTTGCGCGTCTCGAGGACCGCGAGCTCCTCGCCGTGCTCCTCGATGAGCGCCGCGAGGCGGCGGAGGAGGCGGGCCCGGTCGGCGGGCATGACGGCGCGCCAGGCCGGAAAGGCCGCGCGCGCAGCCGCGACCGCGGCGTCGGTCTCCTCGATGCCGGCCGGCTCCAGCTCGGCGATGGTCTCTTCGGTGGCGGGATTGACGACCCGAAGCGCCATGGCCCGATTCAACACCATCGGCCGCTGGCGTCACACCCCGTCGACGGTGGCTGCCACCGAGAGGCCTTCCGCCACGAAGGTGCGGTACGAGGCCCGCGCCCCTTGCGGATTTGTGCCGAAGAGACGCAGGAGCTCGTCCGCCGCGAGGAACGGAGGCGCGAGATCGAGGCCGGCGCAGGCGCGGTAGCTGCTCCAGAGCCACTCTTCGGGGCGAGCGCAAAGGGACGCGCGGATGGGGTTGAGGACGACGTAGCGGGACGCGGTGAGGAGGTGGCGTTCCGTCTCCACCAGGCTGGCATGGAAGCGTCGTCCGAAGACGTGGCCGCTCCGGCCATACCGGTCGTTCAACTGCCGCGCGTAACCGCCGTTGAGGACGTCCATGCCGCGCGAGAGCCCGCCGAAAGGGACCTGGATCAAGAGGTGGTAGTGGTTGCCCATCAGGCAGTACGCCCAGCCGACCCATCTGTGCTTGCGCGCGACGCGGGCGAGTATCAGGAGGAAGGCACTCCGGTCCGCGGCGTCGCGGTAGATCGGCTGCTGGTTGTTCCCTCGGCTCGTGACGTGATAGATGCCGCCCGGGACTTCGTCTCGCAGCGGCGTACCCATAGCTCGACCGTAGTGGCGGCGAGGCCGCGGGACACCGTGCGTGCGTCCCTCGTAACGGAGTTGGCACGCTTTCGCGACGGTGGCTGCCACCGGACGTGGCTCGATGCGGCTCGGCTCGAAGGGGCTCGTCAGGTGGGGCGATGGGCGGTTCGATACGCGGCCGCTTCGGCGACGAGACCCTCGAAGAGCGTGGCGTCGTCGTCCTCCTCGGGATGCCAGAGCACGCCGAGCGCGAAGCGCTTCGACGGGTCCTCGACGGCCTCGAGCGTCCCGTCCTCCGCCCAGGCCGCCTCGCGCAGGTTCGAGCCGACCCGCCCGAAGCCCTGGTGGTGGTGGGACTTCACCGGCGCGCGGTCGCCGAGCAGCGTGCCGAGCCGGCTCTCGCGATCGACGCGCACGCCGTGCGCCGAGAAGACGCCCGGCGTCTCGCGGTGCTTCGCGTCGCCGACGACCTCCGGCAGGTGCTGGACGAGGTCCCCGCCGCGGGCGACGTTCAGGAGCTGGCTGCCGCGGCAGACGGCGAGCACGGGCATGTCGCGCGCGAGCGCGCCTTCGAGCAGCGCGAGCTCGGCGCGGTCGCGCTCGGGCCGGACGCCGCCGGTCTCGGCGTGCGGCTCGGCCCCGTAGCTCGCGGGGTCGACGTCGTTGCCGCCGGAGAGGAGCAGGCCGTCGAGCGCGTCGAGCGTCTCCTCGACGCCGTCCTCGCCTGGAGGCACGAGCAGCGCGCGTCCGCCGGCGCGCTCCACGGCGCGCACGTAGGCGAACGGGATCAGCGCGGCCGGCGCGACCCAGTGCGACCAGCTCGCCTCTTCGACGTAGGTCGTGATCCCGATCAAGGGTCTAGCCACGCTCGAACATGCGCTCCCGCTCGTAGCACGTCACGACCCCGTCGAAGAGGCGCTGCTCCGTGCGCGCGTAGTTCAGGTAGTGGTCGACGACCTGGTCGCCGAGCGCCGGCCGCGCGACAGAGCCCGCCTCGAGCGCCGCGATCGCCTCACGCAGCGTGCCCGGAAAGCGTTCCGCATCCGACACGTAGGCGTTGCCCTCCAGCGGCGGAGGCAGCTCGAGCTCGCGCTCGATCCCGTGCAGGCCCGCTGCGACGAGGGCGGCGAAGGCGAGGTACGGGTTCACGTCGCCGCCGGGGATCCTCGTCTCCACCCGCAGTCCCGCTCCCTGCCCGACGACCCGGAAGCCGCAGGTGCGGTTGTCGTGCCCCCACGCGAGCGTCGTCGGCGCCCATGACCCCGCCGCGTAGCGCTTGTACGAGTTGATCGTCGGCGCGAGGAAGATCGCGAGCTCGCGCGCGCACGCGATCTGGCCCGCGAGCCAGCGCGCGAACACCGTCCGGTCGGTCGCGAACACCGACTCTCCGTCGCGCCACAGGCTCGAGTGGATGTGGCACGAGTTGCCGATCCAGGTGTGGTCGGGCTTGGCCATGAACGTGATCGAGCAGCCGTTCAGGTGCGCGATCTCCTTCGCGCCGTTCTTGTA
>VAXK01000018.1 GCA_005885565.1 Actinomycetota bacterium
CGAGCAGGACGAGCCGCGCCGACACCTGGTCGCCGATCATGAAGTGGAGGAGGAGCTCCCCGAACGAGGCGAGGACGGTGACGACTGCGACCGAGACGAAGGGCGCGTGGACGCGGTCGCGGCCGGTCGTCTCGCCGTAGCGCCCGATCCAGTAGCCGGCCACGGTCAGGACGAGCGAGGTCAGCCCGAGCGTCCCGAGATCGGCCGTGTCGACGACGAGCCCGGCGCAGAACCCGCCGGCGGCGCCGAAGACCGAGCCGCGGAGCAGCGACACGCCGACGAGCGCGAGGAGCAAGAGGTCTGGACCGCCGCCGAAGATCCGCAGCCGGTTCAGGACCGTCACCTGGACCAGAGCGGCGACGAAGAGGATCGCCCCTGCCTTGACGGCGTCGGCGACCATCGCTACGGCAGCTGGGCGCTCCGCACCTTCGGCACGAGCACGATCGCCGACTCGAGCGACGTGAAGTCGACGAACGGCTTCAGCTGGATGTCCTTGTAGAGGCCGACGTCGCTCTGGCCGACGTGCGTGACCGTCCCGATCGGGATGCCGCGCGGGTAGATCGAGGGAAGCCCGCCCGCGAGCGAGCCCTGGGTGAGGACGCGGTCGCCGCGGTAGACGACCTGGTCCTTCGTCACCTGGTCGAGGATCAGCGTCCCGCCCGGCGAGGCGCCGTGGCGGACGAGGCCCGACGCGCCGCGCAGGTTCATCGCGCCGACGGCGCTCTGGTCGTCAGTCAGGAGGGTGACGCGCGCGACGTTGGAGAACACCTTCGTGACGTCCCCGACGAGGCCGGCCGGCGTGACGACGGGGTCGTACCGCGCGATCCCCTGGTTCGAGCCGGCGGCGACGACGATCTGCTGCTCGAACTGGCTCGGCGGGCCGGCGATCACGCGCGTGTTCACCGGCCGGTAGTCGGCCGGGAAGCTCGGCCCTTGCTCGTAGTTCAGCATCTGCCTCAGCTGCACGTTGTCGTGCAGCGCGGTCGCGTTCTGGATGTAGAGCTGGCGGTAGCGCTCGAGGTCGGAGCGGAGGTGCGCGTTCTGCGAGCGGGCGACGGCGAGGCCGTGGAAGTAGCCGTAGACGTCGCGGAAGGGTCGCGCGATCCGCTCGACTCCCACCTCGAAGGGGCGGAGGATCGACGCGCCGACTCCCTGCGTCCGGTGGAGCGGCCCGCCGGTCGACTCACGGAAGTAGACAGTGATGAGCGCGAGCGAGAGCAGGACCAGCACTCCCATCACGGCGCGCCGGGTGAGGGCGTTGCGCGTGCGGGACGAGTACGACGCGGACGCGGAGCGCTGGGCCGCAGAGCCCAGGACCGCGAGCCGCGCGCGGGGTGCGCGGGTGCGGGGCACGAGCTGAGGCTAGAGGTTAGCGCCTTCTACCGTCGGTGATTGTTTCGACGGGCGCGGGCGCTGCGGTGTATCGCTTCGAACTCTTCGAGGCTGCGCCCGGGGCCGACGGCGACGCAGGTGAGCGGCGACTCGGCGAGGTGCACCGGCATCTGCGTCTCGTGGCGGAGCCGTTCGTCGAGGTTCGTGAGGAGGGAGCCGCCGCCGGCGAGGACGATCCCGCGGTCCATGATGTCGGCCGCGAGCTCGGGCGGGGTCTTGTCGAGCGTCGACTTGATCGCCTCGATGATCTGGCTCACGGGCTCGTCGAGCGCCTGCCGCACCTCTTCCGAGGAGAGGACGACGGTCTTCGGCAGGCCGGTCAGCATGTCGCGGCCCCGAACCTCGGCCTGGAGCTCCTCGCGCATGTCGTAGGCGGAGCCGATCTCGAGCTTGATCTCCTCCGCCGTCTGCTGGCCGACGAGCAGCTTGTACTCGCGCTTCACGTGGTTGACGATCGCGTCGTCCATCTCGTCGCCGCCGACGCGCAGGCTCTGGCTGACGACGATGCCGCCGAGGGAGATGACGGCGACCTCGGTCGTGCCGCCACCGACGTCGACGATCATGTTCCCGGTCGGCTCGGCGACGGGGAGGCCCGCGCCGATCGCGGCGGCCATCGGCTCCTCGATCAGGTAGGCCTGGCGGGCGCCGGCGGAGAGCGTCGCCTCCTCGACGGCGCGCTTCTCGACGCCGGTGACGCCCGACGGGACGCAGACCACGACGCGCGGATGCGCGAAGCGGTGCTGGTGCACCTTCTGGATGAAGTGCCGGAGCATCTGCTCGGTGACGTCGAAGTCGGCGATCACGCCGTCCTTCAGCGGGCGGAT
This sequence comes from Actinomycetota bacterium, assembly GCA_005885565.1. Lineage (GTDB taxonomy): Bacteria > Actinomycetota > Thermoleophilia > Gaiellales > Gaiellaceae > AC-50. Next base: position 2,217 of record VAXK01000018.1, read on the forward strand.
GGCGGCGATCGAGCCGGGCGTGCGGCCGAGCATCCGCTTCGCCTCGACGCCGACGGCGTGCACCTCGCCGGAGCGTTGGTCGATCGCGACGACGGAGGGCTCCGAGAGGACGATTCCGCGCCCGCGCACGTAGACGAGCGTGTTCGCTGTGCCGAGGTCGACGGCCATGTCGCGGCCGCCCCAGCCGGTGATCGAGTTCAGGAAGGCCATCAGCGGGGTCGGACGAGTCTAGCTAGGTCGCGGCGAAAAGCCGAGTCGACCGGGCGCGGCGACATGTCCGCGCAGGCCACCCTGGGGTCTGACCCCGCTCCTGTCGCAAAGGGCGGTGGAAAGTGTGACGAATGCGTCGTGCGCGCCCCTCTGGCGGGTGTCCGCAACTACGGTGAGGCGATGCCGCGGCCGCACCGACTTCAGATCCCCGGCGGGCTGTATCACTTGACCTCCCGCGGTAACCGCCGCCAGCGGATCTTCCTCGACGACCACGATCGGCACAGGTTCCTCGACATCGCCGGGTCCGTGGCACGTCGGCGCGGGTGGCTCTGCTCGTCGTACTGCCTGATGCCGAACCACTACCACTTGCTGGTGGAGACACCCGAAGCCGATCTGTCGGCGGGGATGCAGGAGATCAACTCACGCCATGCGATGTGGTTCAACTGGCGCTACGAGCTCGACGGGCATCTGTTCCAGGGGCGGTTCAAGAGCGTCATGGTCGAGAGTGAGACGCACCTGCTCGAGCTCGCGAGATATGTGGTGCTGAACCCTGTCCGCGCGGGCCTTTGCGAGAACCCGGCGCGGTGGATCTGGAGCAGCTACCGACCGACGCTGGGCGTCGATTCGAAGCCTGACCTCCTGACTCCTAACCGGATTCTCGGCCATTTCGGCGCGAGCCCGGAGACCGCGCGGCTTCGCTTCGCGACATTCGTCCAGGACGGTAAGGGAACGCCGCCAAGACAGGGCCCATCCGCCTCGTCCCGTCGAGACATGGCTGGGGTCAGACCCCAGCTGTGGATCGGTTAGCCGAACCCGTACGTGCCCGGGAAGCGCTCCGCGAGGAGTTCGACGAGGAGCGCGGCTGGGAGGCCCACCACGTTCAGGAAGTCGCCTTCGATGCGGCGGACGAGCGCGGCGCCGCGGCCCTGGATCGCGTACCCGCCGGCGCGCCCCTCCCACTCGCCGCTCGCGACGTACGATCCCAGGTCGCGCGGCGTCAACGGCCGGAACTCGACCCTCGTCGTCTCGCTCCGCGCCTCCTCCCACCCGACCGTCCGCAGGCAGAGGCCGGAGACGACCTCGTGCGTCCGTCCGCCGAGGAGCTCCAGCATCCGCTCCGCCTCGGCCGCCGTGCCGGGCTTCCCCAGGACGCGGCCGTCGCAGACGACCACCGTGTCGACACCGAGCACCGGCCGGTCGCCCGCGCCCTCGACCGACCGAGCCTTCCCGACCGCGTGCTCGAGCGGATCGTCGCCGCGCTCCTCGTACCGCGGCTCGACGACCTCGAACGGAAGTCCGAGCTGCTCCAGGATCGCCCGCCGCTGGGGCGAGGTCGAGGCGAGCACGATCGGCGCTGCGGGCGGCGCGCTCACCCGCTCACCGGCTCACCGCTTCCGCGCGACCCAGATCTCCTCGGCCGGCCACCGCCGCGCCCAGTCGGCGCCGACGAAGTCGTAGTACGGATGGTCCGCCGCCTCCGCCGGCGCCTGGAGCTCCACCAGCCGCTCGACGTCGAACCCCGACGAGCGCAGCAGCGCGATCCAGTCGCCGTGCGCGAGATGGAACTCGACGCCGCCCTCCCACTCGAAGCGCCACATGCCGAACTGCGCCCGCGCCAAACGCTCCTCCACGCGCCCCTCGTCCCGGGAGCAGAGGATGGCGAGCGTCGAGTTGCGCAGGAAGACCAGCCGCCTACCCGGCCGCAGCAGGCGGGCCGCCTCGGGAATCCACGCCCCCGGATCGCACCAGATCGACGCGCCGTACTCCGACAGGACGAGGTCGAACGACGCATCCGCCAGCGGCACAGCCTCGGCGCTCGCCTCTACCAATTCGAACTCCGGCCCGAGCTCCGCCTGCATCCGCCGAGCCGTCTCGAGCTGAGCCGGCGTCACGTCCACGCCGACCACCCGCGCGCCTCGCCGCGCGAGCCACGCCGAGAAGTACGCCGTCCCGCACCCGAGCTCGACCACGTCCAGCCCGGCCACGTCCCCGAGGACGCCCACCTCGGCCTCCGGCACCGAGAACATCCCCCACGTGATCTCCTCCTGCGCCCAGGCCTCGGTCGCCTTCGCGTCGGTGTACTCCGCGTTCGCCTTCGTCCAGACTTCCCGATTCCGGACCGCGTGCTCGGGAAGCTCAGTCAAGGTCTGGGAACCAGAGCGCGAGCTCCCGGGCGGCCGACTCCGGGGAGTCCGACCCGTGCACGAGGTTGTCCGGCATCGAGAGCGCGAGGTCGCCGCGGATCGTCCCGGGCGCCGCGTTCGCCGGATTCGTCGCGCCCATCGTCGCCCGCACCAACCCGATCGCACCGTCGCCCTCCACGACGAGCGCGAGCGTGGGCGACGACGTGATGAACTCGACGAGCTCCTCGAAGAAGGGCTTCTCGCGGTGCTCGGCGTAGTGCCGCTCGGCGAGGTCGCGGTCGACGTGCACGAGGTCGGCGCCGCGCAGGACGAGCCCGCGCCGCTCCAGCCGCCCGAGGATCTCGCCGGCGAGCCCGCGCCGCATCGCGTCCGGCTTGATCAGGACGAGCGTCCGCTCCGTGGCCACGGCCCGCTACTCCGAGGCTCGGCGGCGCTCCCGGCGCGGCGCGGGCAGCGGCGGCAGCTCCAGCGTCGAGGTCGGCTCGATCGGCGTCGCGCAGTACGGGCAGATCTGCCACAGCGCCTCGAGCGGCGCCTTGCAGCTCGAGCACGCCTGCTTGAGCCGCGTCGTGCAGACCGGGCAGACGAGGAAGGACGGGTCGACCTCGGCCCGGCAGACCGGGCAGTGCAGGTCGCGACGCGCGAGCCGCTCCTCCATCGCCTTGATCTCGAGCTCGCGCTCGCGCACGTCCTGGAGGTACTCCGGCGGCCGGAAGAGCATGTAGACGAGCGGCCCGATGAACGGCACGACGGCGCCGAGCAGCGTCGCCATGACGACGAGCCACGGGTCCTCGATCCGCCGCCGCGCGTCCTTGTACACCCAGTAGGCCGTCGCCGCCCAGAAGATGACGACGAAGAGCAGCGCGAGGTTCCGGATCACCTGCCAGGTGCCGGAGTTGAAGAAGTCGTGGAGCCCGCTGGCGAAGACGAGGCCGATGCGCGGCATCGTACGTCAGGAGAGGTCGGCGAGCAGGTACAGCGAGCCGGTCACGAGCAGCGCGCCCTCCGGTCCGGCGAGGTCGCGACCACGCGCACGCGCCGCCGCGGCGTCCTCGACGACCTCGGTCGAGGGGAAGAACCGAGCTGCCCGACGGGCGAGCTCCGCGGCCGGAAGCGCGCGCGCGTTGGACGAGCGCGTGGCGACGAAGGCGTCCCCGAGCACGGAGAGCGCCTCGAGCATGCCGTCGACCTTCTTGTCCTCGAGGATCGAGGCGACGACGACGTAGCGCCGGCTGGGCAGGCGGCCGAGGAGCCAGCCGACCCCGGCGACGTTGTGCGCGCCGTCCCAGATCTCGAGCGGCTCCTCCGAGCGGTGCTCGAGCCGCCCGGGCAGCGCCACCCCGGAGACCGGCTCCACCGGCTCGCCGAGGAACGTCTCGGCCGCGACCAGCGCGAGCGCGGCGTTCGCTCGGCCGGTCACGACGACGATTCCGGCGCCGGCCTCGAGCGCGGCCTCGCGCCACTCCTCGTCGCCGAGGACGACCGACGCGCCGGGCGTCACGACGGCGAGCTTCTCGCGGGCGATCTTCTCGTGCGTGTCACCGAGGACGTCCGTGTGCTCGAGCGCCACGTTCGTCAGGACGACGACCTCGGCGTCGAGCACGTTCGTCGCGTCGAGCCGCCCCCCGAGCCCGGCCTCGACGACCGCCGCGTCCACGCGCGCCGTCGCGAACTCCGCGAGCCCGGCGGCCGTGAGGATCTCGAACTGCGTCGCGCCCAGCCGCTGCGCCGGCTCGCGCACGCGCTCGATCGCCGCCTCGAAGTCGGCGTCCTCGCCGTCGACCTGGATCCGCTCCGACCAGCCCGAGACGTGCGGCGAGGTGTACGCCCCGACGCGGAGGCCCGCCTGCCGCAGCATGGCCGCCGCGGTCCGTGTGACGGTCGACTTGCCGTTCGAGCCGACGACGTGGATCGCCCGGAAGCGCCGCTGCGGCTCGCCGAGCTCGGCGAGGAGCGCCCGCATCCGCTCGAGCCCGAAGCCGTCCGCCGGCCACGGGCTGAGCGACTCGATCCACTCAACCGCCGAGAGCTTCGAGCTCTGCGAGGTACTGGGCACGCTTGGCCTCCTCAGCCTCGACGACATCTCGCGGCGCTTTCTCCGTGAAGCTCCTGTTCGAGAGTTTGCTCTCGGCGCGCGCGAGCTCCTTCCGGACCCGCTCGAGCTCCGCCGCGACGTCTGCCGCCCCGTCCTCGCGCGGGCGGACGACGCTCTCGAAGATCCGCCGCGCGTCGCCAGTGAGCGCCACGCGCACCCCGCTGCGCCGGTAGATCCGCGCCGCGAGCTGCGCGTTCTCGAGCGCGTCCAGGTCGTCCGCATACGCCGGCTCGGGCTCGGGCCACGGCGCGACGATCAGCCGATCGTCGTGGAGCTGCGACCAGATCTCCTCGGTCACGTGCGGCATGACCGGGTGAAGGAGCTTCAGCAGCCGCTCGAGCGCCGCGAGCGCCGTTCCGCGCGCGACCTCGTCGCCGCCGTAGAGCCGGGGCTTGATCGCCTCCGCATACCAGTCGCAGAAGTCGTCGAAGGTGAGCCGGTAGAGGAGCTTCGCCGCGGCGGAGAACTCGAAGGCCGGGACGAGCCACTCGAGCTCCGCGCGCGCGGCGTCGAGGCGCGCGAGGATCCAGCGCTCCTCGACCGTCTCCGGCCGCGCCTCGGGTCCGGTCCCGCGCGTGTCGCCGAGCAGCAGCCGCGAGACGTTCCAGAGCTTGTTCGCGAGCTTCCGGCCCTCCTCGATCGCGCCGGCCGAGAAGCGCACGTCCTGCGAGGACGACATCTTCAGGAGGCCGTAACGGGTCGCGTCGGCGCCGTGCTCGGCGATCAGCTCGGTCGGGTCGATCCCGGTGCCGAGGCTCTTCGACATCCGCCGCCCGTCGGGCGCCAGGATCATCGCGTGGTAGTTCACCCAGGCGAAGGGCGGCTCTCCCATGAGCTCGATCCCGGCCCAGATCATCCGCGAGACCCAGAGGAAGTTGATGTCGCGCCCGGTCGAGCACACGTCGCCGGGGTAGAAGCGCTCGAGGTCCGGGGTCTGCTCGGGCCAGCCCAGGGTGGCGAAGGGCCAGAGCGCCGACGAGAACCACGTGTCGAGCACGTCCTCCTCCTGCGTCAGCTCGCCGCTCCCGCACTCGGCGCAGGCGGGCGGCGCGCTCTCCGCGATCGTCACGTGCCCGTCGGGGCAGTGCGGATGTTCTCCAGGTAGGAGAGCATCACGTTCGTCTGCTGCTGCGGCTTCGAGCGCACCCGGCCCGAGCGAAGCGCCTCGATCGCGGGCTTGACGAGGTCGGTCATCTCGCACCACCACTGCAGGAGGACGAGCGGCTCGATGCGGTCGCCGGAGCGGTCGCAGTGGCCGACGCCGTGGCGGTACGGCTCGCGCTTCTCGAGCAGGCCGCGCTCCTCGAGCCGCGCGAGGATCTCCTTCTCGGCCTCGGCCTGCGTGAGGCCGACGAGGTCGCCCGCGTTCTCGTTCATGCGCCCGTCGAGCCCGATCACCATCGGCTCCGGAAGGTCGTGGTCGCGGCCGATCTCCCAGTCGGTCGGGTCGTGCCCGGGCGTGATCTTGAGGGCGCCGGTGCCGAAGCCGGGGTCGACGCGCTCGTCGGCGATGATCGGCACGCGCCGCTCGGCGATCGGGACGATCGCCTCCTTGCCGACGAGGTCGCGGTAGCGCTCGTCGCCCGGGTGCACGGCGACCGCGACGTCCGCGAGCATCGTCGGCGGGCGGACGGTCGCGATCGCGACGTGCCCGGAGCCGTCGGCGAGCGGGTAGCGGATCGTGGTCAGCGTCTCGTCGAGCTCGACGTGGTTCACCTCGAGGTCGGAGACGACGCTCGAGCAGCCGGGGCACCAGTTGACGATCCGGCTGCCGCGGTAGAGGTAGCCCTTCTCGGCGAGGTGGACGAAGAAGCCCATCACCGCACGCGTGTACCCCTCGTCCATCGTGAAGCGGTGGCGGCGGTAGTCGAGCGAGGCCCCGAGCGAGCGGAGCTGGCCCATGATCTGGCCGCCGTAGTCGCGGATGAACGCCCAGCAGCGCTCGACGAACGCCTCGCGGCCGATGTCCTGCGGGGTCAGGCCCTCGGCGGCGAGCCGGCGCACCATCACGGCCTGGAGCGCGATGCCGGCGTGGTCGTAGCCGGGCTGCCAGAGCGTGTTGAAGCCGCGCATGCGGTGCCAGCGGACGAGGACGTCCTGCGCGGAGCCGTTCAGGGCATGGCCCATGTGCAGCCGGTCGGTGACGTTCGGCGGGGGCAGGCAGACGACGTAGGGGTCGCGCGGGTCGTCGGTCTCGGCGTTGTAGAGGCCTTCGGCCTCCCACGTCCGCTGCCAGCGCTCCTCGACGCCCTGCGGCTTGTAGAGCGGCTCCATTGCGACAATCTTACGGAGCGTCGATGGGCCTCTTCGTCACGCGGACCTACACCGACGGCGTTCTCGACTCGCGCGGCTACCGGCTGCGCTGCTTCGCCGAGAACCTCGCCTGCGCCGCGGCGGCGCCGGTGCTCCTCACCGTCGCGACGCTCGTCGTCGGCGGTGGGGCCGGCTCGCTGATCGTCGGGGCGGTCGGGCTCGGGCTGGCGCTCGTCGTCGCGACGAGCGTGCGGACGACGCGAGGCGCCGCCCTCGGCGGCGTGGCGGTCACCGCGGCGATCGTCCTCTTCCTCCTCGCCGTCGACTGGCTCTTCACCCATCCGCTCCTGCCCGACTAGCGAGAACCGGGATCGAGATGATCTTCTCCGGGGCCAAGTGGCTCCAAAGGATCCCCGGCGAGCGGCGGCGGGCGCGCGTCCGCAGCGTCTCCTCCGTGATGACGACGAGGTCGACGCGGAAGTCGTGCTCGGTCTCGGGCAGGTCGTCGTCGAGGAGCTGGAGCCGGTGGACGGTCGTCGCGATCGTCGTGGCGTCGCCGACCAGGCCGGCCCCGAGGAGTAGGGCGAGCTCGAGGTCGGAGTAGCCGCCGCCCTTCCCGACGCGGACGCCGTCGCGATTGACGGCCACGGTGCCGCAGACGACGAGGTCGACGGGCTCGAGCTCCTCGACCGCGACCGGGTGCGCGCCGCGCGCCTTGATCGTCGCATCGTCGGCGAGCCGGAGGAACGGCTTTGCCGTCCGCAGCCGAGGCACGGCCATGTAGACGACCTTGCCCTCGGCGAGCGCGCGGCGCCGTACCGGCAGCTGAGGCGCGTCCGGATTGCACTTGAGCACGCGCGCTGAGCGCCACTCGGGAGTCTCCGCGAGCCGCCGCGCCGCCTCCTCGGCGCCGACGAAATTCGAGATCCGCCCACGCGCACCGGGGAACCGCGCCACTCGCCCCCGCTCGAGCGCCGCCCAGATCCGCTCCCGAACCGCCTGCTTCTCCGCCTCGACCTTCGGCGCGCGTGCGCCTTCCGTCACGGTGGCTGCCACCGGGACGTGGCCGGCGCACCCGCGCGACTCGGTGGAGCAAAGCGGCACTGCGGCATCTCGTGACGAAGTCGTGACGCTTTCGCGACGATGGCTGCCACCGGGGCCTGTCGATACAGCCGCGGCCCGCTGGGAGGTGACGTCTAGGCGGACTCTTCGCGGAGCTCGTCGGGCTCGTCGACGGCGCCGGCGCTCGTCACGAGCGTCGGCCGGATCGACCTCGAGATCGTCTCCTTCGTGATCACGCACTTGGAGACGTCCTTCCGCGACGGCAGCTCGAACATGACGTCGAGGAGCGCCGACTCGATGATCGACCGCAGGCCGCGCGCGCCCGTCTCGCGCTCGAGCGCTTTGTCGGCGATCTCCCACAGCGCGTCCTCGGTGAAGACGAGCTCGATCGAGTCGTAGCCGAAGAAGCGCTGGTACTGCTTCACGAGCGCGTTCTTCGGCTCGGTCAGGATCTGGACGAGATCCTCGCGCTTGAGCTGGTGCACGGCCGAGATCACCGGCAGCCGGCCGATGAACTCCGGGATCAACCCGAAGCTCAGCAGGTCCTCCGGCATGACCTGCGTCAGGAGCTCCGAGGCCTCGATCGAGTGCTTCGAGCGCACCTCGGCGCCGAAGCCGACCGCGTTCTTGCCGATCCGCTTCGCGATGATCCGGTCGAGCCCCGCGAAGGCGCCCCCGCAGATGAAGAGGATGTTCGTCGTGTCGATGGACAGGAACTC
>VAXK01000019.1 GCA_005885565.1 Actinomycetota bacterium
CGCGGCACGCACGGCCTCCGCGCGCCCGAGGCTCCGATCGACTGCGCCAACGCGGGCACCCTCCTCCGGCTCCTCGCGGGGATCGTCGCCGCGCAGGACGGGCGGTACGAGCTCACCGGCGACGAGTCGCTGCGGCGGCGGCCCATACACCGCGTCGCGGAGCCGCTCGGCCGGATGGGCGCGCGGGTAGAGACGACCGACGGGCGGCCGCCGCTCCTCGTCGAGGGCGCCGCGCTGTCCGGGATCGTTTACCAGCCGCC
>VAXK01000020.1 GCA_005885565.1 Actinomycetota bacterium
CTTCGGAGGCGAGGCGGTGGCCGACCTCGAGGTGCACTCGGCTGAGCTCGTCGCGACCTCGATCCAGCCGGACGAGGCGCCGCTCCTCCTCGACGAGCTGCCGCTCTTCGCGCTCGCCGCGGCGTATGCCCGGGGGTCGAGCTCGGTGCAAGGCGCACGAGAGCTGCGCGTGAAAGAAACGGACCGCATCGAAACCGTGACAAATGCCCTACGCGCCCTTGGCATTCGCATCCGGGCGAGCGACGATGGCTTCGGGGTGAGAGGGATTCCTTCCCGCCCTAAGGGTGGGGGTGTGGACGCCGCCGGAGACCATCGGATTGCGATGCTCGGCGCGATCGCGGGACTCGTCTCGCGTGAGGGCGTCGACGTCGAGGGAGCCGAGGCGGTCGCTATAAGCTTCCCCGGCTTCTTCGAGCTCCTCGACTCCGTGACCCACCGATGATCGTCGCCATCGACGGCCCAGCAGGGGCCGGCAAGAGCACCGTGGCGCAGCGGCTCGCGGAGCGGCTCGGCTTCCGCTACCTCGACACCGGCGCCATGTACCGCGCGCTGACGTGGCTCGCCATGCAGCGCGCCGTGCCGCTCGCGGAGGGCGAGCGGCTGGCCGAGCTCGCTGCGGAGAACCCGGTCGTCTTCGACGAGCGCGGCCGGGTCTTCATCGCGGACACCGACGTGACGGCGTCGATCCGCGAGTCCCGCATCGACCGGCTCGTCCCCGTCGTCGCGCGGCACCAGCCCGTCCGGAAGGTGATGCGCGTGCGCCAGCGCGAGCTCGGCGAGGCGGGCGACGCCGTCATCGAAGGCCGCGACATCGGCACCGTCGTGCTCCCGAACGCCGACGTGAAGATCTACCTCGTCGCGGACACGTCCACCCGCGCCCGGCGGCGGATGGCGGAACGGCCCGGGATCGGCGCCGACGCGCTCGCCACCGACCTGAGGCTCCGGGACGAGAGCGACGCGGCGCAGATGCGCTCGGCTCCCGACGCGGAGACGATCGACACGACCGACCTCGAAGTCGAGGACGTCGTGGGCCGGATCGAGGAGCTCGTCCGCACGCACCAGCCGGCGTGAGCGGCGTCGCTTGCGATGCCGCCTTCAGGCGGTGCCGGCTTTGCCGGCTCCGCCGTGTGCGCCGCCGGCCTGGAGCGCCGGCCGGTGAGGTGGTCGCGTGAGCGGCTCCAAGCTCGACGTCACCGACCTCGTCTGGGCCATCGGCCGGCCGACGATCGGCGGCTTCACGCGGCTCGTCGCCCCGCTCCGCGTATACGGCGCCGAGCGAGTCCCGCGCTCCGGCGGCGTCGTGCTCGCTCTGAACCACTTCTCGTGGCTCGACCCGCCGGCGTTCGGCTTCGCGTGCCCGCGGACGATCTACTACATGGCGAAGGTCGAGGCCCACCGCGTGCCGGGGCTCGGGCAGCTCATCCGCTCCTTCGGCACCTTCTCCGTCCGGCGCGGCCAGTCCGACCGCGACGCCGTGCGGATGATGCGCCGGATCGTCGCGGAGGGGAAGGCGCTCGGCCTCTTCGTCGAGGGAACGCGTCAGCGGAGCGGCGTTCCCGGCGAGGTGAAGCCGGGAGCGGCGATGGTCGCGCTCCAGGAGGACGTCCCAGTCGTGCCCGCGGCGATCTACGGCACGCAGCTCTGGCACCTCGGGAACTTCCACCCGGCGTTCGTCGCGTGGGGCGAGCCGGTGCGCTTCGAGGGCCTGTCGCGCAACGCGAAGGGCTACCGCGAGGCCTCGAGCGAGATCGGGCGACGGATCCGCTCGCTCTTCGACTTCCTGGCGGAGATCCACGCCCTCGGGCGGCCCGCCGTCGCCGTGCCGCCGAGATGAGCGACGCGGCCGCCGAGCCGCCGCTGATCGGAACGGTCGCGATCGTCGGCTTCCCCAACGTCGGCAAGTCGACGCTCGTGAACCGGCTGACGGAGTCGCGGGCCGCGGTCGTCCACGAGACGCCGGGGGTGACGCGCGACCGCAAGGAGCTCGAGTGCGAGTGGGCAGGGAAGCGCTTCGTGCTCGTCGACACCGGAGGCGTGGACGTCGCCGACCCGTCGCCGATCACGCGCTCGATCGCGGCCCAGGCGCGCGAGGCGGTCGAGGAGGCCGACCTCGTCGTGTTCATGACCGACACGCGCGCCGGCGTGACCCCGGGGGACGAGGAGATCGCGGCGATCCTGCGCGCCGCGCGCAAGCCCGTCCTCCTCGTCGCGAACAAGATCGACGACCCCGCGCGCGACGACGAGGCGTTCGAGTTCCACCGGCTCGGGCTCGGCGATCCGATCCCCCTCTCGGCGGTCCACGGGCACGGAACCGGCGACCTCCTCGACCGGATCCTCGAGCTCCTGCCCGGAACGGCGCCGGACGCGCCGGGCGAGGACGCGATCCGCGTCGCCATCCTCGGCCGACCGAACGTCGGCAAGTCGAGCCTCCTCAATGCCCTCCTCGGCCGCGAGCGGGTGATCGTCTCGGAGGTGCCGGGAACGACGCGCGACGCGATCGACACCGTCTTGCGGCGCGAAGACCGGACATTCGTCCTCGTCGACACGGCCGGCCTGCGGCGCAAGCGCAAGCACCGGCAGGGGATCGAGTACTACTCCGAGCTGCGCGCGCTCCAGGCGGCTGAGCGCGCGGACGTGGCGCTCGTGCTCGTCGACTCGAGCGAGGGCGTGGTCGAGGGCGACCTGGCCGTCGCGGACATCGCTCGGAAGGCCGGGAGGTTCGTCCCCAGCTCGAACGGCGTCTGCGCCAGCGGCCGCCGCTGATCGCCGTCTCGGCCCATACCGGCCGCGGGGTGGGGAGGCTCCTCGACGAGGTCGAGCGGCTCTTCGAGCGCTACGCGGGGCGCATCGCCACCGCCGAGCTCAACCGCGCGCTGCGCGAGCTGCGCGAGGCGCGCCAGCCGCCGTCGCGGAACGGCAGGCGCCTGAACCTGCTCTACGGCGCGCAGGTGCGCACGCGGCCGCCGCGCTTCCGCGTGCACGTGAACGACCCGCGCCTCGTGACGCGCGACTACGGCTACTGGATCGAGAACGAGCTGCGCCGCCGGTTCGAGCTGCAGGGCGTCCCCGTCTCGATCGACTTCGTGCCGCGATGAGAAGCTACGCCGATGCGGATCGTCGTCGTCGGAGGCGGGTCGTGGGGAACCGCGTTCTCGCGCCTGCTCGCCGACCGCGAGCACGACGTCACGCTCGCCTGCCGCGACCCCGAGCAGGCGCGCGCGATCCGGGAGACCGGCCGGAACCCCCGCTACCTCCGGATCGTCGACCTGCGCGGCATCCCGGCGGCGCCGCTCGCCGAGGCGCCGGTCGCCGAGGCGGACGTTGTCGTCGTCGCCCTGCCGAGCCGGGCCTTCGCGGCCGTCGTCGACGCCCTTCCCGGCACGGCGCCGATCCTCAGCCTCACGAAGGGCCTCGACCCGGCGACCGGCGAGCGCCTCTCCACGCTCGTGCGCGGCCGGCCCGTCGCCGTCCTGTCCGGCCCGAACATGGCCGAGGAGGTCGCGGAGGGCCTGCCGACCGCGGCCGCGATCGCGAGCGAGGACGCCGCCCTTGCGGAGGAGCTCCAGCACGCGATCAACTCGTCCGTCTTCCGCGTCTACGTGAACGACGACCTCGTCGGCGTCGAGCTCTGCGCCGCCGCGAAGAACGTGATCGCGCTCGCGGCCGGCGGCGTCGACGGGCTCGGCCTCGGCGACAACGCGAAGGCGGCGCTGATCAGCCGCGGGCTCGCCGAGATGACGCGCCTCGGCCTCGCCTGCGGCGCCCGCCCCGAGACCTTTGCGGGCCTGGCCGGAATGGGCGACCTCGTCGTGACGTGCTGGAGCCGGCACGGCCGCAACCGCCACGCCGGCGAGCTGATCGCCCAGGGAGCCACGCCCGACGAGGCCGCGGCCACCATCGGCATGGTCATCGAAGGCCTGACCACTGCGCCGGTCGTGCGCGACCTTTCCCGCCGCCTCGGCATCGAGCTCCCGATCACCGAGGGCGTCTGCGACGTCCTCGAAGGGCGAAGCCTGGCCGAGCTCGTGGCCGGCCTGATGGGCAGGAGACCGACGGGGGAGTGAGTACGATGCGACAGATGCGAATGCGTCTCGCCGTCGCCGCGCCTCTCGCGGCGCTTGCGCTCCTCGCCGCCGGCTGCGGCGGCAGCACGAGCTCGAAGGGCGGCGCCTCCGGCTCGGCCGCCGGCGCGACGGTGATCCCCGCGAGCGCCGTCGCCTACGTCTCGATCGACAGCGACCTCGGCTCCGACCAGTGGAAGAAGGTCGACGCGCTCTCGAAGAAGTTCCCGGGCCGCGCGAAGGCGCTCGCCGACCTCCGGAAGGAGCTCGTGAAGCAGAACCTCGACTTCCAGAAGGACGTGAAGCCCGCGCTCGGGCCGGAGATCGACGTGGCCTGGCTCGACTTCGCCGACAACGGCCAGAACGTGGTCGCCGTGACGCAGCCGAAGGACGACGCCAAGCTCGCCGCTCTCGTCAAGCAGAACAACAGCGACTCGAGCAACCAGAAGCTCTACACCGAGAAGGTCGGCGACTGGACCGCGGTCGCCGGCTCCCAGGCGAGGCTCGACCGGCTGAAGAGCGCGCAGAACGGCGCCAAGCTCGCGGACGACGGCACCTTCAAGGACGCCGTCGCCGATCTTCCCGGCGAGGCGCTCGTCAAGGTGTACGTGAACGGCGCCTCGATCCGCCAGGCCGTCCAGCAGGGGCTCGCGCCGACGGTCCGGCAGAGCGGGCTGCTCGGCAAGGCGATCCCCAACCTCGGCTGGGTGTCCGCCTCGGCCTCGGCGGCGTCGAACGGCGTCGGCTTCCAGGCAGGCGCCAAGAGCCGCAGCGCCACGGGCAAGAGCTTCAAGTCGGCGCTCGTCGACCGGCTCCCGGCCGGCGCGCTCGCCGACCTCTCCTTCGACGACCTCGCGTCGAACCTCCGCCAGGTCATGAACCAGTTCGGGAGCTCGTTCGAGGCGCAGAAGGCCCAGGTCGAGCAGGCGCTCGGGATCTCGGAGGGCGACCTGCTGAAGCTCCTCTCGAACGAGGGCGCGCTCGCCGTCTACCCGAGCTCGGGCGGGGATCGCTACCCGTCCGTCGAGCTCCTCCTGAAGGTGGCCGACGAGGCGAAGGCGCGGCAAGTCCTCGACCGGCTCTCGGCGCTGGCGCCGGCGGCAGGCGCGGTCGTACGGCCGGTCACGATCGGCGGGGTGGCCGCACACGAGATCGCGCTGAAGGGCGCGGGCATCTCGGTCTACTACGGGGTCTTCAAAGGTGTCCTCGGCGTCAGCAACAGCAAATCGGCCCTGGCCGGTCTCGGCAGGAGCGGCAAGAAGCTCAGCGCCGACCCGGTCTTCACCGACGCCCGCTCGGCGGCGAAGGCCCCGAGCAGCACGACCGGCTTCGCCTACGTCAACCTGAACAGTGCGTTCGCGGAGATCTTCAAGGACATCGGCGCTTCTGCAACCGGCCCGGACACCGCGGAGGTGCGGGCGAACCTCGAGCCGCTCCAGTCCTTCTTCGCGTACGGCGCGCGAAACGGCGACGTGACGCACTTCAACGGGTTCTTGGTTATCAAGTAGCCGTGGCGCGCGACTTCCTCTTCACCTCCGAGTCGGTCACCGAGGGCCATCCGGACAAGGTCGCAGACCAGATCTCCGACGCCGTCCTCGACGCCGTCCTCGCCGGGGATCCCGGCGGCCGCGTCGCGTGCGAGACGCTGATCACGACCGGCCTCGTCGTCGTCGGCGGCGAGATCACCACCGAGATCTACGTGGACATCTCGAACATCGTCCGCGAGACCGTCGGCCGGATCGGCTACACCGACTCGGCGGTCGGCTTCGACGCGAAGACGTGCGGCGTCGTCGTCGCGATCGACCCGCAGTCGCCCGACATCGCGCAGGGCGTCGACTCCTCGTACGAGGTGCAGCACGATCCCGGCGACGACGACCCACTCGACCGCGTCGGCGCCGGCGACCAGGGGATGATGTTCGGCTACGCGACGAACGAGACGCCCGAGCTGATGCCGCTCCCGATCATGCTCGCGCACAAGGTCTGCCGGCGGCTGGCGGGCGTGCGAAAGGCGGAGCAGCTCAAGTACCTGCGGCCGGACGGGAAGGCGCAGGTCACGGTGCGCTACGAGGTCGACGACCTCGGTCGCCAGCGACCGGTCGAGATCGTGCGCGTCCTCGTCTCGACGCAGCATGCCGACGGAGTCGACGCTGAGACGATCAAGGAGGACGTCATCGAGCACGTCCTCCACCCGGTGCTGCCGCGGGAGCTCTACGACGAGCGGCGCTTCGGCGAGCGCGACTTCGTGTACGTCAACCCGACCGGCAAGTTCGTCCTCGGCGGCCCGATGGGCGATACGGGGCTCACCGGGCGGAAGATCATCGTCGACACCTACGGCGGCGCGTCACGCCACGGCGGCGGCGCGTTCTCGGGAAAGGACCCGACGAAGGTCGACCGCTCGGCCGCGTACGCCGCGCGGTACGTGGCGAAGAACCTCGTCGCCGCCGGCCTCGCCGACCGCTGCGAGGTGAACGTCGCGTACGCGATCGGTGTCGCCCACCCGGTCTCGGTCGCGGTCTCGACCTTCGGGACGGAGCGGGTCGCCGTCGACCGGATCGAGGGTCTCGTCCGCGAGCACTTCGACCTGCGCCCGGCCGCGATCCTCCACGACCTCGACCTGCGCCGGCCGATCTTCGCCAAGACGGCAGCCTACGGCCACTTCGGCCGCGACGACCACGACTTCAGCTGGGAGCGCGTCGACCGCGCCGAAGAGCTGCGCAAGGCAGCGGGGCTCGACCCCCGCACGGCGGACGATTCGGAGCTCGGCCCCGACGCCGAAGCGCCGCTCGCCGCCTACGACGTGCACGACGCCTAGGCTGCGCCGGGAGAATCCACCCCCGCAAGCTCGACGACGAGATCGTCGAACTGCCGCGTGATCGCATCCCACGAGTACGCGGGATCATTTGCGGCGGCGACGGCCGCACGAGCGAGCTCTTGTCGGCGGGCCGGATCGCGATAGACGGCTTCCAGCGCCCGCGCGACACCCTCGGGAGACACCTCTCCCATCTCCAGCACCGAGAACTCGGGTACGTAGCTCCTGGCCGGCGGAATCAGCTCGGCGCGGCCGCGCCACAGCTCGGCACACGCCGTGTGGTCCGGAACGATCTGGGCAGCGCCCGCGGCGCCGTGCTCGAAGCTGACGAGCCCCCAGCCTTCGCCCATCGCCGTATTGATCCCGACGTCACAGGCGTTGTAGAGCAGGTTGAGCTCGTCGTCACCGACGATCCGGCTACCGAGCGGGTTCACCGACAGCCGCTCACCGACCCCGCACTCCCGAATCACCGGCCCGAGCTCTCGTTCGGCTGCATCGCCCATGACGGGGTGGTGGAGGCACAACCTGACGTTCGCCGGCTTGCCGGCGGCGAACATGGCGAACCCGCGGACGGTGAGATCGACACGTTTGCGCTTGTCGGGCCGGCTGGCGTTGAGGACGACGAACGACTCGTCCGCGTCCGGCCGGTCGCCGAACACGCGTCTCTTCGCCTGCGCGCGGCCTGTCGATGCGAACGAGGCCTGCTCCAGCTCCGGGAAGGGATAGAAGCGATTCCGATCGACGCCGTGCGGAATGACGTCGACCGCCGGGAAGTCGCGATCGGCCTGCTTCTCATGCAGCCTGCGGAAGGCTCCTTCGAACTCTGCGCGGGCGAAGTGGGTGTAGGCGACGACTCGGTCCGCCTGCGCGAGCGGCGCGGCCTTCTCCTCGTTCGTGATCCGGCCGTCGAGAGGGATGCAGGCGACGATCTTCAGGCGGTCCCGATACGGGCCGAAGAGGCGCAGGTAGTAGTCGAACATCCAGATGTCGTGCATGACGAGGATCAGCGCCGGCCGAATCTCCTCGCTCAGCCTCTTGGCCTGGAAGGCCGCGAAGACGTCGCCGCCCTTCGGGTTGGTGGGGTAGATGGTCAGGCCGCGGTCGCGGACGATCTCGCCGGAATAGCCGATGCCGAGGAAGTGGATCTCGTGCCGGTCCGCCAGCCCTCGCATGACGCTGCTCAGCACCCGCGTCAAGCCTGTGCCGGCGACGTTGAAGCCGATCGCGACGAGCCTCACGCGAGGCCGAGGCTCGTTCACTGCTCTCGCGTCGCGAAGAACAAGCCGTACCCCTCGAGCGCGCCGTTCGGCCGCAGATGTCTGCGGTACGTGACGCAGAAGCCCGCGTCGTTCAGGAAGCGGACGAACTCCTCCACCGTAAATCCTGCGACACGATCGGAGTGAAAGACGTGCGCCTTCGACAGGCGATCTTCGCCGATCTCCAAGAACGACCCCCCGATCTCGTGAAACTCTCCGACGATCTCGTCGATCAGGTGGAGCCTCCTCGACGTCAGCAGGATCGGCCACTCGGCGCCTTCGCAATCCAGCTTGAGCAACCGGAGCCGGCGCTCTCCCCGGTCCGTGACCAGGTCGACGACGTCGTCGAAAGCGACCTTCTGCACAGGTTCGCCCACGCCCCACATGACCGAGCCGCCCCCCGTGTTGACGACCCCTGCCAGGTCCAGAAAGGACTGCGGAAACACTTGGTAGCCGTCGAAGCGCAGCTCGTCGTCATTCGGATCGGAGCGCCAGACGGCAGCGTGCATCAGCCGCACGTAGCGCTGGTCGACGTACGGCCTCAGGTGCTCGGCGGCGAACGCGCAGTTCGTACGATCCGCCTCGAGGCTCCAGACGTGCTTGCCGCCTCTCAGGAGGACGGCGTACGCAAACGAGCCTATGTGTGCCCCGACGTCGACGACGACGTCGTCGGGCTCGAAACGCTCCGGCAGTCGATACTCGTCGAGCGCGACCACGCCGTCGAAGATCATCCGATCGAGCGTGCCGGGTCGGAAGCTCCACGCGTCGGTCACGGATCAGGTAAACCCGCCCGCGCGCCGAGCAGCGTAGCCGGTAGCCCTAGCGCGTGACGAACGTGTAGCTGTCGCAGATCGTGTACGGCGGCTGCCCGTTGGGTAGGGGCATCAGCGACATCAAGAGCAGCGCCCGGTCCGTGAACGAGCTGCGCTCGTACGCGACGTTGCCCGTCGCGCCGCATTGACCGGTGAGTATGTAGCTCACGTAGGTGAACAAGCCGTAGCCCATCTGCGTGTGCGAGCTGATCTGCTCCAACTTCTGCAGCTCGCGCCCGGCGCCGTGCGCCGCGAGGTAGTCGTAGAAGGCCCCTTGTGGCACCTGGCCGTTGGGTAGGGACTGCGTCACCACGGCAAAGAGATACGCCGGGTTGCTCATGTACTGATCGAGATTGCTGGGGACTGTGGTGTTGTTCTGGCCTGGGACGACCCATTCCTGCACCTTGGTCGCCGGCTTGTTCGCGTCCATGATGACGATCCAGTAGCTGTCGTTTACGGGTTGGTTGGGTGTGAGAAGCTGCGCGCTTGGGCCTTGTCCGATCCTGATCCACGGCCGCACGTCGGCCTGGGGTTGGATAATGCTGCGGATCGTGTAGGCGAGCATGGGCGGCATGGACGACATGTCCGGCATCTGCGGGTCTCCTTTCACGGGTCCACTGGGCCTTGACGATGCTACACCCGTGCCTCCCGGCCGTATAGGCGTCTCGTGCCAGATGGGCCGCGACTAACCCGCGCGCCGCACGAACAGGCCCGCGGCCGCCCTCTCGCCCACGGCACGGGTCGAGCTGTTCAGCCGCACCGTGAACTGGCCGGCCGCGGGCTCCGCGGACTCCAGCCGGATCTCGGCTCCGGGCTCGAGGCCCTGGTCGTAGAACCAGTGCAGGAGGTCGCCGTCGTGCTCGGCGAGGCGGACGATCGTCGCGCGCGCGCCGGGCTCGAGCTCCGAGAGCGGCGCCAGCTCGTGATTCTCGGCCTGCTCGACGGCAGGGTCGACCGGCCAGCCGTGCGGGCAGCGTTCGGGCTCGCCGAGGCGGACGTCGATCCGCTCGATCATCTCGTCCGTGAAGGTGTCCCCGAGCTCGTCCGCGTGGACGTGCGCCTCGGCGGCCGTGTAGCCCATGAAGTCGGTGAGCAGCCGCTCGATGATGCGGTGTCTCCGCACGACGCGCTCGGCCCGCTCGCGACCCGTCGCCGTGAGCAGCGCCTCCTTGTGCTCGCCGCGCTCGATCAACCCCTCCGCCTCCAGCCGCTTCAGCATCTCGCCGGCCGACGCGCGCGAGACGCGCAGCATCTCGGCCACCCGCGAGGCGAGCGGGAGGGCGCCGCCGGCCTTCGGCGTGTACTCGCCGATCGGGAAGGCGAGGAAGTAGATCGTCTCGAGGTACTCGTCGATCGAATGACCCTGCGCCACGCGGGAGCCATCATAGTTTTCGGCCTCCTGTAAGGTGGCCCTTACATTGTCGACCGCCCAGATCCTCGGCCTCGGAGCAGTCGCCGGCCTGACCATCTTCATCGGCCTGCCGATCGGCCGCATGCACGGTCTCGACGCATGGCTCAAGTGCTTCCTGAGCTCGACTGCGACCGGCATCCTGCTCTTCCTGTTCTGGGACGTCCTCTCGACGGCCGTCGACCCGGTCGAGACCGCGCTGACGAGCGGGCGCGACGGGCGCTTCCTCTGGCTCGCGGCGCTGCTCGCCGCCGGGTTCGCCGTGGGGCTCCTGTCGCTCGTCGCCTACGACGGGTGGATGAAGCAGCGCCGCCGGAAGGCGTTCGTCAGTGCCGGCGCGGCCGCGGTGACCGACTACGAGCACCATTTCGCCGGCCTCTCGCCGGCGCGCTGGCTCGCCCTCTTCATCGCGACCGGGATCGGCCTGCACAACTTCTCCGAAGGGCTCGCGATCGGCCAGTCGGCAGCGCGCGACGAGCTCAGCCTCGCACTCGTCTTGATCATCGGCTTCGGGCTCCACAACGCCACCGAGGGCTTCGGGATCGTCGCGCCGCTCGCGACCGAGCCGGAGGCGCCGACCTGGGGCTTCCTCGGCGTGCTCGGGCTGATCGGCGGCGGCCCGACCTTCCTCGGGACGGCGCTGGGGCAGGCATGGGTGAACGAGGCCCTGTCCGTCGCGGTCCTGGCACTCGCGGCCGGGTCGATCCTCTACGTCGTGATGGAGCTCCTGAACGTCAGCCGCGCGTTCGGGTCGAAGGCCGCCGCGACGCTCGGGATCCTGCTCGGGCTCGTGCTCGGCTTCGGGACCGACTTCATCCTGATCGCGGCTGGCGCGTAGCCGAGAGCACCGCCAGGTCGCGGCGGGCCCAGGTGACCTGCGGCTCGAGGCCTGCCGCTTCGAGCCACTCGAGCTGGTCGGGCACCGGGTCGGGAAGGTCGAATCCCGGGGTGCAGGGGATGACGGCGTCCTCGGGCCGCTCCGGGACGACGACGTCGGCGAGCACGAAGCGGCCGCCACGCGCGAGCACCGCCGCCACCCGCTCGGACAGATCGGCCTTCCCGGTCGCGTCGAGGTGGTGCACGGCGAGCGTCGAGACGACGAGGTCGAACGGGCCTTCGGGGAGCGGATCCTCGAGCCGGGAGACCCGAAGGTCCCCACCCGGGAGGCGCCGTCGCGCCTCCTCCAGCATCTCCGGGCTCGCGTCGATCCCGGTCAGGTGCGCGCCGGGGTGGCGCTCCAGGATGCGGCGCGCGGTCTCGCCGGTCCCGGTGCCGAGCTCGAGGATGCGCGCGGCTCGAAGCCCCTCCGTCGCGCGCGCCGTCTCTTCCTGGAGCTCCACGTAGCCCGGGATCTCCTCGAGCATCGACTCGAGGTAGCCCTCCGGCACGAAGCGGAAGTCCGCCATGTGCCGACGATAGCCTGGCTCGTCGTGCCGCTTGCCTCTGTCTACCCGCTCGTGACCGCGCGGGCGCTCGCGCGCCTGTTCACGTACGAGGTCGACGAGGGCGTCGAGCCGGGGAGCGTCGTCGAGGTGGCGCTGCACGGGGCGCGGCGCCGCGGCGTCGTCGTCTCGCTCGACGAGGAGGCGCCGTCGGGGATCGAGCCCGCACGCGCCGGGCCGGTCGTCGACCGCCTGCCGGCGCCGCTCGTCGAGCTCGCGCTCTGGCTCGCGGAGTACTACGGCTCGACGCCGGCGCGCGCGCTCCAGCTCGTCGCGCCGGTGCAGCGGCGGCGCCGCGGGGAGCGGGCGGAGCCGGCGGCGCGCGAGGCACTCGGCGGCGAGGCCGAGCCGGAGCGCCTGAGCGAGGCACAGGGGGCGGCGCTCGCGCGGATCACGAGGCTCCTCGACGGCGGCGAGGGCGGCAACGTCCTCCTGTACGGCGCGACGGGCAGCGGCAAGACCGAGGTCTATCTCCAGGCGTGCGCGGCGGCGCTCGCGCGCGGGCTCGGCGCGATCGTCCTCGTGCCGGAGATCGCGCTCGCGCCGCAGACGCTCGGCCGGTTCCGCGCCCGCTTCGGCGACCGCGTCGCGCTCCTCCACTCGGCCCTGACCGACGCGGAGCGGCGCGACGAGCGGGAGCGGATCGCGGCGGGCGAGGCGCCGGTCGTCGTGGGCGCGCGCTCGGCGGTCTTCGCGCCGGTGCCCCGGCTCGGCCTGATCTGCGTCGACGAGGAGCACGACGCCTCGTACAAGCAGGACTCCGACCCGCGCTACGACGCGCGCACCGTCGCCGCCAAGCGGGCGGGCCTCGAGGGCGCCGTCGCGGTGTACGGAAGCGCCACGCCTCGCCCCGAGAGCTGGGAGCGGCTCGAGCGGCTCGAGCTCGGCGGCCGGCTCGGCGTCGGACTACCGCCCGTGCGCGTCGTCGACCTGCGCCGCGAGGCCGGCTACCCGCTCTCGGCGCCGCTCCTCGCCGAGCTCGACGCGGTCGCGGCCGGGGGCGGGAAGGCGATCCTGCTCCTGAACCGCCGCGGAGTGGCACCGGCGCTGCATTGCCGCGCCTGCGGGCGGACGCCACGGTGCGGCTCGTGCGACGTGTCGCTCGTGCTGCACGGCGACGGGCGCCTTCGCTGCCACCACTGCGGGTGGTCGGAGCCCGCACCCGAGGTCTGCCCGTCGTGCGGCTCGGCCGAGCTCGCGCGCCTCGGCGCGGGGACGCAGCGGCTGGAGCGCGAGCTCGAGGCCCGGCTCCCGGAGCTCGAGCGGATCAGGCTCGACGCCGACGCGGTCGCTCGGCCGGGCGCGCTCGCGGAGGCGCTGGGGCGGTTCGCGGAGGCGCGCGGCGCCGTCCTGCTCGGGACGCAGATGGTCGCGAAGGGACACCACTTCGCCGGAGTGGACCTGGCTGCGGTGGTCGACGCCGACACGGGTCTCGGGCTGCCGGACTTCCGCGCCGAGGAGCGCACCTTTCAGCTCCTGACGCAGCTCGCCGGCCGGAGTGGACGCGACGCTCCGGGACGAGTCGTCGTGCAGACCTTCCAGCCGGATGCGCGGCCGGTCGAGCTCGCGGCGCGCCACGACGTGGCCCGGTTCCTCGCGGGCGAGCTGGAGCGGCGCCGCGCGCTCGGCTATCCGCCCTTTCGGCACCTCGTCCGGATCGTCGTCGCGGGGCTGGAGCCCGAGACGCCGGTGCGGGTCCTCGAGGAGCTGCGCGCGGGCCTTCCGGAGGCGGAGCTGCTCGGACCGGCGCCGCTGCTGCGGCTCCGCGGGCGTCACCGGGCGCAGCTCATCGCGAAGACGGAACGCCCGCGCGTCGTCGCGAGCCGGGCGGGACGGCTGCTCGCCGCCGCCGCGCCGGCCATGCGCCGCGCGGGCCTGACGGCCGTCGTCGACGTCGATCCGCAGAGCCTCTAGCGGCCGGACGGCTCCAGGACACGGCCGAAGCGGACGCGGAGTGGCTAGGCGGCGCGCTCGTCGGCCACGAGCGGGAAGCGCGCGAGGATCCAGCGCTCGTCCAGCGGCTCGCGGCGGTACGGCTTGCCGTTCACGAGGACGAAGTCGCCCGTGCGCGGGTCCATCGGCAGCCGCGCCTCGGCGGGGTAGTTGCGGTTGTGGCGCTCGATGAGCGCGTTCGTCTCGTCGAAGCGCCAGCCGCGGGCGACCTCGAGCCACCGGTGACCGAGCTCCTCCGGGCGATCGCCGACCGCCGAGCGCAGCTCCTCCCACGCCTCCGTCAGCCGCCGCTCGTGCTCCGCGACCGCGCGGTCGATCTCCCGCAGCCGCACCATCCACGGCAGCGGCCCGCCGAGCGCCGAGAAGTACGAATGCGGGTCGGGCCGGAAGTTCCGCAGCCGTCGCCGGAGCGGTCGGCCCACGACCGGGCTGCCCGGCAGATCCGTCTCCAACACGCGGCGCACGGCCCGGTCGCGCGGCGTCTCCGGCCGCGTCGCGCCCTGGCTCAGGATCGCCTGCCGCTCGCGCTTGTCCACGTCCCTAAGTGTGCCGTCTCGCGAACCTAGACTGTGAACCGTGGCCGAGGCCGAGGACGTCACCACCGAGGAGGAGCAGCGCGACCCCGAGCAGGAGGCCCGGCGACGGCTCGCGCTCGCGCAGATCCGCCAGTACCCGGACCCGGTGCTCCGTATGAAGGCCCGCGAGGTCGAGACGTTCGACGACGAGCTCGTCCGCCTCGTGCAGCGGATGAGCCGCCTCATGCACGACGCCGTGGGGGTCGGCCTCGCCGCGACGCAGGTCGGCATCCTCCGCCGCGTGCTCGTCTTCCAGCGGCAGCCCGAGGGCGAGGACGCCGAGCCGGAGACCCTGGCCGTCGTCAACCCGTCCATCGTGGAGCGTGGCGACGAGACCGAGGTCGACGACGAGGGCTGCCTGTCCCTCCAGGGCGTGCATGTTCCGGTCGAGCGGAGCACCCGCGTCACGCTCGAGGGCACCGACGAGCACGGCCGGCCGGTGCGCTACGAGCTCGAGGACCTCTCCGCACGGGTCGTCGAGCACGAGGTCGACCACCTCGACGGCACGCTGATCCTCGACCGGACGACGGACGAAGCGCGGCGCGAGGCGCTCGGGACACTCCGGCCGCGGCTCGCCTGAGTGGCGCGTCTCGCGGTCGCCGCGACGGCTCCTCTCGGCGCCGACGTCCTCGAGCGGCTGGCGGCGAAGCACGACGTGGCGGCGCTGCTCACGCGCCCGGATCGCCCGAAGGGCCGCGGCCGCCGGCCCGGCCCGCCGCCCGCGAAGGAGACGGCGGAGCGCCTCGGGATCCCGGTGCTCCAGCCCGAGCGGTTGGACGCTTCGCTCGAGCTGCCCGCCGACACGATCGTCGTCGCGGCCTACGGCGCGCTGATCCCGTCCGTCCTCCTCGACCGCGCGCTCTGGCTCAACGTGCACCCGTCCCTCCTGCCGCGCTGGCGCGGGGCGGCGCCCGTCGAGCGCGCGATCCTGGACGGGGACGAGGAGACCGGCGTGACGATCCACCGCACGACCGCCGAGCTCGACGCCGGGCCGATCGCGGCGCAACGCGCCTTCCCGATCGGCCCCGAGGACGACGCGGGGACGGTCTACGCCCGCGCGGCCGAGGTCGCCGCCGACCTTTTGGACGACGTGCTCGCCGAGCCGCGGTTCACGCCCCAGCCCGCCGAGGGCGCGACCTACGCCGAGAAGCTCACCGCCGCCGACCGCGAGCTCGACTGGTCGCGCCCACCGCAGGAGCTCCTGAACCGGATCCGGGCTCTCTCGCCGCACATCGGCGCGCGCGGCGACCTCGACGGCCGCCGCGTCACCGTCTGGAAGGCACGCCTCGAGGACGGCCGCCTCGTGCCGGTCGAGGTGCAGCCGGAGGGACGGCGACGAATGGGCTACGACGAGTTCCTGCGCGGCCTGCAGTGATCGCCCCGGCGCGGCGGGCGGCGTACGAGGTCGTGCGGCGCGTCTTCGAGGAGGACGCCTACGCCGATCGCGCGCTGGCGACCGCCGCCGCCGGCGACCGCGCGCTGGCGCAGCGGATCGCCTACGGCACCGTCCAGGGGGTGCGCACCCTCGACCACGCGATCGACACCCTCGGCCGCAGGCCGGTGCGCAAGCTCGATCCGCCCGTGCGGACGGCGCTTCGCCTGGGCGCGTACCAGCTCGCCTACCTCGAGGGCGTGCCGGCGCACGCGGCCGCCAACGAGTCGGTCGAGCTCGTCCGCGCCGCCGGCCTCGAGCGCGCCGTCGCCTTCACGAACGCGGTCATGCGGCGGCTCGCCGAGGGAATCGGGCCGCTCCTCGACTCGCTCCCCGAAGGGCCGCTCAGGCACTCGTACCCGGACTGGGTCGCGGAGGTCTGGGAGCGCGACCTCGGTCGCGAGGAGGCGCTCGCGCTCATGCGCGCTCAGAACGAGCCGCCGGAGACGGTCGTCCGCGTCCTGCGCGGGGAGGTCGACGGCGAGCCGACCGACGTGCCGGGCGCGCTCCGCGTGGCGCGGGTGGACGAGCGCGCGCTCGCGGAAGGTCGGGTCTGGCCGCAGAGCCGCGCCTCGCAGGTCGCGGGTCTCGCGGTGGGCTCGCGTGAGGGCGAACGCGTCCTCGACCTCTGCGCCGCGCCGGGCGGCAAGGCGACGATGCTCCCCGGCGAGGTGGTCGCGGTCGAGATCCACGAGGGTCGCGCGCGCGAGCTGGAGGAGAACGTGCGCCGGCTCGGCGCGACGAACGTGCGCGTCGTCCACGCCGACGCGCTCGACCTGCCGGCGGAGCTGACCGGCTTCGACCGCGCGCTCGTGGACGCGCCCTGCTCGGGCCTCGGCGTCCTGGCGCAGCGGCCCGACCTGCGCTGGCGGGCGCGGCCGCTGCCGGAGCTCCAGCTCGCGCTTCTGCGCGCCGCCGCCGAGCGCGTGCGACCGGGCGGGACGATCCTCTACGCGGTCTGCACCATCAACGCTGACGAGAACGAGGCCGTCGTCGACGCGTCGAGCCTCGAGGCGGACATGTCCCTCGTGGAGGAGTGGCCGGCGTTCCGGCACCCGCGCCGGCCGGAGTTCCTCCTCACGCTTCCGCACCGCGACCACACGTCGGGGTTCTTCGTCGCGCGCCTTAGGGTGTGAGCGATGCCCTGGCGAGACTGGATCCGGACGGTCGAGGTCGAGCCGTCGCTCTACGCCGCCGACCTGTCGCGTCTCGGCGAGCAGTGCGAGGTGGTTCTCCGCGCGGGCGCGCGGATCCTCCACTTCGACGTCGGCGACGGGCACTTCGTCCCGCCGATCACGATGGGGCCGATCGTGCTCCAGTCGATCGCGCCGCTCGTCCGCCGGCTCGGGGGCGTGCTCGACTGCCACCTGATGGTCGAGGAGCCGCAGCGGCACTTCGCCGCAGTGGCCGAGGCCGGTGGGGACAGCGTGACGGTGCACTACGAGGCGTGTCCCGATCTGCCGGCGGTCGCGCGAGCTGCGCGCGAGCAGGAGCTCGAGGTCGGCCTCGCGTTCAAGCCCGAGACGAGCCCGGAGGACGCCGCCGTCGCGGCGGACGGGTTCGACCTCGTCCTGTGCATGTCGATCGAGCCGGGCTACTCGGGGCAGCCGTTCATGCCCGAGGCGCTCCCGCGGATCAGGCGGCTGCGCGAGCTCCTCGGCGACGGCGTGCCGATCCAGGTCGACGGCGGCATCGACGAGGAGAACGCGCGGGCGGTGCACGAGGCCGGGGCGACGCTGCTCGTCGCGGGAACGGCGATCTTCGGCCACGAGGACCTGCCGCGGGCCTACCGGCGGCTCGTGCAACGGCTCGCGTGAGCCTCCGAGCCGCGCTCGTCCTGCTGCTGCCCGAGCCGCGGCTCGAGGAGCTCCGCGCCCGCTTCGATCCCAAGAGGGCGGCGGCAGGCATCCCTCTTCACATCACGCTCCTGTTCCCGTTCGGCGCGCGCGAGAGCGGCCTCGAGGAGCTCTTCGAGCGCTGGAGCCCGCTTCGGTTCTCGCTCGCCCGAGTCGAAGCGTTTCCAGGCGCCGTCTGGCTCGCGCCCGAGCCCGACGAGGAGCTGCGCGAGCGGATCCTGGAGCTCCATGCACGCTATCCGGAGTACCCGCCGTACGAAGCCGAGTTCCCCGACCCGATTCCGCACGCGACCGTCGGCGAGGGCGAGGTGGCCGAGGAGGTGCGGGTAGCCGCCGAGCCGTTGCTGCCGGTCGAGTTCGAGGTCGGCGCCGCGACGCTGATGGAGGAGGTCGCGCCCGACCGCTGGCGCGCAGGAAGGCGCTTTCCGTTCGAGGGCGCGACGTGAGCCTCGAGCGGGCGCTGGAGCTGGCCGAGCGCGGCCGCGGCGCGACGCATCCGAACCCGGTGGTCGGAGCGGTCGTCGTCCGTCGCGGCGAGGTCGTCGGGGAGGGATGGCACGAGCAGGCCGGGGGGCCGCACGCGGAGGTGGTCGCGCTCGAGGCGGCCGGCGAGCACGCG
This sequence comes from Actinomycetota bacterium, assembly GCA_005885565.1. Lineage (GTDB taxonomy): Bacteria > Actinomycetota > Thermoleophilia > Gaiellales > Gaiellaceae > AC-50. Next base: position 18,224 of record VAXK01000020.1, read on the forward strand.
TGGGGCGCGACCCTGTACGTGACGATGGAGCCCTGCACGCACCACGGCCGTACGCCGCCGTGCGTCGACAGCATCCTCGAGGCGGGGGTGGCGACGGTCGTGGCGGGCTCCCGCGACCCGAACCCGGAAGCCGGGGGAGGGCTCGAGCGGTTGCGCGCGGCCGGGGTCGAGGTCGAGCTCGTCGACTCCTTCGAGGCGCGTCGGCAGAACGAGGCGTGGCGGACGTGGGTCGCGCTCCGACGGCCGTTCGTTACCTACAAGGTGGCGGTGACGCTCGACGGGCGTGTTGCGGTGCCGGGGTCGCGGTGGGTGTCGGGCGAGGAGTCGCGGCGCCTCGTCCACGAGCTGCGCGCGGCCTCCGACGCGGTCGCGGTCGGCATGGGGACGGTGCGCGCGGACGCGCCGTCGCTCACGGCGCGCGACGTGGCCGCGGCGCGGCAGCCGCGCCGGCTCGCGTTCGGGCGGGGCCCGCTGCCGGAGGGGTCGGAGCTCGAGCTGCGGAGCGGTGCGCTCGCCGACGAGCTCGCCGCGCTCGCCGGAGAGGGAGTCCAGTCGCTCCTGCTCGAGGGCGGGCCGACGCTAGCGACGGCCTTTCTGGACGCGGATCTCACGGACAAGCTGCTCGTCTTCGTCGCGCCGGTGCTCGGCGGCTCCGGCCCGCGCCTCTTCGGCGACCTGCGAGACTCGCGGCGGCTCGCCCGTTTCGAGGCGAGCCGCGTCGGTGATGACGTCCTCCTGAGCGCCTATGTCCACGAGCCCTGACACAGTCCACCGCGCCGACGACCAGATCGTCACGCTGCTGTCGCAGTGGCTCGCGCGACACGTGAGCGACGAGGAGCTTCGCCGCCGCGTCGAGGCGATCGGCACGGACGAGCTGTCGCCGGCGCAAGCCGAGGCGGTCGGGGAGCTCCTGGCCGACCTCGGTACCGACCGCGGCCAGAACGAGATGCTCGTCCGCGAGACCCTCGAAGCGCTCGCCCTCGGCTAACCCGGCCCAGTCTCCGCGAGCCGTGCCCGGTAGCAGCCACCGTCGCGAAAGGCGCACGAAACCGTCACGGAACCCCGCAAGCGACGCTACGAGGCCGGCGAGCCGCTGCGTGCCGCAACGCGTGCCGGTGGCAGCCACCGTCACGGAACGCGCACGCCCCGAAGTAGCCTTGGCGGCGTGTTCACCGGGATCGTGCGGGAGCGAGGCCGGCTCGTGAGCCGGAACGGCGGTGCCGACGGCGCGGAGCTCGTCGTGGCGGCGCCGCAGACGGCGTCAACCGCGAGCCGCGGCGACTCCGTCGCGATCGACGGCTGCTGCCTGACCGCGACGGACGTGTCCGACGGGCGCATCGCCTTCCACGCCGTCGCCGAGACGCTCAGCCGCAGCACGCTCGCGGCGCTCGAACCCGGCGCCGAGGTGAACGTCGAGCCGGCG
>VAXK01000021.1 GCA_005885565.1 Actinomycetota bacterium
AGGCGAGGAAGATCGCCGTGCTCTTCCACGCGGGCCCGCGCATCGCGGCGTTGATCAGGCGCGTGACGTACGTTTCGCCCGCGCTCACCAGGCCCGGCGGGTGCTCGCTGACCGACCCGGTGGGGTCGATCCAGGCGACGTTCGGGAGCTTGCCGGTGCGGGCGGCCCGGAGGTAGTTCCCGAGCGACGTCACGTTCCCGAGCTGGCCGTCCTGCTGGACGGTGTCGAAGTAGGGCAGCGGGTTCCAGATCCCGGGCGTCTTCGCGCCCTGCCGCACCGACTCGCAGATCATCGCGTCGTCCGCGCAGTCGGGCTCGGTGCCCGAGAAGACGTAGTAGCGCCAGCTCACCCGGTGCTCGTGCAGGAGGTAGGTGAGGTCGGTCCATGCGTAGTCGGGCGGGACGTGCTGGGGGTTTCCCTGCTGATCGGGGGTCGGGCCGGGGTTCTGGAGCTGGTTCGTGCAGCTCATGGGGTCGTTCTTCACCGTGCACCTCGCCGACCACTCCGAGACCATGAAGAGGTGGGCCGGCAGGCTCCAGGAGGCGTTCGGCTCGAACATGTGGTCCTGGAGGACGAAGTGCTTCGCGTACGCCCAGTAGTTCGGGATCTCGTGCGCGTCGTGGTAGCCCATCACGTCGGGATTTGCGAAGCGCTGCGAGCACGCCGGGTCGTTCGGGTGCTGCTTGCACCCTCGGCGGCGCCCGCGCTCGGCCTGGGCGACGAAGCCGTCCATCCGGCCGCCGTTCACGTCGGCCGCCGCGTTCGTCTCGCCGTGCGGGCCGCCCGCGTTCAGGTCGTTCGGGTCGTGGAACGGCCGCTGGCAGTCGCCCTGCGCGGGATCCGGCACGCACACGTTCGGCGGGATCCCGTCCGCGCCCGGGAACGTGCCGAAGTAGTGATCGAAAGAGCGGTTCTCCTGCATGATCACGATCACGTGCTTGATCTTGTGGATGCCGCGCGCGGGCGGCGGTTTTGGCTTTCGCTTCGCGTCCGCGTGGCCCGTACCGAGCACGGCGGTGACGAGTCCCAGCGTGGCGAGGAGCTGGAGCGCGACGAGGGGCTTACGACCCATCGCCCACATGAAGCTCGCGCTTCGCCAAGGGAACGTCACGCGCGCGTAAGAACGGCGTAAAACGCTCCCGCTAAGCTCGCGGCGTGGAGTACCGGCCCGTTCCGCTCGAGTACGAGCGGCCGACCGAGGATGCGGCCCTCGAGAGCTCGCGCGCCTTCCTCGCGATGCTGGAGGCGCGGCGCTCCGTCCGCCGCTTCTCCTCCGAGCCGGTTCCGCTCGAGCTCGTCGAGAACGCGATCCGCGCGGCCGGCACCGCGCCGTCGGGAGCCCACCAGCAGCCGTGGACGTTCGTGCTCGTCTCCGACCCGGAGGTGAAGCGCCGGCTGCGCGAGGGCGCCGAGGCCGAAGAGCGCGAGTGCTACGACCGGCGCGCGACGCCGGAGTGGCTCGAGGCGGTGGCGCCGATCGGCACCGACTGGATCAAGACGCACATGACGGACGCGCCATTCGTCATCGTGGTCTTCGAGCAGGCCTGGCGCCCCGGCGACGACGGGGAGAAGATCAAGCATTACTACGTGCGCGAGTCGGTCGGCATCGCTGTGGGCTTTCTGCTCGCGGCGCTCCAGGCCGCCGGGCTCTGTGCGCTGACGCACACGCCGTCGCCGATGCGCTTCCTCGGTGAGATCCTCGGCCGGCCCGAGAACGAGCGGCCGTTCATCCTCGTCCCGGTCGGGTATCCGGCCGACGACGCCGAGGTGCCGGACCTCGAGCGCAAGCCGCTCGACGAGATCCTGGTGCGAGTGTGAAAGGCGCGGTCGCGGCCGGGCTCGGGCTCGGGTTCCTGACGGCGGCGCAGGTCGGGCCGATTTGGCTTCTCTGCCTCCGCTCCACGCTGCGCGGCGGGTTCCGCGTCGGCGTCGCGATCGGCGCCGGCGCAGCGGTAATCGACATGGTCTACGCGGGGCTCGGCGTCGCCGGGGCGAGCCGGCTCCTCGAGATCGACCCGCTGCGCGTCACCCTCGGCGTGACCGGCGCCGTCGTGCTCGCCCTCGTCGGCCTCCGGACGCTGTGGAGCGCGTTCCGCATCCGGCTCGGCGGTGAGGTCGAGGAGGAGGTCGCGTCGCCGCGGCGCGCCTTCGTCGCGTCCCTCGGCGCGACCGCCTCGAACCCGATGACGATCGCCGCGTGGGCCGCGATCTTCACGGCGGCCGGCCGCCGCTATTGTCGGCCCGCGGCTCGTCGCCGGGATCGACGCCGCGTCGGCGCTCGCGATCGTCGGCTTCGCCGGCGTGCTCGGCCGGCGGACCCTCAGCTCGCCCTCCCGCTGACGACCGTCTTGTCCAGCAGACACTGACGCGGCAGATAGAGCACGAGCCTTCCGTGCCGAAGCTGAAGCGACGAGCGGCGCGGCGGCTCGCCGAGCGCGTCGCCGCAGGCGAAGACGCTCCTCGCGAGGGCGCGGCGGGCGGGCGCTCGCACGATGGCGAGATCGATCTCCTTCGCCCGCGCGACGGGCTCGGCGAGCGCGACGCCGCGTCGGCCCATACAGTCCCGGAGACGAGCGGCCCAGCCGACGAGCCGGAGAGACTCAGCCCGGCTGAGCCGGAACCGGTTGTCGACCGGCGTCGCCTTGGCTGTGGAGACTTGCCGAGTAGCGGCGCGGGTGTCGTTACCCGTGGCGATCACCGCCGCTGCTGCTGCGCCGAGGCCGATCGCAGCGGCGGCTGCAATGAGGAGCGCCATCCGGCGCGTCACGGGCCAAAAGCTAGCCTCGTAAGCCTAAGAGCGGCTTAAGAATGCGGACTGGAGCGCGTCCCGCGCCGCGCCGTGCTCCGCGTAGCGCGACGTTCCGGCCTCGAGCAGCTCTTGCGCCGCCGAGAGCAGCGCGCCGTAGGCCGACCGCGCGAGCGCGCCGCCGGTCGAGACGCGGCGTACGTCGACCGAGGCGAGCTCGGAGACGGACGGCCCGTTCGACAGCGCGAGGACGTTCACCGGCACGCCGACCGCCTCGACGACGGCCGCGATCTGCTCAAGGTCTACCAGGCCGGGCGCGTAGACGACGTCGGCGCCGGCGTCCTGGTAAGCCAGCAGCCGCGAGATCGTGTCGTCGAGGTCGTCGACGCCGTGGAGGTGGTTCTCGGCGCGCGCGGTGAGCACGAGGCCCTGCGCCGCCTCGGCGGCCACGCGGACAGCCTCGGCCGCGACTTCGACGTCGTCGATCCGGTCGAGGGCCGGATCGTAGTCCTCGATCGAGAAGCCCGCCGCTCCCGCCTCGGCGAGCAGCGCCGCGGTCTCGGCGACGCCGCCGGGATCGTCCGGAAAGCAGCGCTCGCTGTCGACGTTGAGCGGGAGCGAGGTGGCGGCCGCGAGCGACGCCACGTGCGTGACGAGCTCGTCCCGCGTGACGGTCTGGTCGACCTTGCCGATCGACCAGGCGAACCCGGCGCTCGTCGTCGCGAGCGCCTCGAACCCGCGCGCGGCGAGCAGGAGCGCCGAGCCGACGTCCCACGGGTTCGGCATGACGAAGAGCTGATTGCGCCGGTGCAGCTCGCGGAAGCGGGCGCGGCGGTCGCCGTCCACCGAGCTCTAGGCCTTCGCAGGCGCTTGGAGCTCGACCTCGGCCGGCTCGCCGCGCCGCAGCTCGCGGCTCCGCTCGGCTTCCGCGTTGACCTCTGCGCCGAGGAGCAGCGCGAGCCCGCTGAGCCAGAGCCAGGTCAGCATGACGACGACGGCCGAGAGCGTCCCCCACGCCTTGTTGTACGAGCCGAAGCGGCTGACGTAGAACGCGAACGCTCCGGACGCGACCAGCCAGATCACGACCGCGAGCACGGAGCCGAAGCTCAGGAACTTCCAGCGCGGGTGCTTCACGTTCGGGCCCAGGTGGAGGATCCCGGCGAAGGAGACGAGCAGCCCGCCGACGAGGAGCGGCCACTCGGCGACCCACCAGACGATCTTCACGACGGTCTTCGCCCCGATCGCGTTCCCGATCCACGTCGAGAGGTGCGGGCCGAGCACGAGCACGCCGAAGGCGAGCGCGAAGCCGAGCAGCGCGAAGAAGACCATCGCGAACGCTGCGAGCCGTCGGCGGACGAAGCCGCGCGTCTCCTCGCGGTCGTACGCGATGTTGAGCGCCCACATGAGGTTTTGCATCGCGCCGCCGAGCGACCAGAGCGCGAGCGCGCCGCCGATCCCCGCCACTACGGCGCCGGTCGCCTGGTGCTGGGTCATCCGCTTCAGGCTGCCGCTGAGCAGGGTCTGCGCCTGGCCGGGGATGATCGTGCCGAGCTTGTCCACGATCGTCGTGACCGCGTGCGGCCCCGCGAGGAGGCTGAAGACGCCGGCCGCGAGCAGCAGCGCGGACGGAATCGCGAGGAACGCGTAGTAGGCGAGCGCGGCCGCGAGGTTCGTGATGTGGTCGCGGTTCGCTTCCTTCAGCGCGCGCTTGAGGATCGCGAGGTAGTCCCGCTTCGAGAGGTCCGTGGGCTCCGGGTCACGAAGCCTCGGCTCGCGGTGCTCGGGCTGCGGCTGGGGCGCGTCCTCGAGCGGCGCCTCGTCGGGCGGCGGACGGCCTTCCTCGCGGCGGGTGCGCTGGCGGAGCTTCATGCCCGCGGACTTCCCACGAGGGCCGCGACTTAAGCATGGCCTCGGTAAGTCCCGATAAGCAGCGTCTGCCGGACCATGTTCGCGGAGCCGACGGCCCGCCGGAACTCGCTCGCGGTCGCCCCGTTCCGCAGCCGCAGCGGGTTCGCGAGCGCGTAGAGCACGAACACGTATCGATGTGTCGTGCCGGCCGGCGGGCACGGGCCGCTCCAGCTGACGAGGCCGAAGCCGTTCCGGCCCTCGCGCGGCGGGCGCGCGCCGGCGGCGAGGCCGCGGCTGCGCGGCGAGATCCCCCACGCGAGCCAGTGCACGAACTTGCTCGGCGTGCTGACGTCCACGACCTGGAGGGCGAGCGTCCGCGCTCGAGGCGGCGGCGCCGTCCAGCGAAGCGGCGGCGAGAGGCCCGGGCCGTCGCAGCTGAACCGCTTCGGGATCGCTCCGCCGGAGCGAAAGGCCGGGCTCGTGAGCCGGAACGGCCCGGTCACGGAGGCGACCAGCGTGAGGGCCGCCGATACGACGACGAACTTGACCATCTCGTCCCTCGAAAGAGTGACGGAAGCACGTGAGGCGGTGCCGATCCGAAGGAGGTGGCCCGACCGGCGCTCGTCGCCCTCGCTCTCGTTGCGGCGCTCACCTTCGTGCCGCGCTCGCCTGCACGCGCCGTCGTGCTCTCTGCCGGGCGCCCGGCCGACCAGGCGCGGCCGAGCGGCCACCTCATCGCCTACGTCCGCTCGCGCGTCGCGCTCCTCGCCCATCCCGGCGGCCGCGTCGTCGAGCGCCTCTCGAGCCGCACGTCCTTCGGCTCGCCGCAGACGCTCGCGGTCGTCCGCAGCCGGTACGGACGGTGGCTCGCCGTCTCCACGCCCGAGCTCGGGAACGGGCGGCTCGCCTGGGTCGACGCACGCGTCGGCGGCCTGCGCTTCGCGCGCACGCGGCTCGAGCTCGACGTCGACCTCTCGCAGCGGCTCGTGGTTCTGCGCCGCGGCTCCCAAGTGCTGCGCCGGCTCGTCGTCGGCGTCGGTCGCCCCGGCTCCCCCACGCCGACCGGCCGCTTCTCCGTGACCGACAAGTTGAAGGGCGCCGCGTACAGCGCCTACTACGGCTGCTGCATCCTCGCGCTCTCGGCGACGCAGTCGAACCTGCCGGCCGGCTGGAGCGGCGGGAACCGGATTGCGATCCACGGCGGCCCGACCGGCGGCGCGGTCTCGGCGGGCTGCATCCACGCCGGCGACGGGGACCTGCGCTACCTCATGCGCCTCGTCCCGCTCGGAACGCCGGTCGTCATCCGGGCCTAGGCCGCGGCAAGAGCCAACACTGCTCCGAGCTCGGGGCCGGCGATCTCACACGGAGTCCAGGTGTCCCCGCGATCCCGGCTCTCCCAGAGCTGCCCGTCCGAGAGCCCGGCGAACAGGCGGTCGTCCGTCGCGACCAAGGCGTAGGGCATGGCCGGCAGCGGCTCGGGAAGCCCGCCGTCGAGAGCGTGCCACGGCTCGTCGTCGCGGCGCCGGTAGAGACGCGCCTCCGGGTCGCCGCGGCCGTGCGCTGCGAAGGGCCCCGTGCTCGCGGAGACGTACCAGAGCCCGGCGTCATCGGGATCGACCGCCACAGCCCAGGTGTAGTGGCGGTCCCGACCCTCGTCGGCCGCCCGCCACGTCTCCCCGCCGTCCTCGCTCCAGGCTGCCCCGCCGCCGCCCGCCTCATAGGCGCCGCCCTGGACGCGAGGATGCCAGGCGAGCGAGTGGACGTCGGGCTGCGCGCCCGGGCGGTGATCCTGCCACGTCTCGCCGCCGTCGGTCGTGCGCATCAGCCCGCCGAGCTCGATGCCGACGAGGACCAGATCGGCGTCGTGCGGGCTCGGTGCGATCCAGCGCACGTGTGACGTCCACGGCCGCGGCGGAAAGCTCCACTGCGGGCGCGACGGCAGCTCGAGCAGCGCGTCGAGGGCATGCCAGCTGCCGCCTCGGTCGTCGCTGCGGAACAGGCGGCTGGGCTCGGTTCCGACATACACCGCGCCGTCCGCCGTGCTCACCGCAAGCGAGAACACAGCGGGCTCGGGCAGCGCGCAGTCGATCCAGCTCCGGCCGGCGTCCGTCGTTCGCCGCACCCCGCCCTCCCGCAGGCCGGCGTAGACCGTGTCCGCATCGGCCGGGTCGACGGCGAGGCACTGGGCGCCGCTCTCGGGCAGGAAGAGCTCGAGCGCCCACTCGCCGCCCGCCTCGTCGAGCCGAGCGATGCCGTTCCCGGTTGCGGCGTACAGGCGCATCAGGACAGAGTACGAGCCGATGAAGCTTCTCGCGCTGCCGCTCGCCGTCCTCGCCTTCCACGGCTCGATCCAGCCGCTGCGGCC
>VAXK01000022.1 GCA_005885565.1 Actinomycetota bacterium
CGACCAGATCCGCATCGACGCCGTCCGCGAGCTGCGGCGCGACCTGCACATGCGCCCCTTCGAGGCGGACCGCCGCGTCTACCTCGTGCTCGGCGCCGACGTGATGAACGAGGACGCCGCCGACGCGCTGCTCAAGGACCTCGAGGAGCCGCCGTCCTACGCGGTCATCGTCCTCGTCGCGAACGACCTCGGCCCGCTGCCGGAGACGATCCGCTCGCGGTGCCAGCTCGTGCCGTTTCGGCGCTTGTCCGAGCGGGCGGTGCGGGAGGAGATCGTGCGTCGCGCTCCTGGGCTCGACGAGGAGGAGCAGACGACGCTCGCGCGGCTCGCGGCCGGCCGGCTCGACCGCATGGAGCGGCTGCTCGACCCCGCCGCGGCCGAGGGGCGGACGGCGCTCCTCGACGTCGCGCGCAGCGTCTACCGCGATCCGGGCTTCGAGCCCGCCGACGCGGCCGGCCGGCTGATGGAGCTCGTGCGCGCGCGCGGGTCCGCCGCACGCGACGCCGCGCAGGAGGCGCTCGAGGGGTTCGAGCTTCCGTCTCGCGAAGCCGAGCAGCGCGTGAGGCGCGCGCAGCGCGGGGCCGAGCGCGAGGAGCTCCTCGCGACCCTGGAGGAGCTCGCGGCGTGGTACCGCGACCTCGTCGTCGTCGGCGCGGGAGCGGACGGCGCGGTCGTCCACTCCGATCGGCTGGAGGAGCTCCGCGAGGACGCGACGCGGGAGCGTGTCGCCGGAGCCGAGCGTGCGTGCGAGGTGGTGCGGAAGACCTGGCGCGACGCGGAGGAGCTCCAAGTGAACGCGAGCCTGGCGCTGGAGGCGCTCCTGATCGAGCTCCGCGGCGCCCTCACAAGCCTCGCGCCTATCCCCCTTTAGGGCGAGTCCGTGCGTGCCGATCCCCACCAGAGTGAGAGGTGGGAGTGGCCGCGCTTCCTGAAACCGTTCGGGCGACCGATCTCTACGAGCGCTATGCGTCTCGTCTCTACGGCTTTTGCCTCCACCGCCTCGGCAGCCGCGAGGAGGCCGAGGACGCCGTCCAGACGACCTTCCTGAACGCGTTTCGGGGGCTCTCGCGCGGCGTCGTTCCCGCCTCGGAGTCGGCCTGGCTGTTCAAGATCGCGGAGAACGTCTGCCTGTCGCGGCACCGGGCGGCCTTCCGGCGCCGCCGCGTGGAGGCGCCCGGCGACCTGGCCGCGGTCGAGGACACCGTCGCCGCGCCGGCGAGAGCCGACGACGAGCTGATCCCGCTCGAGGACGCCCTCGCGGAGATGCCCGACGCGCAGCGGCGCGCGCTCCTCCTGCGCGAGTGGCAAGGCCTGTCGTACCGCGAGATCGCGGCCGAGCTCCAGGTCTCGCAGTCGGCCGTCGAGACGCTGATCTTCCGCGCCCGGCGCAGCCTCGCCCGCCGGCTGGAGGCGCCGCGCGAGCGCCTGCGTCGCGTGGGCCAGGCGATCGACGTCGGCGCCGCGCTCAGCGCCTTGAAGGGAGCGCTGTCGACGGGGGCCGTGGTCAAGGCGGCGGTCGCCGGCGTCGCGCTGACCGGGCTCGTCGCCGGAATCGCGGTCGATCCTCCGCAGTTGCGGCGGCACCACGCCCCTCCGGCTCCGGCTGGGCCGGTGAAGCAGCGACACGTGACGCGTGCCGCTCCACAGCGGGTCGACGCGCCGCGGCCGAGCTTTGCGCCCACGTCGCAGCAGCACGTAGTGCGTGGAGAGGCCCGGCCGAAGCATGCCGCCGCGGCGAAACGGCACGTGGTCGTCGTCCCGGCCCCGCCTCGAGCCGTGGCGCCGACACCGTCGCCGCCTGCGGCGTCTCCGCCTCCGCCCGAGCCGGTTCCGGCGAGCGAGCCCGAGGCTCCGAAGGCCAACGCGCACGGGCAACAACCTGAGAAGACGAAGCCCGTCGGCAAGCCAGCGTCGCAGCCCTCGACTGCCAAGTCGGAGAAAGAGCCGAAGCCGAAGGCCGACGAGCCGAGCGAGTCAGGGCCGCCCGCCGACAAGGGCCCGCCCACCGACCTCGGCGCGCAGGGCAAGGCGAACGGCAAGAACAAGTAACGCCGCTAGACTGAGCGCCTCGCGCCGACGTAGCTCAGCTGGTAGAGCACTTCACTCGTAATGAAGGGGTCCCCGGTTCGAGTCCGGGCGTCGGCTCTGGCAGGGACCCGTCGCATCGCGTCTTCCGTAGAGGTTTGTTGATCCACTGGACGCGGCGGCAACACGTTCAGACCACCGTCGGCAGGGCCGGCGAGAAGGGGGAGAGATCACATGAAGCGGCTCATCATCGGTCTGCTCGCGGTCGCGGCGCTGACGTGCTCTTCCGCGGCGCTCGCCGAGGGTACGAAGACAGTGTCCGGCCAGCTCTCGGGCGAGTCGGAGTGGCAGCCACCGTTCATCCGGACGACGGCGTGGACGATCCACGGCACGTACACCAGCGACGCCCTCGGGAGCGGGACCTACTCCGGGGCGCTCGCGACCAACCACGACGTCGTGGACGCCTCCGTCGAAGCGCCTGCCGGATGCTTTGCGGCGTTCCTCGTTCCCTGCCAGAGCCCGCGCTTCGCCGTCACCGGCTCGGTGACGTTCACGAGCGACAAGGGCGCGAGCATCACCGGCACGGTCGCACCCGGGAGTTGGGTCGTCGAAGCAGATGCCTTCCCGAGCACCGGGTACACCTTCGATCTCACGCTCGAGCTGAGCGGCGGGACGCGGCGGTTCAAGCACCTCACCGGCTCGTTGTCGCTCTCGTACCAGAGCCAGGACCAGATTGGCATCGGCTGCGGATTCGACTGCGGCAAGAACTTGGACTTCGGAACCCTCACCGGGTCGATCGGTCACTGAGCCCATAGCCGGCTCGCCTCTCCGGGCCGAGTCATCTGCCCTTTCGGGCTGACTCGGCTCGCTGTCGTTGTTCCCGGGTTAGAGTGATCTCGCCGGAGCCCCAGCGGCTTGTCGATGACGTCGCAGGGGACCCCACACGGTCGCTTCACCAGAGCCGTCGCGAACGGCAACCTTCGCGGCGCCGAGATGGCTGCCCGCGAGCTCGGCCGGCTCAGCCTCGACGACGCGCTCCGGCTTTGCCTCCTCCTCGCCGAGCACGACCCCGCACGCTTCGACCGCGCCGCGTTGCGCTGGCTCGAGCGTTATATCGCCGAGCGGCTGCCTCCGCTCGCCGAGATCGCGCTCGCGGCGATGGCCTTCGCCGAGGTCAGGTACGGCGACCGGCAGACCGGCGCCGCGAGCCTCGAGCGCCTCGCGCGCCGGCTGTAGCTCAGACCGGGTCGAGCTTCTTGAACAACGGCGACGGCTCGCGCAGCTTCCGGCCGGCTGCGAGGTCGGTCGGCGCCCACCCCATACGCCACTCCGTGTAGTCGCCGGTGAGGATCGTGTGCGTCCCGCCGCCGGGCTCGGTGACGTCACGAAACTCGAGCGGGCCTGCGAGCACGTCGTCGTAGCCGAGCAGCTCGTGGACACGCTGGCTCGTGAACGGCAGGAACGGCGTGAAGAGGACCTTCAAGCTGTCGACGCAGCGAAGCGCGACGTTCAGCACGGTCGCCGCCCGCTCCCGGTCGGTCTTGATCGTCACCCAAGGCGCCTGCTCCGAGACGTACTGGTTCGCCAGAGTCGAGGCGCGCATCGCCTCGGCGAGCGCCGCCTTGAACCGTGCCTGCTCGATCAGCTCGCCGACGACCTCGAACGCCGCCTCGACGCCGGCCAGCACCGCTCGGTCTGCGTCCGTCGGCTCACCCGCTCGCGGAACCTCGCCGAAGTTCCGGTAGGCGTTGGTGAGCGTGCGATTGACGAGGTTGCCCCAGTTCGCGAGCAGCTCGTCGTTGTTGCGGCGGACGAACTCGGCCCACGTGAACTCCGTGTCCTGCGTCTCCGGTCCCGCGGCGGTGAGGTAGTAGCGAACCGTGTCCGGGTCGTAGCGCTCGAGGACGTCGCGAACGTTGACGCCGACGCCGCGGCTTGCGGAGAACTGCTCCTCTCCGAGTCGCAGGAACTCGCTCGCGACGACCTCGTCCGGTAGGTGCAGCGGGCCGCGCCCCGCGCCGTACTCGCCTCCCTCTCCGTAGCAGAGCAGCATGCTGGGCCAGATCACGGTGTGGAAGACGATGTTGTCCTTGCCCATGAAGTAGGCGTGCGTGGAGTCGTCGTTCTGCCACCACTCGCGCCAGGACTCGGGCTCGCCGCGGTTCGCTGCGCACTCGACCGACGCCGATAGGTAGCCGATCACGGCGTCGAACCAGACGTAGATCCGCTTCGTCTCCGCGGGATAGCCCTCCACGGGAACCGGGATCCCCCAGTCGATGTCGCGTGTCATCGCCCTCGGCTTCAGCTCGTCGACGAGCGCGAGCGAGAAGTTCCGGACGTTCGGCCGCCAGCTCGTCTTCGACTCGATCCACGGACGCAGCCGCTCGGCGAACATCGGCAGGTTGAGGAACAGGTGCGTCGTCTCGCGAAACTCGGGCGTCGTCCCGTCGATGATCGACCGCGGGTTGATCAGGTCGACGGGGTCGAGCTGGTTCCCGCAGTTGTCGCACTGGTCGCCGCGCGCGCGGGGATAGCCGCAGATCGGGCACGTGCCCTCGATGTACCGGTCGGGCAGCGTGTTCCCCGTGGTGGCCGAGAACGCGCCCAGCGTCCGCTGCTCGATCAGGCATCCGTGGTCGTACAGCGTGCGGAAGAGATCCTGCGTGACGCGCGCATGGTTCTCGGTGGTCGTGCGGGTGAAGCAGTCGTAGGTGATCCCGAGATCGCGTAGGTCCTCGCGGATCGAGCGGTTGTACCGCTCGGCGATCTCGGCCGGCGAGACGCCTTCCCGGTCGGCCGCGACCATCACCGGGGTCCCGTGCTCGTCCGTCCCGCTCACCATCAGAACGTCGTTCCCGCGCAGCCGGTGGTAGCGCGCGTAGATGTCGGACGGTATGGCGAAGCCGACCACGTGCCCGAGATGTCTCGCGCCGCTCGCGTACGGCCACGCGGGCGCGACGAGGATCTTCCTGGGCTGCTGCGGCGACAAGGGGAGCGAATGCTACGCACAGCCTGCGACCAGCCGGAGCCCCGTGACGGGGCGCAACGCCGGGTGTCGAGCACCCCAGTAGCCGACTCCGTCGACCATCGCGACGGCGCCGAGCTCGCGCCACGCCGGTCGCGCCGGCCCGCAGAGGCCTTCGAAGAGCGCACGCGCGTGGACGATCGCCTCGCGCGCCCGCGTCCTCGGAGAAAGGCACCTCGCGTGGGGCATCGTCGCGGTGAGGTACGAGCGCTTGCCGTCGTAGAGGACGAGGTCGACGTCGCCGTCGCGCTCCAGCCGATACTCGACGATCTGGGCCCGGACGCGCCAAGCCTGCCGCTGGAAGCCGGTCGTGCGCGTGGTCGGCGTCGGGCGCGGACGCGCGAGCCGGTTGATCGCCGCGATCGTCGTGGCCTTCGGTCGCAGGCGCACGAGGTCCCGCTGCGGGTCGGAGAGCGTCTCGAGACCGGCGCTCTCTCCGCACGTGGCGGCGGTGCGATGTGCGGCGGCCGTCGACGCCGTGAGGGCGAGGGCGGCGCCGGCGAAGGCAACGGTCGCTTTCACGCTGCGATTCTGACCCTCCTCGGCGATACTTCGCCACAGTGGCCGAGACGCTCGACTCCGCGCTGAAGCGGGAGCTGCACGCCGTCCTCGACTCGCGGCCGGTCACGGAGGCGGAGCTCCGCAGGCTCTTCGAGGAGGGTCGAGCCTGCGCGCTCATCCTCGCCGGGCAGCTCGAGAAGGAGGAGGAGAGGCTCACCCGGCTGGCCGCCGATCCGGCCGCACCCTTCACCGAGCTCGCGGCGACGCTGCGGCGCGTGAACGAGCTTCGGCCCGACCTGGAGGAGCTCCACCGGCTCCTGGACGACCTCGGCGGCCAGGCGCGCCAGCTGCGCGCGGCCTGGGCCTCGGCGTCGTAGCGCAAGGGCGACGGTCAGGCGGCGAGCAGGGACTCGATCGTCTCGAGCAGGCCGAGCGGGCTGAACGGCTTCGTCAGGAACGCCTTGGCGCCGAGCCGCATCGCCTCGGCGCGCTGCGTGCCGTCGGTGGTGAGGACGACGACCGGCAGGCCGGGATGGCGTTCCTGGAGCCGCGTCAGCACCGTCGAGCCAGGCGTGGCCGGCATCTGCCAGTCGAGCAGCACGAGCTCGGGGCACTGCGCCTCGATCAAGTCGAGGGCGATCTCTCCGTCGCTCGCCTCGGCGATCTCGAACTCGTGCGCCGAGAGCGTCCGGCGCAGGAGGCGGCGGACGAAGACGTCGTCGTCGACGAGCAGGATCCGCGCCGAGCCGTTGCGCGCGGGCCCGGGCTCAGCTGGGTGCTCGACGCCGAGCAGCGAGTCGAGAGCGCGGTCGAGCTGGCGCGCGGCCGCGAGGATCTCCTCCGCTGCGGCGGCGCGAAACTCCTCGTCGCCGCCGCCCGCGAGCAGCTCGGCGTAGCCGACGATCACCACGAGCGGCGTCTTCAGGTCGTGGATCCGGCCGGCGAGCGCGCGCTCGTCGCTCATGCGGCCTCCGCGTCCGCGAAGAGCGTGACGAACTGCGCTGCGAGGACGGGGTCGAAGTGCCGGCTGGCCTCGCGCTCGATCTCGCCGAGCGCGGCTGCGGTCGACAGGGCGAGGCGGTACGGACGGTCGTTCGTCATCGCGTCGAAGGCGTCGGCGAGCGCGAAGACGCGGGCCGCGACGGGAATGCCGGTGCCGAGGAGCCCGAGCGGGTAGCCGGCACCGTCCCAGCGCTCGTGGTGCGCGACGACGACGTCGCGCGCGAGGCCGCCGAGGTAGGGGATCTGGGCGAGGATCCGCTCGCCGAGCAGCGGGTGCCGCTCGAGCTCGCGCCGCTCGTCCGCGTCGAGCGGAGCCTCCTTCAGGAGCACGGCGTCGGGGATCCCGATCTTGCCGACGTCGTGGAGGAGGAAGCCGTACTCGAGCTGCGGGTCGCGGCAGAGGTGCGGCGCGACGCGCTCGGCGAGTCGAAGGGCGAGGCGGGTGACGCGCTCTGCGTGCTCGCCCGTCGCGTCGTCCCGGAGCTCGAGCGCTGCCGCGAGCGCCCGCACGGTCGTCGCGTACGACTCCTCGAGGCGGCGAAGCGCCTCCTCGACGCCCCGCCGGTGCGCCCGCTCGATCTCGTGGAGTTGGCGGAGCTCGTCCGCGTACTTGAGCGCTTGGGCCGCCGCAAGTTGGTGGTCCATCGTGTTGTCTATCGACATCCGATGAGGCCGCTTGAACGGGAGATCTATTCGATTGCGGTCTCGATCCGGTCGTGCACCGAGAAGTGGCGGTCGAGGCCGGAGACCTCGAGCGCACGGCGCACCTCGAGGCCCGGCGCGGCGAGCGCGAACGCGTCGCCCCGGGCGAGCTGCGAGCGCGCCTCGACGAGCGCGCCGAGCACCGTCGAGTCGACGAAGGTCACCTCGGCGAGGTCGACGACCAGTCGCTTCGGGGAGCGCTCGACGGCCCTTCGCAGCGCCTCCCGCAGGGCCGGCGCGGTGTAGAGGTCGAGCTCGCCCGCCAACGAGAGGACGAGCGCGTCCCCGCGCTCGGCGAGGCCGACGATCGGATCGCGATCTGACCCGAGCTCCGCCAGGGATTCGCTCCTTCTGCGTAGACGACGGCGCGCCGAGCGGGGGAGGGGCTGCGACGCGCCGTACTCGATTCAAGCAAGTTTGCGCAGGACTAGGCAAACCGCCGGTTTGACGAGAGACTGCCCGGAACGCGATCGTTCCCGGCATGGAAGCCGCCTCGGTCGCCGCCGTCGCCGCCCGCGCGAGCGGCGAGAACTTCCCTGTGGCCTC
>VAXK01000336.1:0-4732 GCA_005885565.1 Actinomycetota bacterium
ACTTCCCGCTCAGCGCGCTGATCCCGGCGGAGCTCCCAGCCATCCCGACCCCGTCGACGAACAGTTCGGGCCGGGTCACGATGAACGTTCCGCTCGCGCCTGCTCCGATCCCCGCGCCGGCCGGCGCGCCTGCGGCACCGCCGGACTTGGCACCGACCGACGTAGCCAGCCTCATGTTCACCGCAACCCATCCCGACCGGCCCACCGGCACCCACACCTCGCCCGCCTCACACGCAGGCTTGATCGGCGAGGTCGAGGTGCACATCAAGATCGACGACACCAGCCTCTAGGTGGGAGAGATCGGCCGGGGCCGGCTGCTGCTCGGCGCGTTTCCCACCGCCGAGGCGGCCGTCGCGTTCGCCGACCGGGTGAGCGCCGCGCCGGCGGCCGAGGTCGCTCGGCTCTGGTCACGGGCGCGTGAGGCGTTCCTCTCGAGCGCGAACGGCGCCGTCGAGCCGCAGGAGGCGGATGCGGACGCAGGAACGCTGGAGACGCTCGCGGAGGCCCTCGACGCCTCGCTCTTCCGCTCGTCGGTCGAAGGCCGCTCGTGGCGCGTCGCCTCCGTCGCGGTGGAGTCACTCGCCACCTCTCAACCGCTCGTCCAGCTCGCTCGCGTGGCGGCGCTGTCCCGACGCATGGGTGAGGACGGCCTGCTGCGCATGTTGTTTCCGAGCCGAGGCTCCGTCGACGCACGGGTCGAGGCTCCGGGCGGCGCCTCGATCGCGCTCGTCACCGAGCGCGCCGATCTCGCAGTGTCGAAGATCGAAGCGCGGCAGGCCGATGCGACGGGGCCGATCGAGGTCGTCTTTCGGCTCGAGCCACGCCCGAACTACCTCACGGTGCTGAGGCTCGGTACGAGGCTCGTCGTACGCAACGGCAACCACCGTCTGGTCGCAGCCTGGAGCCGAGGCGTTCGACGCGTTCCCTGCGTGCTCCTCGACGCAGACGAAGAGAGCTTCGCGGAGCGGCCCGATCGATTTGCACCCGATGCCCTTAGGGGTCGGCGCGCACCCCGGATCGTCGATCTGGTCGAGCCGAGTGACGCCTCCGTCGACATCGAGCTCGCCGCGAGGAAGCACGTCACCGTGTTCCGCGCCGAGCAGCGCTGGTCGCGCGAGGAACGCTAGGCCGGCCGCCGCGGGTCGTCCGCCGAGCGGTACGTGATCGCCTCGACCTGGCGGCCGTCCGGGTCGCGGAAGAAGAGCCCGACGGCGATGCCGTGGTCGTGCTCCTCCCACTCGACGCCGAGCTCGTCGAGGGTGGTTCGGAGCCGGACCTGCTCCTCCGCGGAGACGCGGACGGCCGTGTGCGGGCCGGGCCCGCCCTGCTGGTGCACCGCAATTGCGGTCGGGCCGAGGTAGGCCATGACCGGATGGCCCTCGGCCTTCACGACGCGCGCACCGAAGACGCGCTCGTAGAACGCCGCCGTCGCGTCCGGATCGGATGCCTCGACGGCGACGTGGTCGATCCTTGACATGCTCCGCCAGGATGAGGCGGGCGGTACTCGTCGTCAACCCGTTCGCGAGCCAGGTGACCGAGCAGCGGGTGGAGGCCGTCCGCGCCGAGCTCGAGCGCGGGGCGAGCGTCGACACGCTCTTCACCGATCGGCCGGGCCACGCCGTCGAGCTCGTCGAGGCGGTGACGGAGGCGGACGCGATCTTCGTCTTCTCGGGCGACGGCGGCTTCAACGAGGCGCTGAACGGCGCCGACGGCCGCGTCCCGCTCGGATTCCTCCCCGGGGGCGGGACAAGCGTCCTGTCGCGCGTGCTCGGCCTGCCGCGCGACCCGGTCGAGGCCGCGCGTCGTCTCGGCGAGGCCCTCGCGGCGGGAAGGACGCGCCGCATCTCGCTCGGCCGGGTGAACGGGCGGCGGTTCGGGTTCAGCTGCGGCGTCGGTTTCGACGCCGAGGTCGTTCGCCGGGTCGACGCGCTCGGGCGAAGTCGCGAGGGCCGGCGGCCCGGGGACCTCGCCTTCGTCCGCCTCGTCGCCCGGACGCTGCTCGAGCGGCGCGGTCGCCTCGACCCCGCGCTCGAGGTGCGCGGCGTCGGGAGGGCGGCCTTCGCGCTCGTCGCGAACTCCGACCCGTACACGTACGCGGGGCCGCTGCCGCTGCACGCCGCCCCTCTCGCCGAGCTCGAGCAGGGGCTCGACATGGTCGCGCCGGCCCGGCTTCGCCCGCCGACGATCGCGCGCATCGTGGCGCACCTGGTCCGCGGCCGCGGCCTCGAACGGGCGCGCGGCATCCACTACGCGCACGACCTCGACCGCGTCGAGATCGTCTGCGACCGGCCCCTGCCGGTGCACGTCGACGGCGAGGACCTCGGCGACGTCGACCGCCTCGAGTGCGTCTGCGAGCGTCCACGTGACGAAGAGCAGCGTCAGGTAGATGCCCACGCCGGCGCTCGCAAGGAGCCACGCGCCGAGGAGGACGCGGCTCTTCGCGAGCACCCAACCGAGGACGACGAAGAGCGGGAAGCACGCGAGCAGGTAGCGGTTGAAGCTCGTGAGCGCCCAGTACGGGCTCGGGGTCAGGATCGGCGCGAGGATGACGAGCACCGAGTAGACCCAGAGGTCGAGCGGCAGCTTCAGCGCGCCGAGCAGGAGGAGCACGAGGAGCAGCCCGAAGAGGACGAGGTTGAAGGTGTCGGCCGCCTTGAAGGCCGGCTCCGGCGAGGGCGTCCCGAAGATCGCGTGCGGGTGGAAGGCGTAGCGCGTCGCGAAGATCCCGGTCGTCCACGCCTTGTGCAGCGTGTGGATCGGGTTCGTCAGCGCGCGGCCCCACGTCTCGCGCTGCGCGACGGCGAAGTAGAGCGGATCGCCGAGGCCCTTCGCGAGGTAGAGCATGTATGCGAGGAGGCCGCCGAGCGAGCCGACGATGCCGAGCGCGCCCTCCCAGAGCCGGGCGCGCCGGCGGCCAAGGAGCTCCCACAGCAGCGGGAGGAGGAGGAAGAAGCCGACGTTGCGCGCGACCATCGCGAAGTAGGCGAAGAGGCAGGCGAGCAGGAAGTGCCGCCGGACGCGGAGCGCCCAGACCGTCCCCGTCGTCGCGGCCAGAAACACCGACTCCGAGTAGACGGCGTTCATGAAGAAGGCCGAGGGGAAGAACGCGAAGGCGAGGACGGCGGCGCGGGCGACGCGCGCGTCGAAGAGCTCCTCCGCGATCTCGTACAGGAACCAGAGCGCGGCCAGCAAGCACGCGACCGACACGGCCACGCCCCAGAAGGCCGTGCCGCCGGGCAGCCAGTCCGTGAAGCGGACGAGGAGCGGATAGAGCGGGAAGAACGACGTCGAGGCGGAGTTGAAGTAGCCCTTGTCGGCGATCGCCGCGTACCAGCCGCCGTCCCAGTGCGCCCAGTAGTCGAGGAAGCCCGGCGGCTCGCGCGGCGACCCGCCCGGGTAGGCGAAGTCGACGTACGCGTGGCCGATCGCGCCCACGGCGAAGAAGAAGACGCGGCTGCCGAGCCAGACGGCCAGGACAAAGGGCCAGGTCCGGTTCGTCCTCAAGCCGCCGCATACACTGACGGAGATGGCCCAGGTCGTTCCGGCCGAGCACGAGCTGCGACGCGTGATCGGCGACGGCGAGAGCATCCCCGACCGGGAGGTGGAGGGGCTCGGGGAGGCCGATCTCCTCGAGCTGCACCGCTCCCTCGTCCTCCTGCGCACCTACGACGAGCGCTCGCTCGTCTACCACCGCCAAGGCCGGATCGGCACGTACGCGATCTTCTGGAACCACGAGGCGATGCAGGCAGGCGCCGTGCATGCCCTGGACGACGAGGACTGGATCTTCCCGAGCTATCGCGAGTCGGCGATCGGCCTCTTGCGCGGGATGCCGGCCTCGACGGTGCTCTCGTGGTGGCGCGGCCACCCCGCGGGCTGGTGGAACCCGGCCGACTACAACGTGGCCTCGATCTGCGTGCCGATCGCGACGCACGTGCCGCACGCCGCCGGCCTCGCGTGGGGGAAGAAGCTCCGCGGCGAGAGCGCCTGCGCGCTCGTGTTCTTCGGCGACGGCGCCACCTCCGAGGGGTCGTTCCACGAGGGCGCGAACTTCGCGGCGGTCACGGACGCGCCGCTCGTCCTCCTCTGCAACAACAACCAGTGGGCCATCTCGACGCCGCTCGAGGCGCAGACGCGGGCCGAGACCCTCGCGGACAAGGCCGTCGGGTACGGCATGCCCGGCGTTCGCGTGGACGGAGCGGACGTGCTCGCGGTGTACGAGGCGACACGCGAGGCGGTGGCGCGCGCACGCACGGGCGAAGGGCCGACGTTCGTCGAGGCGGTCACGTACCGGGCGGCGCCGCACGCGACTGCGGACGACCCGCGCGCCTACATCGATCTGGAGCGGGTGGAGGAGGAGCGCAAGCGCGAGTGCGTCGGCCGCTACGAGGCGTACCTCGAGCGGCTGGGCGTGCTGGAGCCCGAGCACGCGGAGGCGGTGCGGTCCGAGGCGCGGGAGCTCATGCGCCGTGGGATCGCGCAGGCCGAGGCCGAGCCGCCGCCCGACTCGGAGCTCCTGTTCGCGCACGCCTTCGTCGACCCGCCGGCCTCGTTCGGCTCGGATCTCGACGAGCTGCGAAGGATCCTCGGCGATGGCTGAGCTCTCGATCGTCGAGGCGATCAACGACGCGTTCCACGTCGAGCTCGAGCGGGACGAGTCCGTTCTGGTCATCGGCGAGGACGTCGGCCGGGCGGGCGGGGTCTTCCGCGCCACCGCGGGCCTGCGCGAGCGCTT
>VAXK01000336.1:4793-7431 GCA_005885565.1 Actinomycetota bacterium
ATGCAGTACGACGCCTTCTCGTATCCGTGCCTCGACCAGCTCATCACGCACGTGGGGCGCTACCGCTGGCGGACGGGCGGGAAGATGGCGTTCCCGCTCGTCGTCCGGATGCCCTACGGCGGCGGCGTGAAGGCGCCCGAGCTCCACGACGACTCGCCCGAGACCTACTACGTGCACACGCCGGGGGTGAAGGTCGCGATCCCCTCGACGCCGGCCGACGCAAAGGGCCTGCTCGCCGCCGCGATCCGCGATCCCGACCCGGTCGTCGTCCTCGAGCCGAAGCTCCACTACCGGACGCTGCGCGGCGAGGTGCCCGAGGGCGAGCACGTGGTGCCGCTCGGTCGCGCACGGCTCGTGCGGGAGGGAAGCGACCTGACGATCGTCGCCTACGGCTCGATGGTGCCCGTGGCCGAGGCCGCGGCCGACGAGCTCGACGTGAGCGTCGAGGTGCTCGACGTGCGGACGCTGAAACCGCTCGACGAGGAAGCGCTCCTCGCCTCGGCCGCGAAGACGGGCCGCGTCGTCATCGTCCAAGAGGCGCCGCGCACCTGTGGCTACGCGGCCGAGCTCGCCGCCATCTTGGCGGAGAAGGCGATCCTCGACCTCCACGGCCCGGTCCTCCGCGTGACCGGCTACGACGTGCCCTACCCGTACTGGCAGATCGAGGACGCGTACATGCCCTCGGTGGAACGCGTCGCGGACGCGGCGCGGCGCCTGCTCGAGTTCTGAGCGAACGCGTTCGGCTCTGGCTCGAGCGCGGGACCTCCGAGGAGGGACGCGGCTTCTGGCTCCGCGACGCGGCGACCGGCGAGCCCGTCCGCTGGCGCGACGAGCGCATCCGCGTCGTGAAGGTCGCCGGCGCGTCGTATCGCGCCGAGGCGCTCCAGGACTCGGGCTTCGATCCGGGCCGGCGGCTCGCGCTCGTCCCCGAGCCCGACAACGAGCACGATCCGAACGCGCTCGGCATCTGGAACGAGGAGCGGACGCTGCAAGCGGGGTACGTCCCGGCCGAGGTCGCTCCGGAGATCCCGCACGACTGGCAGGCCGTCTCGCTCTGGGAGTTCGGCGCGGCGGGCGGCGAGCGGATCGGCCTCCGCGTCCTGCTTGCGCCACCCGATGCGTGGGTGGGGTTGCCGCGCGCATGATCTCCGAGGCGATGCAGGCGCTCTATGCCGGAAAGCGGGAGCGCGGCGAGGCGCTCCTCGCGCCGGGGCAGGAGACGGTGTTCGAGGCGGCGGCGTTCGGCCGCGTCGCTCGGCTCGAGGAGCTGCTCTCGGAGCACCCGGAGCTCGCGCGGTCGTGGTCGCAGGACGGGTTCACGCCGCTCCATCTCGCGTGCTTCTCGGGCGGCGCGGAGACGACGCGGCTGCTCGTCGAGCGCGGCGCCGACGTGGAGGCGCTCTCGACCGCGAGCTTCGCGAAGGTACGCCCGCTCGGGACGGCGGCATTCGCACGTGACCACGCGAGCGCGCGCGTCCTCCTCGAGGCCGGCGCCGACCCGAACGGACCGGGCGAGGGCGGCTTCACGCCGCTCCACACCGCCGCGCAGAACGGTGACGCGGAGCTCGTTCGGCTCCTGCTCCAGCACGGCGCCGACGCGGGCACGACGGCCTCGGACGGCCGTACGCCGGCCGACCTCGCGCCCGCCGGGACCTGGCCCAAAGAGACATCTTGACTCCGGGCCGCCGCGCGCTAGATCGCGGTCTTGTTGTTCTTCGTGATTCCGCCCTTGCTCGCGTATGGCTGGACGCGGTACCGCTACGCGTATGGGAACGTCTATCCGGGCGTTGTTCCGAGGGTGACCCAATGGACAAGCGGCTTCGCGAGTCGGCAGTACAACGAGGTCTATCGCTCGCCGGACGTCTGTGAAGCCTGGCGCGTGCGCTACTACGACACACCCACGCACATAACGTGGCAGAAAGACATGAATTGCAGTCCGACGAGCATCGGTCTCACGACCGGTCCGCGACGGGCCTATTGCGAGCAGATCTACACCGGCACGGATCCGAACACCGTGTACGCCTACAACTGCGACACCACCGTACCGTGACGCCGAAGCGCCGACATGTTCACGTGCTCGCTGCGCTGCTCGCGATCGGTGGGGCGGCGTTGCTGTTGAGTCGAGCGGACCACGAAGCGCGGGCCGTCGAGCTACCGGCGGTGGCACACGACATGGCGGCCGCCTTCGCGGTGCCGCCGGCGCCGGATGCGCAGCTTCCTGACGACGTCGTGCAGGCGCATGACTATCTGACGCGCCCCGGCGCAGCGCTACCCAATCACACGCGGCGCATCGCGCACGGGCTCGGTAAGAACGGCGTCGACATCTACGTCTTCCCGACGACCCAGGGAAAGGTGTGCGAGGTCGTCACCGAGTCAGCCTCGATGGGCGGTTGCGTCCCTGCTTTCAGGCTCGCGAAGGGCGAGGTCGTTTGGCAGGTCTATTCGGGCGAGACGGCGCCGCAGACGGTGACCGGCCTCGTCAGCAACCGCGTCGCCGCGGTCAGCGTTCGGGTCCGAGATCAGCTCGAGCCGGTGGCCGTAGTGCGCAACGCGTTCTTCTGGCAGGCGCCGACGAGCGACCTCACCCGCGGCGACATCAAGGGGCTCGTCGTCCGGTGGCACGGCGGTCGCACGTTCG
>VAXK01000346.1 GCA_005885565.1 Actinomycetota bacterium
AGGACGACGTAGCGGCCTTTCGGCCCCAGGGTGACCTTGACCGCGTCGGCGAGGGTGTTCACGCCGCGCTCGAGCGAGCGGCGCGCCTCCTCGTTGAACTTCAGCTCCTTGTGAGCCATTCGTTACCTCCGTACGTTCGTGGTTAGGCGGGAACCGGCTCGCGCGTGCCGACGACCTTTGCGAGCACGTCCGACTCGCGCAGGATCAGGATCTCGTCGGTGCCGAGCTTGACCTCGGTGCCGCCGTACTTCGAGAAGACGATCTCGTCGCCCTCGGCGACGTCCATCGGGACGAGCTCGCCCTTGTCGTTCCGGCTGCCCGGGCCGACGGCGAGGACGCGGCCGCGCTGCGGCTTCTCCTTGGCGGTGTCCGGAAGGACGATCCCGCTGACCGTGGTCTCCTCTTCCTCGAGGACCTCGACGATCAGGCGATCTCCCAGCGGCTGTAGATCCATGCGTGCCTCCTACTTCTTGGACTTTGTGACACCTCTTGGCACTCCAGCCCTTCGAGTGCCAAGGCATTGTACAGGCCAATTCGAGCCGTCTGCAAGGCCGACGACGAGCTTTTGTTACAAAGCCGTTCGTGATCCGTGAGTTCTCGGCCGGAGGTGTGCTCGTGCGACGCCTGCGCGGGCGCTTCGTCGTGGCCGCGATCCGGCCCGGAGGCAAGCCGCCCGGCGTCTGGGCGCTGCCGAAGGGCCTGGTCGGCGCGGGGGAGAAGCCGGAGGAGACGGCGCTCCGCGAGGTCGCCGAGGAGACAGGCGTCGAGGCGACGAGCCTCGGTAAGCTCGGCGACGTCCGCTACGTGTACACGCGCGGCGGCGAGCGCGTCTTCAAGGTCGTGAGCTTCTACCTGCTCCGCTACCGGCGCGGACGGCTCGGCGACCTGCCGCCCGAGCTCGCCTTCGAGGTGGCCGAGGCACGCTGGCTCGCGGCGGACGAGGCTCCGCGCCTGCTCGCCTACAAGGGCGAGCGGGAGATGGCCGACCGCGCGCTCGCGCGCCTGCGAGAAGGCGCTTATGATCTTCGCTCTGCCGCGGCTCCCTGAGGACGACGCGATGTATGCGCTGAACTTCTACTCCCCGATCGTCGCGGAACAGCTTCGGAGCGGCCGCAAGACGGCGACGATCCGACTCGGCGACAAGTCCGCGAAGTACCGGAAGGGCATGGTCGTCCAGGTCCTCGCGGGCGCGCGTTTCAGCGCGCGGGAGAAGGTGTTCGACGCGGTGATCGACAAGGTCGAGGTCAAGCAGCTCCGGGAGCTCTCGCCCCGCGAGATCGAGCACGACAACCCCGAGATCCGCCGCGTCGAGGAGATGGCCGGCTTCCTCGGCCAGCTCTACAACCGCGACGTGTCAGACGACGACACCGTCACGGTGATCCGGTTCTCGCAAATTCGTAGCTGAGATCAGCTGCGGCGGATCCGGCCGCCGAAGAGCTCGCCGCTCCGGAGCGGGGCGCCGCAGCTCTCGCACTCGACGGCGAACGCCGAGCTGAACGGCGCGTCGCAGCTCGGGCAGCGGCGCAGCATCTCGCTGCCGCATTGAGGGCACGTCGCGGGAACGTCGGCCTCGAAGTCCTCGAACCACCGGCGGGCCGCGCCGCAGCCCAGGCAGACGGCGGCCCAGTGGCCGAGCACGTTGCGGCGCTCCTCGCGCAGCCAGTCGGCGGCCTTGCCCACGCTAGTGCGCGACCTGGGCGAGCACGCTCACCGTCGCCGAGACCCGGGCGGTGCGAAGCGTGAGCTTCCAGCAGCCCGGGACGGGCAGGTCGAGGGTCGAGGGAAAGAGGTGCTGCGGCGTCTGGGTGGAGCTCGCTTCGGCGACGCGGCGTCGGTACGTCACGGTCGTCGAGCCGTCCCGGCGACCGCTGATCGCGAGGCGCAGGCCGACACGCTTTCGCCGCGGCACGATCCAGAGGATCTTCTCGCTCGTCCTCGTCCCGGGATCCAGGCCTCCGGTGTAGACCGCGAAGCGGCCGTCCACCACCTCGCCGCCGAAGAGGAAGCCCACGAGCCCCGCCCTCCGCGGGCTACCCGCGACCCACCGGCCTCCGCTCAGCGTCCCGAGGAGCGGGTTCGGCTCCTGGTGGACGCGGGCGCCACAGGTCTGGGCTTGCGCCTCCCGCGCGGGTGTGCCGGGCGAAGCCAAGGCCAAACCGGACACGACGACCGCTGCGACAGTGACTGCGCCTCGCGCGCTCACCCTTCGATCGTAGCGCTGTCCTCCGGTTGCCTCGGCGCCTGTGGCGGCGGGTCGCGCAGACCCAGTCGATACAGTTCCCCGCGTCTTGGCGATCGCGAGAGAAGCCGAGCCGGTCGGCTCGCTGAGTGAGGTCAGGGAGGCGGGGCTCGACCGCCAGGACCTGCTGGCGGTCTACCGCACCCTCCTCGTCACCCGGGGAGTGGAGGAGCGCGGCCACATCCTCTACCGACAGGGCAAGATCCCCGGCTCCTTCTACACGGGGCGGGGCAACGAAGCCGCCTCCGTCGGCGTCGCCACCGCGATGGGCCCCGACGACGTCGGCACGCCGCTCCACCGCGACATGGGCGTCCACATCACGCGCGGGGTCGAGCCTTGGCGCGTCTTCGCGCAGTACATGGGCCGCGTCGACGGCCCCACGAAAGGGAGGGACGGGAACGTCCACATGGCCGACTCGCGGCTCGGCCTGATCGCGATGGTCAGCCACCTGCCCGCGATGCTCCCGGTCGCGACCGGCTGCGCGCTCGCGTTCCGCATCCGCGGCGAGCGCCGCGTCGCCGTCGGCTGGTTCGGGGAGGGCGCCTCGGCGCGGGGCGACACGCACGAGTCGATGACGCTCGCCGGGACGCGCCGGCTGCCGGTCGTCTTCGTCTGCGACAACAACCAGTGGGCGTACTCGACGCCGACCCACCTCGAGTACGCGACCGAGCACGTCGCCGACCGCGCGCAGGCGTACGGCTTCGAGGGCGTCGTCGTCGACGGCACCG
>VAXK01000023.1 GCA_005885565.1 Actinomycetota bacterium
CCACGCGATCGCGATCAGCACCGCGTCGGCCGCGAGCTGCCACAGGCGATGCCGGGTGATCGGGATCACGACGGCACGCGTTCGCGGACGGCGGAGCGGACGGCCCCGACGACGCGCTCCTGAGCCGCCGGCTCGATCCCCGGCCAGAGCGGCAGGGCGAGGTTCTCGCGCGAGGCGCGCTCGGTCTCGGGAAGCGAGCCTGCCTCGTAGCCGAGGTATGCGAGCGCCGGCTGGAGGTGGAGCGGCGTGACGTAGTAGGAGGCGCAGCCGATCCCGGCCTCGTCGAGCGCGGCGCGCACCCGGTCTCGCTCCGGCGTCCGCACGACGAAGAGGTGGTAGACGTGGCGGCCGTCGTCGGGCGGCAGCTCCACGAGCTCGCCGAGGCCGAGCTCCGCATAGCGCAGGGCGGCCTCGCGGCGGAGGCGGTTCCACTCCGCGACGTGCGGGAGGAAGACGCGCAGCGCGGCGGCTTGGAGCTCGTCGAGGCGCGAGTTGTAGCCCACGAGCTGGAAGTCGCGCTTGTCGCGCGAGCCGTGGAAGCGGAGCAGCCGAATCCGCTCGCCGAGCTCCTCGTCGGTGACGGAGACGAGGCCGCCGTCGCCGAGCGCGCCGAGGTTCTTCGTCGGGTAGAACGAGAAGGTCGACGCGACGCCGGTGGTCGCGATCCCCTCCGCGCCGAAGGCCTGCGCGGCGTCCTCGACGACTGGCATGCCGAGGCCGGTCAGCTCGCCGAGCGGCGCCGGCCGACCGAAGAGGTGGACGGGGAGGATGGCCTTCGTCCGCTCGGTGACGCGGCGCGCCGCGTCGGCCGGATCGAGGTTCAGCGTGACCGGGTCGACGTCGGCGAAGACGGGCACCGCGCCGCGCTGCGCGATCGGCTCGGCGGTCGCGTAGAACGTGAAGGCCGGGCAGATCACCTCGTCGCCGGCCCCGATCCCGAGCGCGTTCAGCACGAGCGAGATCGCGTCCGTGCCGTTCGCGACCCCGATCGTCTGCGGCACGCCGAGGAACGCCGCCGCCTCATCCTCGAAGGCGCGCACCTCGGGGCCGAGGATGAAGCGCCCGCCGTCGAGGACGGCGCCCATTCGCTCCTTCAGCTCGGGGAGCAGCGGCCCGTACTGCGCCTTCGGGTTGAAGAGCGGGATCGAGGCCACAGCCGAGCCAGTTTACTCGGCGGC
Source organism: Actinomycetota bacterium (assembly GCA_005885565.1). GTDB lineage: Bacteria > Actinomycetota > Thermoleophilia > Gaiellales > Gaiellaceae > AC-50. The sequence continues at coordinate 1,179 of VAXK01000023.1, forward strand.
CAACCGGGCCCGGCGCGAGCGCCAGCGCAGGACGAGCCAGCCGGCGAGGAGCACGACGGCCACGACGACGGCGTAGTCGACGAAGCGGAAGTCGCGGTGGAAGCGCTCCCAGCTCCGCCCGAGTCCCCAGCCGGCGCCGGCGAACGCGAAGCACCAAGCTGCCGAGCCGACGGCCGTCAGGACGGTGTACCGCGCGAACGGCATCCGGAAGATCCCGGCCGGGATGGAGACGAACGAGCGGGCGACGGGCGTGACGCGCCCGACGAAGACGGCCCAGTCCTCCCAGCGGTCGAACCAGCGCCGAGCCTTGGCGAGCTTCCGCTCGGAGACGCGGAACCTCCGGTCGCCGTAGAAGCCGATCGCCCAGCCGACGATCGCGCCGAGCAGATAGCCGATCGTGCCTGCGAGCGCCATCGCGAGGTAGGCGTCGAAGCCGGACGGGATGCGCGACCCGAACAGCGAGACGTGGCTCGCGAAGGCCCCGGCGGCGAGCGCGCCGGCGTAGAGCATCACGAGCTCGCTCGCGGCGGGGAAGACGGCGTCGAGGGCCATCAGCCCGAAGACCGCGTAGAGGCCGTGGTCGCCGACGAGCGTCGTCAGCGCGCTCGAGACGCTCGCGAGCGGCACGCGCGGAGATTACCCGCGCCGCACGCGGAAGGGCTTCGTGAGCGACATCGTCCCGAGCTCGTTCGTCGCCGTCACGCGCAGGACGTAGCGGCCGGCGAACACGAGTGTGCCGCGGTCGTCGCGCCCGTTCCACGTCAAGGGGACTGTCCCCGTGTCGAGGCTGCGCGCGAAGAGGCGGCGGACGACGACGCCGGACGGCCGCTCGATCGTCGCCCGCACCTGGGCGGGATGCGCGAGCACGAAGCTGCCGCGGAGCGAGGAGCCGGCCCGGCGGACGCCGACCGAGGCCGGCGTGGCGAGGAAGCCGAGCGTCTTGTCGAGCGTGAACGTCCGGTCGGCGGAGGAGGCTCGACCCTGGTCGTCGACGGCGTTCACGACGAGCCGCCACCGGCCTTCGAGCGCGGTCGCGCCGTCCCAGGTGAACTTGTACGTGCCCGGCGCGCGGGCGCCGGCGTCGAGCGGCTGCGTGACGCCGCCCGGCCCGGTGAGCGTGGCCGTCACCGTCGAGGGGCGGACGACCCGGTACGAGAGGCTCTGCCGCTCGTCCACGCCGTCGCCGTTCGGCGAGAGCACCGGCGCCAGCTGCGGCACGTAGACCCCGGAGTACGAGACGAGGAGCGCGTCGGAGAGGGGCAGCTCGCCGCCCGGCGACGAGGGCCGGTCGAGGAGCGTGCCGTCGAACGCCATCGTCGTCTGGGTGCCGCTCCCGAGGGCGGCGCCGGTGACGGCGCCGAGGCGGACGAGCGTGAGCGCGAGCTCGAAGTTCGTCATCCCGACGCTGTAGCCCGCCGCCGCGCCGTCCACGGCGACGAGCACGATGCGGCCGTCGGCGAGCTGGCCGACCGCCGTTCGCGGCTGCCGCGGCGCGAGGAGCTGCGGCGAGAACGTCTCCCCGGCCCGGAAGACCGGCTTGCCGCCCCGGACGATCAGCGGCCCGCCGCCGATCGCGTCGGTGACGTCGCTCCAGGTGGGGGTCAGGATGAAGCGCAGGAAGAGGTTCGTGCCGGCCGGCACCTCGGCCGCGAACCGCGCTGCGCCCGTTCCGCGCGCGAGGACGACGGCGCCGCCGCGCGGGATCGCCGTCCCGCCGTTCGACGGTCCGACCTGAGACACGGTGCCGAAGAGGTCGGTGTTCGGCGTGGTCGGCGGGAGCGAGGGGACGACGGCCTCGAGCGAGCCGGCGATCGGCGGCGTCGCCGCGCCCCACGAGCGGGTGAAGAGGCTGACCCCGTTCTTCCCGGGAATCGCGTTCAAGCGGATCGGGCGGCGTCCGCTTACGCCTCGCCAGATGCCGTTGTAGACGACCTGCTCGACTCGGAGCGAGCCGTCGGCGGCGAGGCCGATGCTCGACCGGTCGGCCTCCGGGGGGTGGTCCAGCACTCCCGAGCGGAGCACGATGCCGCTCGGCTCGCCGCTCGCGGCGAAGAAGTCGCCGTTGACCCCGGCGACGGTGGCCGTCGCGGAGGCGCGGCGCTCGATCGCGCTCAGCGGCTCGCGTCCGGAGACGACGCCGTTCGAGAGCGCTGGCGCGAGACCGTAGAGCCCGCCCGGCCGCGGCGCCGTGAGCACGTGGACGGCGACCGGCCCGTGCGGGGTCAGCTCGACCTGGCGCTCGTAGGTGACTCCCGGCATGAGCACGACGCGAGCGGCCGCGGCCGGGGCGGCCAGGACCAGCGAGAGCAAGCCCGCGATAACCAGCTTGGAGAGCACGACCCGTCGGTCACGGTACCGAAAGCGCCGGGTCGCTCCGGCCACTGCCGTCAATACGCTGGGGCAAGATGAGCCGGCGGGCGCTCCTGGGTTTCCTCCTGGCCGTGCTGTGGGCGCCGGCGCCTGCCCGCGCCCAGGGCATCTCGGTCCTGTTCGTCCAGCCGACGCGGAGCGAGACCTCCGTCAGCGTGAGCGGCGGTGCGGCCGCCGGAACGGCACGGATCGAGATCTCGATCCCGGCCGGCTTCACGCTCGACCTGGGGCGACCGCCGGGGACGGTCCTCGGCCGATCGACCGTCGACCTCGCTTCGGCGGCGGCGCCCGACGGCGAAGGGTCGACCGCCGAAGGCGACGTCGTCGTCGCCGATCCGGCGCGCTACGCGGCGGACGCGCGGCTCCGGGCCTGCGCGCCGGGGACGCATGCAGCCGTGTGGAGGCTCGAGCCGCTCGATCTCCCGATCTTCGTCGACCCGGCTTCCGGCCTTGACGCCGCCCTCGGCGGCTACGACCTCCGGCTCTGCCTCGACCTCGCGCCCGGCCTTTCGTTCCAGGACGTCGAGCTCGACTTCAAGCGGTCGCTCGGCGTCCCGGCGACGCCGGGGATCTACCTCTGGCGCGCCTTCGTCACGCCGCTGACCCCGACCGGCGTGGGCGACGAGCGAGCGACATGGGAAGCGCACGGGCTCGTGCCGTGGCCGAGCGTCCTGACGCTGCGGGCGCGCCGGACCGCGCAGAAGGACCGGTTCGTCCTCCACGGCCGCCTCCTGCTTGCCGGAAGGCCGCGCGCCCACGCCGCCGTCCGGGTCATCGGCTTGCCGACCGGGCTCGCGCTTCCGGGGACGCCTGCCCTTCGCCCGGTGCGGAGGTCGATCGAGACGAATCGAGCCGGCCGCTACCGGACGACGGTTCGGGTGGGGCAGCGGATCGAGTTCTTCGCGTTGTGGCTGCCGTTTCCGCGCCTGGGCTGCTCTTCGCCGGGGACCGCACCCGGCGGCTGCGTCACCGAGACGACGAGCCCGGCGGCGAGCCGCCCGGCCGTCGTGCGACCGCGCCGCTGAGGCTTCGTCGCGCGCGGGGGAAGCGGATTTGGGAGTGGCGCGAATGGCCGCCGGAGCCGGGCTTTGCCCGGCGGGAGGCCACTGACGGCGATCTCGCCGCTTTGCAAAGACCTTGGCCGGCTCCTGAAACGCTGGGATGGGACGCCCGCTCTCGAGGAGGGGGCTCGTGGGGGAACCGGTTCCCCCACGTTTAGTTCCAGATCTTGACGTCGCGGTAGAGCGTGTCCCGTTGGACGGGCGTCTTGCCGAGCCGGCGGATCAGGTGGACGAGCTCCTCCGTCGAGGTGCGGTAGGTCGTACCGGCCGCGGAGACGACGTTCTCCTCGATCATCACCGAGCCCATGTCGTCGGCGCCGAAGCCGAGCGCGACCTGGCCGATCTTGAGGCCCTGCGTCACCCACGAGGACTGGATGTGGTCGACGTTGTCGAGGTAGATGCGGGACACGGCCTGTGTGAGCAGGTAGTCGAAGGAGGTCGGCATCGCGGCGCGAGGCACACGCTCGCCGAGACGGTTCCCGTCGTCCTGGAACGTCCACGAGATGAAGGCGCGGAAGCCCCGCGTCTCGTCCTGGAGCTCGCGGATCAGGCGCATGTGCTCGACGCGCTCCTCGAGCGTCTCGACGTGGCCGTACATCATCGTGGCCGTCGTCGACATGCCGAGCCGGTGCGCGTGGCGCATGACGTCGAGCCACTCGGCGGAGGTCGTCTTCTTCGGCGAGATGATGCGGCGGACGCGGTCGACGAGGATCTCGGCGCCGCCGCCGGGGATGGAGTCGAGGCCGGCGTCGCGCAGGCGCGAGAGCGTCTCCCAGATCGTGAGCTTCGAGCGGCGGGCGGCGTGCTGGATCTCGGAGGGCGAGAGCGCGTGCAGGTGGATCGGGTAGCGCGCCTTGATCGAGCGGAAGAGGTCTTCGTAGTACTCGACCCCGAGGTCCGGGTGGTGGCCTCCCTGCATCAGCAGGCCGGTGCCGCCGATCGCCAACGTCTCCTCGATCTTCTTGAAGATGACCGGCTTCGGGAGGAGGTAGCCCTCGTTGCGGTCGCCCGGCCGCCGGTAGAAGGCGCAGAAGTCGCAGTCCGTGTAGCAGACGTTCGTGTAGTTCAGGTTCCGGTCGACGATGAACGTGATCCGCGTCGGGTCGGTGCGGCGGTCGCGGAGCTCGTTCGCCGCGCGGCCGATCGCGACGAGGTCGCGGGAGCGGAGGAGCGCGACGGCGTCATCGTCGGAGATCCGCTCGCCCGCAAGGGCCTTGTCCAGAACGGGCGCGGTCTCGTCCGCTCCGGCCACTGCAGGGGTCTGACCCCGGACACGGCTCGCGCCGACGGTCACTTTGATACGCCTTTCGCACGCCGGGCCTCGAAGAGCGGCTCTTCGCCACAGATGCAGTCCCTTCCGGCCTTGGCCGCCGCGGACGCGGCAGGGGTCAGACCCCCGGCGTGGCCCGCCGGGACCTGGCCGGGAGGCGGTCGCTTGGACGTGTCGGAGCCGGTCATGCCGGCACCGGCTCTGCGTGGACGAAGCGGAGCTCGGGGACGTGGTCGAGCTCGCCGGCGTCACGCGCGAGCTCGAGGAACGTCAGCAGGCCGGCGCGCTCGCGCGGGCCGAAGCGGTAGCGCAGCTTCTCGAAGTAGCGCGCCAGGAAGCCCGGCGGATAGCCGTAGCGCTCGCTCGCCTCGTACGCGAGCCGCTCGGGCTCGGCCCGCGCCAGCCGCACCGACGAAACCAAGGCGTCTTCGAGCTGCGAGAGCCCCGGCGGCGCCGGCTCCGGGCACGCCCACACCGCGAAGACCATCGGCAGGCCGGTGCGCTCGAGCCACAGCCGGCCCAGGTCGTGGTGCGGCGTCGGGTCGTTGAACGCGCTCTGCAACGCCGCGTCGCCGATCAGGAGCTTCGCATCGGCCTCCTCCCCGAGCGGCACGTGCTCCGCCTCCGGCAGGAGCACCCGCGTCAGGACGACGGACGTGGCGCTCTCGGGCGTGACCGCGATCGACCTCACCCGCTCGAGCGGCGCCCGCGACACGAGCTGGATCGAGTCGACAGCCCCCTCCGACGAGACGCACAACCGCGGGAGGATTCGAAGCCGGTCAGCGTGCCGCGCGTACTCGATCGACGAGATCGGCGCCAGGTCGCACTCGCCGTCCAACAGCGCGTGGTTCAGCGCCGTCGGCACGCCTACCACCTCGTCGAACTCGGCCTCGACGCGGTAGAAGACCGGCGCCATGTTCACGTAGCCGATCCGGCCGAGGCGGATCACAGGCCCACCGCCTCGAGCGCCGCCGCGCGGTTCCGGTAGTCGCGCATCTCGACGATCCGGTCGCCTTCGACGACGAACACGAAGTGGAGCTCCGGCGCCTCCTCGTTCGGCGGCTCGACGTGCGGATCGACGACGATCCGGCCCTCCGCCTCGGCGACGACCTCCGGCGAGCCGCTCTTCCCCGACTCCAGAGCCCGCCGGAACGTCGCCACCACCTGCTCGCGGTTTCGGCACAGCTGCCCCGGCTCCAACCCCACCCAGACGACGTCCGGCGCCAGCGCCGCCGCGAACTCCTCGAAGTCGGCGCTCTCGAGATGGTCGAGCGCGCTCACGCCGCCCACCTCCGCAGCTCGTTGTAGAGCGTGTCGCGCTGCACGGGCACGCGCCCCGCGTCGCGGACGACGCGCACCAGCTCGTCGAGCTTCTGCTCGGTCGGCGTCGTCGCGCCGGCCGCGTGGAAGATCTCCTCCCGCACGACCGTCCCCTGTACGTCGTTCGCGCCGAAGTGCAGCGCGACCTGCGCGAGGGGCATGCCCATCATGATCCAGTAGGCCTTCACGTTCGGGACGTTGTCGAGCACGAGCCGCGAGACGGCGATCGTCTTCAGGTCCTCGGCGCCCGTCGTGTGCCGCCAGCCGCGCCGCTCGAAGACCGTGTTCTCGGGGTGGAACGCGAGCGGGATGAAGGAGAGGAAGCCGCCGCTCGCATCCTGCTGCACACGCAGGCGCAGCAGGTGGTCGATCCGCTCCTCGTAGGTCTCGACGTGACCGTAGAGCATCGTGCACTGCGTCGTGATTCCGAGCCGGTGCGCCGTGTCGTGCACGTCGAACCATTCGTCGGGGTGCTCCTTTCCGGGCGCGACCAGCCGCCGGACGCGGTCG
>VAXK01000206.1:0-20129 GCA_005885565.1 Actinomycetota bacterium
GTGAGGTGCGCCGCGGCGACGCCGAGATCGAGCTCTCGACGAAGGAGTTCGCGCTGCTCGAGACGCTCATGCGGCGGCCCGGCGAGGTCCTGTCGCGGCTCGAGCTGATCGAGCACGCCTGGGACTTCGCCTACGAGACGCGCTCGAACGTCGTCGACGTCTACGTGCGCCGGCTGCGGCGCAAGCTCGGGGACGGCACGATCGAGACCGTGCGCGGCGCCGGCTACCGGCTGCGCGGGGACGGATGAGACGGCTTCCGATCAGGCTGCGAGTGGCCGCCGCGTTCGCGGCCGCGATGACGCTCGTCCTCGCCGGGACGGGCCTGTTCGTCTACGCGCGGCTCGCGGACGACCTCTCGCGCGCCCTCGACCAGGATCTCCGCCTGCGTGCGCAGGACCTCTCGGCCCTCGTCCGCGACGGACGGACCTCCCTGCGCGGCGAAGCCGGAAGCGGCCGGCTCGTCGAGCGCGGCGAGAGCTTCGCGCAGCTCGTCGGCCCGGACGGCCGCGTCGCCGACGCGACACCGCCCCTCGGCGGCCGCTCGCTCCTCACCCCACGGGAGCTTCGCTCGGCGCTTCACGGCTCGCGCTTCGTCGACGTGCCGTCCGTGCCCGGGCTCGACGAGCCCGCGCGGCTGCTCGCCGTGCCCGTCGACGGACGTGTGCTCGTCGTCGGCGCGACGCGCGAGAACCGCGCCGAGGCGCTGCGCAACCTGCGCACCGAGCTTCTCGTCGCGGGCCCGCTCGCGCTCCTCGTCGCGACCGGGCTCGGCTACCTCCTCGCCGGGGCGGGGCTCCGCGCCGTCGAGACGATGCGTCGCCGCGCCGCCGAGATCTCCGCCGACCGGCCCGGCGAGCGCCTGCCTCTACCGGGGACGCGCGACGAGCTCGACCGGCTCGGCGAGACCCTGAACGACATGCTCGCTCGGCTCGAGGCGGCGATCGAGCGGGAGCGCGACTTCGTCGCCGAGGCGGGTCACGAGCTGCGCACGCCGCTCGCGCTCCTCCGCGCCGAGCTCGACTTCGCGCTCCACCACGCCGAGAGCGAGGACGAGCTGCGCGCCGCGCTCCGCGAGGCCAGCGCCGAGACCGACCGGCTCGTCCAGCTCGCCGGCGACCTGCTGCTCATCGCGAGCTCCGACCGCGGCAAGCTCCGGCTGCGGCAGGAGCACGTGTCGGCGCGCGAGCTGCTCGAGAGCGTCGACAACCGCTTCGCCTGGCGTGCGCAGGAGGCCGGGCGGGCGCTCGAGGTCGACGCTCCGGTCGGCCTCGGCCTCACGGGCGACCGGCTGCGGCTCGAGCAGGCGCTCGGCAACCTCGTCGAGAACGCGCTCCGCCACGGCGCCGGCGCCGTCCGCCTCCAGGCGCGCTCGGTCGACGGCCGCGTCGAGCTGCACGTCCGCGACGAGGGCGCCGGTCTCCCGCCCGAGTTCGTCCCGCGGGCCTTCCAGCGCTTCAGCCGCCTCGACGAAAGCCGGACGAGCGGCGGCGCGGGCCTCGGGCTCGCCGTCGTCGACGCGATCGCCGATGCCCACGGAGGCTCCGCGAGCGCCGCCGGCGCCGACGTCTGGATCAGCGTGCCGGCAGAGCGCCGGGCTCCGGCGCCGTGACCTCCTCCTCGGCCGCACCCGACTCGACGTCGAAGTGCAGGTCGCCCTCGACGACGTCGACCGTCACGCGGTCGCCCGGCTCGACCGAGCCGGAGAGGACCATGCGCGAGAGCTCGTTCTCGACGAGGCGCTGGATCGTCCGCCGGAGAGGCCGTGCGCCGAACTCCGGGTCGAAGCCCTCGCGCGCGAGGAGCCGGACCGTGTCGTCCGTGAAGTCCACCTCGATCCGCTGCGCGCGCAGGCGGCGCGCCAAGCGGTCGAGGAGCAGCCCCGTGATCTCGACGAGCTGCTCGTCGGAGAGCGCGCGGAAGACGATGATCTCGTCGATCCGGTTGATGAACTCGGGCCGGAAGCTCTGCCGGAGCACGTCCATCAGTTGCTCCTTGAGCTCGTCGTAGTCCGTTTCCGTCCGCGCCGCGTCCTGGATCAGGTGCGCGCCGAGGTTCGACGTCATGATCACGACGCTGTTCTTGAAGTCCACCGTCCGTCCCTTCGCGTCGGTGAGGCGGCCGTCGTCGAGGATCTGGAGCAGGATGTTGAAGACGTCCGGGTGCGCCTTCTCGATCTCGTCGAAGAGGAGCACGGAGTAGGGGCGCCGACGCACCTGCTCGGTCAGCTGGCCCGCCTCCTCGTAGCCGACGTACCCCGGCGGGGCGCCCACGAGCCGCGAGACCGTGTGGCGCTCCTGGAACTCGCTCATGTCGAAGCGCACCATCAGGTCCTCGGCGCCGAAGAGCGCTTCGGCGAGAGCCCGAGCGAGCTCGGTCTTGCCGACTCCGGTCGGGCCGAGGAAGAGGAAGCTCCCCATCGGCCGGTTCGGGTCGCCGAGGCCGGCGCGTGAGCGCCGGACGGCCTCCGCGATCGCCGTCACCGCCTCGTCCTGGCCGACGATGCGCGCGTGGAGCTCCTCCTCGAGCGAGAGCAGGCGCTGCCGCTCCTCCGTCGTCAGCTGCGAGACGGGGATCCCGGTCGCGCGCGACACGATGTCGGCGATGTCCTCGGCCGTCACCTCCGGCGCCCGCTGGCGGCCCTTGCGGCGCTCGTCGAGCTCGCCGCGCCTCGACTCGATCCGGTCCTTGAGCTCGCCGGCGCGGTCGTAGTCCTCGTTCGCCGTCGCCTGGTCGCGCTCACGCGCGAGCCGGCGCAGATCGTCCTCGAGGCTGCGCGTCTCGTCGTCCTTCGTCCTCGTCCGCAGCCGGACGCGGGCGCTCGCCTGGTCGATCAGGTCGATCGCCTTGTCGGGGAGGAAGCGGTCGCGGATATAGCGGTCGGAGAGCTCGGCGGCGGCGACGATCGCCTCGTCGGAGATGCGGACGCGGTGGAACGCCTCGTAGCGGTCCTTGAGCCCGTGCAGGATCTCGATCGTCTCGTCCACCGTGGGCTCGCGGACGAGCACAGGCTGGAAGCGCCGCTCGAGCGCGGGGTCGCCCTCCACGTCCTTGCGGTACTCGTCGAGCGTCGTCGCGCCGATGACGTGCAGCTCGCCGCGCGCGAGGGCGGGCTTGAGCATGTTGCCGGCGTCCATCGCGCCCTCTGCGGCGCCGGCGCCGACGAGCGTGTGCAGCTCGTCGACGAACAGGATGATGGTCTCCGAGTTCTCGGTGATCTCGTCGATCACCTTCTTCAGGCGCTCCTCGAACTCCCCGCGGTACTTCGTGCCGGCGACCATTCCCGCCAGGTCGAGCTGCACGACGCGGCGGCCGGTCAGCGTCTCCGGGACCTCGTCGTTCACGATCCGTTGGGCGATGCCCTCGACGATCGCCGTCTTGCCGACGCCGGGGTCGCCGATCAGCGCGGGGTTGTTCTTCGTCCGCCTCGACAGGATCTCGATCGTCTGCTCGATCTCGTCCGCGCGGCCGATGACCGGGTCGAGCTTGCCTTCGCGGGCGGCCTGCGTGAGGTCGCGGCCGTACTGGTCGAGCGTCGGGGTCTGGCTCGTCTCTCGGGCCGCGCCGCCGGCCTCGACGCCGCGGATCACCGCTCCGCGGAGCTTCGTGTGCGACACCCCGAACCGCTGCAGGAGCTGCCCGGCCTGGCTCTCCTCGTCGCGGGCGAGCGCGAGCAGGACGTGCTCGGGCCCGATGTACGAGGCGCCGAGCTCGCGCGACTCGTCGAAGGCGGCGAGGAGCGCCGCCTTCGCGTCCGGCGAGAGCGAGGGGGCCACGTCGGTGCGCTCGCCTTTGTCGGCCTCCTCCTCGAGCTGGGCCGTGATCGCCTCGGCGTCGGCGTCGACCTGCCGCAGCACGTGCCGGACGACGTCGTCGGCGAGCGCGGCGTGCAGGAGGTGGTCGGTGTCGAGGTCCAGGCTGCCCCACTCGAGCGCGGTCTGGGCCGCGCGCTGGAGGAGCTCCCGGGTGGCGTCGCTGAAGAACTCGGTGACGTCGACGCGCTCAACCTGCCGCGGCGCCTCGGCGAGCGGGCCGCGTGCGGTCCGCTCGCCGAAGAAGTCCGAGAAGAAGTCGTCGAAGAGGCTGCCGCGACCGCCGAGGTGGTTCGCCATCCGCTCCTCGGCAAGGTCGATCTCGCACAGGTACTCGACCTCTTGCGTGCCGTCCGGACGCAGTCGCGTCCTCGTCGCGACCGCCGGCCTTCCGTGCCGTTGGCATCGCTGCTCGACGGACATGGCTCCTCCTCGTCCTCGCTCGGTTACGTCTTCACCTCGATCCGCCGCCGTTGTGCCTTCTGCGACCTCGGCACCCGGACGGTGAGGACGCCGTCCTTCAGGTTGGCGTCGATGTTGTCGCCGTCGACCTGGTCGGGGAGCGTGACGCGGTACTCGTACCGCCCCGTCCGGCGCGTGCGCCGGCGCAGGACGCCTTGGCGCTCGCGCTCCACGATCTCGCCCTTGATCGTCAGCTCGTTGCCGACGTGCTCGATCTCGACGTCCTCGCGCTTCACCCCCGGAAGCTCGGCCTCGAGGACGTAGGCGTCGTCGGTCTCCTCGATGTCCACCAGCGGCGACCAGGCGCCGCGCTCGCTGAACGCGGCGGGCCAATCGGCGTCGCCGAAGGTCTGGTCGAGCAGCCGGCGCATGCGCTCGGTGACCTGCTCGAAGTCGCTCAGCGGCTCCCACCGCTGCGCGGAACCTCGGGTACGGCGCTCGGGAAGTAGCTGAGACATCCCGTGCCCCCTTTCCTTGGGTGTGCAAGAGCCGGTACCCGATCAGCGGCGTTAAACCCGCCCGCGGTGGTCGCTTGAACGGAATTTGCAAGCTTTTCGACCAAGCTCGGTGCTCGGTGCGCCGGTCAGCGGCAGTCGGCGCCGAGTTGTCAGAATGCAAACCACCCGCTTGCCCCAAACAGACATGTCCCCGCTCCCCCCGCCCGTCGAGATTCGCCACCTCCGCTACTTCCTCGCGGTCAGCGAGGAGCTGCACTTCCGTCGCGCCGCGGAGCGTCTGCACATCGCCCAGCCGCCGCTCTCCCAGGCGATCCAGAAGCTCGAGGCGGCGCTCGGAGTCCGGCTCCTCGAGCGGACGAGCCGCGCGGTCGCGCCGACCGAGGCGGGGCTCGTCTTCGCAGAGGAGGCGCGCAATGTCCTCGCGAGCCTCGAGCGGGCGGTGTCCAAGGCGCGTCGAGCCGCCAACGGCCGGGTCCAGCCGCGGATCGGCTGCGTGACCCACCTGCCGATGGACCAGCTTCACGGTTTCCTCGACGCGCTCCACCGCCGCGATCCGAGCGTTCGGTCGGAGGTCACGCATCTGGTCACGGTCGAGCAGCTGCCGCGGCTGCGGACGGGGGAGCTCGAGCTCGGGATCCTCTACTTCGTGCAGGGCTTCGGCTTCGACGGGATCGAGATCGAGCCGCTCTTCGAGGGCACCGAGATGGTCGCGCTCCTGCCGGAGCGTCACCCGGCGGCGGCGAAGGAGCGGGTCGGCCCTGCCGATCTGGCCGACGAGAGCCTCGTCCTCTTCCCGCGCGCGGTCAACGCCCCCCTCCACGCCTGGATGCTGGAGCGGATCACCGAGGCGGGCTACCGCTTCCGCGGCGTGCACGAGGTGAGCGGATCGGACCCCCGCGACATCGTCCTGGGCGTCGCCGAAGAGGCCGGCGTCGCGCTCGTGCCCCTCGTCTACGAGGACGGCTGGGCACGCGGCATCGTCGCGCGCCGGCCCCTCGAGGTGCCGGTCTCGATGCCGCCGACCGTTCTCGGCTGGCACGCCGACGCGCGCGAACGGCTTCGTCCTTTCATCGAGAATGCGCGCGCCGTCGCCCGGGAGCTACGCGGCGCGGATCGAAACTGACGGCATATCGGTCTGCCGTCGACACGTATTTGACTGTGGCGCGCGTGCGGTTCGATAGTTAACCGGTCCTTTCGGGGATGCAGCAGCTCGCTGCTGTCAGCCCTGCACTCGGCGCAGAGTTGGGAGCGGCGTGGGTCGAGCGAGCTCAGTGAGACGTCCGGACGAGCAGGCGCGAGCCGGGATCGCGATCGAGTTCCGGCACCTCCGCTACTTCCTGGCCGTGAGCGACGAGCTCCACTTCGGGCGAGCGGCCCAGAGGCTCCACATCTCGCAGCCGCCGCTCTCGCAGGCGATTCGAAAGCTCGAGGCGGAGCTGGGGGTGCAGCTGTTCGAGCGGACGAGCCGGGTCGTGAAGCTCACCGAGGCGGGGAGCGTCTTCGCCGAGGAGGCGCGCCGGGTGCTGGCCGACGTGGAGCTCGCCGTCGGCGCCGCGCGGCGCGCGGGCGGCACCGGCTACACGCTCCGGATCGGCTGCGTGCCGCACCTGCCGATCGAGCGGGTGCTCGCTTTCCTCGAGGCGCTGCACGAGCGTTCCCCGGGCGACCGGCCGCAGGTCATGCACGTCACCTCGGGCGAGCAGGTGACACGGCTCCGGTCCGGCGAGCTCGACGTCGGCATCTTCAACGACGCCGGCGAGGAAGAGGGCCTGGAGGAGGAGCCGCTCTTTCCGGGCGAGCGGTTGGTCGCCTTCCTCGCGACCAGTCATCCGCTGACGGAGCATGCCGTGCTCGGACCTGCCGACCTGGAGCAGGAGGTCCTCGTCGTCTTCCCTCAGACGGCGAGCCTCGCGCCGCACGACCGCTGGCTCGCGTTGCTCGAGCGGGCCGGTTACCGCTTCGCCGGGGTTCGCGAGGCCGGAGGAACCCACCCGCGGGACCTGCTCCTGGCGGTCGCGGGGCGGCTCGGAGTCGTGCTCGCACCCGCCTCGCTCGCCGGCGTCAGCGATGCCGGCGCCCTCGTCGCCCGCCGCGAGCTCGACCCGCCGGTCGCGCTGGCCAACACGGTCGTGGCCTGGCGGGCCGACCCGCCGGAACGACTCAGGGAGACGCTCGCCGTCGTGCGCGACATCGCCCGCGCGCTCCGGGCGGCGGCGGGCGCGTCCGGCGAGAACCATAACTGAGCGGCTATCGATCCGCGCGCGAGTCGTATTGGACGCGCCGGCGCGCGAGACCGGATAGTGGGATCTGCGGCAGGCACGCTTTCGAGCCTTCTTTGCGGCGCGTGCTGCCGCGCTCCCCGGAGCGGGGCGACGCCCCGCTCCGGCCCCTTGCCTGCTCGTAGGATCGCGACGTGCTCGTCGAGGAGGTCGAAGGCAGCGTCATTTCCGCCGAACGGGCCGCGTCGCTCGCGTCCGATCGCGGCGTCACGGTCGCCGAGCTCATGGGGTTGCTCGTGCCGCTCGCAGCGGAGCGGTACGCGGGCCCGCCGATCTCGGGCTTCCGCGTCGGCGCCGTCGCGCGCGGCTCGAGCGGCGCGCTCTACCTCGGGGCGAACCTCGAGCTGCCGGGAACGGCGCTCGCGTTCACCGTCCACGCCGAGCAGTCGGCGACGGCGAACGCCTGGCTGAGCGGCGAGGAGGGTCTGGCCGCGCTCGCGGTCGGCGCCGCACCGTGCGGGCACTGCCGCCAGTTCCTGAACGAGCTGGCGACGGCGGCCTCGCTCGAGGTCCTCGTCGCGGGTCGCAGGCCTCGTCTCCTGGCTCAGCTCCTCCCCGAGCCCTTCGGCCCGGCCGACCTCGGAGTTCACGCCGGCCTGATGAGCCCGCGCGCGAACGGCCTCGCGCTCGAGTCGTCGGATCCACTCGTGCTGACGGCGCTCGCCGCCGCGGAGGCAAGCTATGCGCCCTACTCGCGCGGGTTCGCCGGCGTGGCGCTCGAGACGGCGAGCGGCGCGGTCCACACGGGCAGGTACGCCGAGAACGCCGCCTTCAACCCGTCGTTGACCCCGCTCGCGTGCGCGCTCGCGCTGCGGGCGCTGGGCGGCGGCGGCGACGACGAGGTGACGCGGGCCGTTCTCGTCGAGGCGCAGTCGAAGGTGAGCCACGCGGGCGCGGCCGCAGAGGCGCTGAAAACGGTCTCCGCGGCCGCGCTCGACGTGTACGAAGCGGCTGCTTAGGCGGCCTGCGCCAGGCTCTCGAGCTCGTCCTCGAGCCGCTCGAGTGCGCTCCGCTCGAGCTGGCGGACGCGCTCGCGCGTCAGACCGAGCTCCTTGCCGATCGCCTCCAGCGACGTCGTCTCGCCGTCGAAGCCGTAGCGGAGCTCGAGGATCCGCCGCTCCCGCTCCGGGAGCTTCGAGACCGCGCGGCGGACGACCTGGCGCCGGTACGAGTCCGCCGCCTCCTCGGCCGGGTCGCTCGCGGTCGGGTCGCTGAAGAGATCGCCGAGCTCTCCGTCCTCGCTCGTGCCGATCGACTGGTTCAGCGAGACCGGCGCGTCGGCCGCGTCGAGAGCCTCGTCGACGTGCTGGAGCGAGAGGCCCGTCGCCTCCGCGAGCTCCCCGCGCGTGGCCTCCCGGCCGAGCCGCGTCTGCAGCTGGTTGGAGGCACGCGAGATCTTCACGCGCCGCTCGTGTACGTGCGTGGGTACGCGGATCGTGGCCGACTGGTTCGAGACCGCTCGCTGGCAGGCCTGGCGGATCCACCAGGTGGCGTAGGTCGAGAACTTGAAGCCACGCCGCCAGTCGAACTTCTCGACCGCGCGGTTGAGGCCGATCACGCCCTCCTGGATCAGGTCGAGCAGGGGCACGTCCCGGCCCTGGTAGCGCTTCGCGATCGAGATCACGAGCCGGAGGTTGGAGTTGATCATCAGCTCCTTTGCCGCCACGTCGCCACGCTCGACGCGCTTCGCGAGCACGACCTCGTCGGCGGCCGTGAGCAGCCGGTAGCGGCCGGCCCGGTTCATGAACAGGGTCAGCGAGTCGCCCGCGCCGACGAAGCCGGGGTCGACCTCTGCCGGCTCGGGCGCCGGCGGCGTGACGACCTCGACCTCGCGCACCTCGAGCTCGGCGCGGAGCGCGGACAGCTCGTCCTCGTCGAGATCGTGCTCGAGCGCGAGCGCTTCGAGCTCGGCCTCGTCGACCGTCGCGCGCTCCTCGACCTCGTCCAGGAACGCATGCACGGGTGCTTCGAATGTCATCGTGCTCAGGTTCTTCACTTCCTTCTTCTTGCTCGTAGGGGCGCGCCTCAGGCATGCCTGCGACGGCACACGGGCGCGACGTAGGGAAAAACGACCGAAGCGGGCTCTCTATTCCGCCGGAGCGTCGTCGGCGAGCGAGACGTCGCGCTGCGCGCGGACGAACGGATCGGAGCGGCGGGCGGAGAGCTCCTCGGGCCAGTCGCGCGGGTACTCGCCGAGGCTGTGGCGCCGGCCGCCGGGAATGCGCAGCTCGACCGAGATCCGGCCGTCCTCGAGCCGAACGAGGTTGTACGCCGGATTGGGAAAGCCGCGCGTCCGCAGCGTCGAGACGGTCCCCGAGTGGACGAGCAGCATGCCCGCGACGGGCCACACGTACGGGACGTGCCGGTGGCCGGCGAGGACGACGTCGACGTGGCAGCGGCGCAGGAGCGAGAGGACGTCGCCCGCGTCGAGCACCTGGTTCCGCTCACGACCGGTGCCCGGGATCGGCATCAGGTGGTGGTGACAGACGAAGACCCGGAGCGCCGCCTCGCCCGCGAAGCCCTCCTCGACCCAGCCGTAGTGCTCCCGGCCGATCTCGCCCTCGTCGAGGTCGGGCTTCGACGAGTCGACGGCGACGAGCGCGATCTCGAGGCCGTCGAGCTCGCAGCGGAGCCGCGTGTCGCGGGCGCCGAAGGTGTCCTCGAAGCTGAGGTAGCCGACGTTCCGTGCGTCGTGGTTGCCCGGCACGCGGACGATCCGCTCGCACTCGATCGCCTCGAGCTCCTGCCGGACGATCGGGTACTGGTCGGGATAGCCGTCGTCGGTGAGGTCGCCGGCGACGACGACGAGGTCGGGCTCCGCCGCGTTGATCTCGGCGATCGCCGTACGGAGGAGGTCTTCCTGGTAGCGGTTGGCGCCGACGTGGACGTCGGAGAGCTGCGCGATCAGCACGCTTTGGACTCTACGGCGAGCAGACTTCGCCGGCCGCGTCCTGCGCGCCGGGGAGGCGGGCGAGGAGCGTGCCGAGCTGGCCGAGCTCGTCTTCGGTGTACCGCTCGTGGAAGAGCGCCCGCACGGCGGAGACGTGCGAGTCCGCCGCCTCGTGCAGCTTGGCCGCGCCGGCCTCGGACAGGACGGCATAGACGACACGCCGGTCGCTCGCACACGTGGCCCGCTCGACGAATCCCGCCGCCTCGAGGCCGTCGAGCAGGCGCGTGACGCCCGACGCGGTGAGGAGGAGCTCCCCGGCCAGGTCGACGCGCCGCATCCGGTGCTCTTCGGCACGCGAGAGGTGCAGCAGGGCCTCGAAGTCGTTGATCGTGAGGCCGTGCTCGGCGACGAGGAGCGCGCTCAGCTGGCGCGTGGTCGCCGCGTGGGCGCGGAGGAGCGCGACCCAAGCCTGCGGAGCGACTTGAACTTGTTCGGACAACATTTGACGGCTCAACGTTCCTTTGGTAGATTGCTTGTGCTATCAACTATAGCGGACGCAAGGAGGTCCTTTCGATGAGCACCACAGAGATTCGCCAAGCTCTGCCGACCGGCACCTGGCACCTCGATCCGGTCCATTCCTCGATCGTGTTCGAGGTCGAGTACATGGCCGGCGCGTTTCGCGGCCAGTTCCGCGAGGTCGACGCGACGATCGTCGCCGACGGCGAGCAGGCGCACCTGACCGGCTCGGCCAAAGTCGCGAGCGTCGACGTCAAGGACGAAAACCTCGCCGCGCACCTGCAGTCGCCCGAGTTCTTCGACGCCGAGCGCTATCCGGAGCTCAGCTTCGCCTCGAGCGACATCGAGGCGGGCGAGGAGCTGGCGGTCCGCGGCGAGATCACGATCAAGGGCGTGACGCAGCCGGTCGAGCTGACCGGCCGCGCGACCGCGCCGCTGACCGACGCCTACGGGCGCGAGCGGTTCGGTCTCACGCTCCGGACGAAGCTCGACCGCACCGTCTTCGGCCTGAACTGGAACCTGCCGCTTCCGAACGGCGAGCCGTCGCTCTCCAACGAGGTCAGCCTCGTGGCGGAGCTCTTCTTCGTGAAGGAGGCCTAACGATCCCATGAAGGTCCTCGCATTGTCGGGCAGCCTTCGGCGGGACTCCTACAACACGAAGCTCCTCCACGCTGCCGCCCGGCTCCTGCCGGACGGCGCGGAGCTCGAGCCGTGGGACCGCCTGAAGGAGGTTCCGCCCTACGACGAGGACGACGACGTCGAGCCGGCGCCGGCGGCCGTCGCTGCGCTTCGCGCGGCGATCGCCGGCGCCGACGCGCTCCTCGTCGCCACGCCCGAGTACAACTCGTCGATCCCGGGCCAGCTCAAGAACGCGCTCGACTGGGTCTCGCGGCCGCTCGCGAAGAATCCGCTGCGCGGGAAGCCGGTCGCGGTCGTCGGCGCGTCCACCGGAGCGTTCGGCGCCGTCTGGTCGCAGGGCGAGCTCCGGAAGGTGCTCGCCGCGATGGGCGGGCGCGTCGTCGAGGCCGGTGTCGCCGTCGGCCACGCGCCGATGCGCTTCGAAGGCGACCATCTCGTCGACACGGAGCTGCGCGAGCAGCTCGCCGAGGTCGTCGCGGCGCTCGTGTCCGGAACCGCTGTGGGGGCGGCGAGTAGAGTCGCTGCGTGATCCTGAGGGCGCGGCGGCTCGACTCCATCCACGGCTTCGGAATCGACCAGGTCGCCGCCGCGGCCGACGAGCCCGCGCGGGCGAACTCGAGGTGGCCGGTTCTCCGCATGGAGAACCTCGACACCGACCTGCCGCTTCCGCCCGAGGCGTTGCCCGTGACGCACGAGGCGCTGGAGACGCCGGAGGCGAACAGCTGGCTGCCGTTCACCGGCGACATGCCTCTGCGGGAGGCGATCGCGGACTTCACCGCCGAGCGCACCGGCCACCGGTACGACCCAGAGCGCGAGATCGTGATCACCGTCGGCGGGATGGAGGGCCTGTTGAACGCCCTTCTCGCGACGGTGAGCGAGGGCGACGAGGTCGTCGTCACCGATCCCACCTACGCGGGGATCGTCAACCGGGTCCACGTCGCGGCAGGCACGCCGCGGTTCGCGCCGTTCCGCGTCGTCGAGGGCGAGTGGCGGCTCGACCGCGGCGCGCTCGCGGCCGCCGTCGGGCCGGCGACGCGGGGATTGCTCTTGATGAGCCCGTCCATGCCCTCGGGCGGAACCTTCGACGAGGACGACTGGCGGCTCGTCTGCGACTTGTGTCGCGAGCGCGACCTCTTCTTGATCTACGACGCGGCCATGGAGCGACTGCTCTTCGACGGCCGGCCGCTCGTGCACCCGCTCCGCTTCGACGGGATGGCGGAGCGGACGCTCGTCGTCGGCTCGCTCTCGAAGGAGCACCGCATGATCGGCTGGCGCGTCGGCTGGGTCGCCGGCCCCGCGGAGACGATCGCCGACGTCGGCTGGATGCACGTCTACAACACGACGACCCCGGTCGGGATCGCGCGCGCGGCCGGCACCGCCGTGCTGCGCGGCGACCAGGTGCACGTCGCGGCGTGCGTCGCCGAACTCGAGCGCCGGCGGGACACGATGCTCGCCGGCCTCACGGGGTGGCCGCTCGTTCGGCCGGGCGGCGGCTGGTCGATGCTGCTGGACGTGTCCGCGCTCGGCTTCGAGCCGGAGGAAGCGTCGCGCCTCCTCCTCGAGGAGTCGTCGATCGCCGCGACCGGCATGCGCGGGTGGGGCGGAGAGGTGGCCGAACGCTACGTGCGCTTCGTCTTCAGCGCCGAGCCCGTGGAGCGGCTCGGGACGATCCCGGAGCGGCTTGCCGGCGGATCGCTCGCGAGAGCGCTGTGACGCACCTCGTAGCCTTCCTCGGCGTCTCGCTGCTCGTCATCGTCACGCCCGGGCAGGACACGGCGCTCACGATCCGGAACACGCTGCTCGGAGGCCGCCGGGGCGGCTTCCGGACTGCGGCCGGCGTCGCCGCCGGACAGGCGACGTGGACGCTCGCGGCGAGCGCCGGCGTCGTCGCGCTCCTGCGCGCGTCCGAGCCTGCGTTCGTCGCGGTCAGGCTCCTCGGCGCCGCGTACCTCGTCTACCTCGGCCTCCAGACGCTGCTCCGCCGCAGCGAGGTGCGGCCCGACGTGGGCGGCTCCTCGCGACGGGCATTCCGCCAAGGTTTGGTGTCGAACCTCGGCAACCCGAAGATGGCCGTCTTCTTCACCAGCTTGCTGCCGCAGTTCGGGTCGTCCTTCTCGGGCCTCGTCGCCCTCGGGCTCGTCTTCTGCGCGCTGACCTTCCTCTGGTTGAGCGCCTATGCGTGGGCCGTGGCGCGGGCGGGCGACGTGCTGCGCCGACCGCGGATCCGGCGCGGGCTCGACCGCGTCACCGGCGTCGTGCTCGTCGCCTTCGGCCTCCGGCTCGCGGTCGAGAAGGCTTAAGGCTCGACGACGACGAGGCCCGCGCGGAGCTTGGGTGTGAACCACGTCGACTTGCGCGGCATCTTCAGGCGTCGCTCGTTCACCGCGACGAAGTCGGCCATCGTCACGGCCGGCATGCCGAGCGCGACCTGGAAGCGTCCGGCCTCCACCTCGGCCGCCAGGTAGTCGCTGCCATAGTCGCCGCCCACGTAGACGATCCGGTGGTCGCTCGGGTCCCAGCCGAGGACGCCGCGGACGATGCGCTCCTCGACGAGCTGGTGCTCGAGCGTCTCGGGCACCAGCCTCCGCTCGACGCGCGGCGTCAGTCCGTGGCGGCCGCTTCGCGAGTAGAGCTCGATCGTGCCGGTCTCGCCGACGTCGAAGCCGGCCTCGCGCACGCGCGCGAGGAACTTGTCGTCGCCCATCCCGAGCTCGCGGAAGCCGCGGTGGTACTCATCGATGTGCATCGTCTCGGCGGAGAGGACGACGGCGAAGAAGGCGTCGAGGCCCGCGCGCTCGGACGCGCGGCTGCGGTGGTTGCCGTCCGCGACGAGGAGCTCCTTGCCCTCGAGCGAGGCGAGGACCCGGTCGCGCTCCGCCGGGTCGGAGACGACGCGGACGCGGTGCTCGTTCCCCTTCTGGTCGCGGCTCGTGACCGTGGGCGGACGCAAGCGGACGACCTCCTCGACGGCGTCGCGCACCGCGGCGTCCGCGTCGGGCGCCGCGAGCATGACCGCGCTCGGCAGGTGCCGGAGCGTCCGGATGACGTCCGCGTAGTACTCGACCTTCTCCGGGAAGACGTCCTCGTTCCGGATGATCCGCGCGTCCGGGTTCCGCTCGGCGTCCCAGATCTCCGCGGTCGGTGCCATCAGGCCGATCCCGAGCTGCCGGCCGGTCGGCGCGTCGATCTCGTACGCGACGACGAAGTCCTGCGCCGCGGCGAGGAGTCCGTCGTCCTTCAGGCGCTGGAGCCGCTCGGCGCCGTAGCGGAGCGAGCGCTCGCGGTCGGCGCCCTCGGCGAGCATCTCCGGCGTGCGGTGCGCCATCTCGACCGCCAGCATCGAGCGCGGGTTCGCCTCGACGATCGCCGTGATCTCCGCGTCGTCGGCGAACTCGTCGTAGTTCTGGGCGCCGGTCTCGCCGGTGGTCGATATCCAGCCCTTCGCGATCGGCGCGAGGCTCGCCATCCAGGTGCGATGCTAGAGGCGATGGAGACGCGCAGCTTGCCCTGGGCGTGGTACGTGGACGAGCCGGTCCTGCGGGCCGAGCAGGAGCGGATCTTCCGCCGCACCTGGCAGTACGTCGGGCACACGGGGCAGATCGGCGAGCCGGGGAGCTACTTCACCGGGCGGGCCGGGCTCGTGCCGATCGTCGTCACCCGCGACCGCGACGACGAGCTTCGGGCCTTCGTTAAC
The DNA here is from genome assembly GCA_005885565.1 of Actinomycetota bacterium. Classification (GTDB taxonomy): domain Bacteria; phylum Actinomycetota; class Thermoleophilia; order Gaiellales; family Gaiellaceae; genus AC-50. Next base: position 14,748 of record VAXK01000206.1, read on the forward strand.
GTCTGCCGCCACCGCGGCTTCCAGGTGGCGCAGGGGGAGGGGAGACGCGGCGCGCTCCAGTGCGGCTACCACGCCTGGACGTACGGGCTCGACGGGCGCCTCCGCGCGGCGCCCCGCGCCGACCGCGAGGCCGGATTCGACCCGGACGAGATCTCGCTCGTCCCGGTGCAGGTCGACACGTGGGGGCCCTTCGTCTTCGTCAACCCGGACGCCGAGGCAGCTCCGCTCGCCGAGACGCTCCGCGAGCTGCCGGAGCTCGTGACCTCGGTCGGCGTCGACGTCGACCTCCTCCGCCACCACCACCGCAGCGAGTCCGAGCTCGACGCGAACTGGAAGATCGTCTGCGAGAACTTCCTCGAGTGCTACCACTGCGCGGTCGCGCACCCGAGCTTCAGCGCGATGGTCGACGTGTCGCCCGACGCGTACCGGCTCGAGGCCTCGGGCGCGGTCTCGACGCAGCTCGGCTCGCTGCGGGAGAACGGCACGAACGGCTACGACCCGAGCGGGGAGGTAGAGCGCGGGCAGTTCCACTTTGTCTTCCCGAGCCTCGCGATCAACATCCTGCCGGGCCGGCCCAACCTGTCGCTCGGCCCCGTGAACCCGATCACGCCGACGCGGACGGCGCGCTTCCTCGACTACTTCTTCGCCCCCGACGCCGACGAGACGTGGATCGAGGAGCTCGTCGCCTTCGACAGCCAGGTCGGCGCCGAGGACCGCGTCCTCGTCGAGGGCGTCCAGCGGGGCGTCTCTGCGGGGGCGATCGAGCACGGGCGGCTCATGGGCGAGGCCGAGCGGCTGATCGTCCACTTCCAGCGACAGGTGGCCGAGGCCCTCGCCGGTTCCACCTCGACCGCCGAAGCACCAGGCGCTACATTCGCCTGAGGTCATTGGCACATACATAGGAGGGGCACGTGAAAGTCCTGCTCGTAGCGGCAACCGCCGTCGCACTTGCGACCGCGGCCGTCGCCTCCGCCGGTCCGGCCGCTGCGCCGCCGACCCTGAAGCCCGGGGTCCTCACGGTCGGCCTCGACCCGCCTGCCGTGGGCTTCCAGGTCGGGACGCTCCGCGGTCAGAAGGTGCTCAACCCGCACGGCTTCGAGATCGACCTCGCGAAGGGCATCGCGGCGAAGCTCAAGATCAGCAAGATCGACTACGTCAAGATTCCGTTCACGGTCCTCTTCCGGCCGGGGTCGAAGCCGTTCGACCTCGCGTTCGAAGAGGCGACGATCACCACCGCGCGCCAGCGGGCGGTCTCGTTCTCGGCGTCCTACTTCAACGCGAACCAAGGCGTGCTCGTTTCGAAGAAGGTCGTCTCGGAGGGCAAGATCCCGAAGAGCCTGAACGACCTGCGGAAGCTCCAGACCTGCGCGCAGACCGTGACCACCGGGCTCGACTACATCCTGCACAGGCTCCACCCGCAGAAGCGGCCGCTCCAGTACGGGACCACTGCGGCCGCGTTCACGGCCGTGCAGGTGAACAGGTGCGACGCGCTCGTGCTCGACGTCCCTATCGTCGCATCCCAGAAGAAGACGAAGCCGAGCGCCTACGGCCCCGTCGCCGGCCAGATCGTCACGAACGAGAAGTACGGCGCCGTCATGGCGAAGGGGAGCAAGCTCAAGCCGTCCGTCGACGCTGCGATCAAGGCGCTGACGGCGAACGGCTCGATCGCGAAGTGGCAGAAGAAGTGGTTCAACCTCAACTTCTCGAAGGTGCCCGTATTGAAGTAACGAGCTGCTAGATGCACCGCTTTCTCGAGGCGTTCTTCAGCCCGCACGCGTTCCGGCAGGTGTTCCCGGACGTGTGGAACGGCTTCCAGACGAACATCCGCATGATGGTCGTCGCGGAGCTGCTCGTGCTCGCGTTCGCGCTGGCGATCGCCGTCGTGAGAGGACTGCCGGGGCGCGGAGCATGGCCGCTCCGCGCCCTGGCCGTCGTCTACACCGACACCTTCCGCGGTACGCCGCTCATCCTCGTCGCATTGATGATCGGGCTCGGCATCCCCGGCCTGGGCATCAAAGGTGTCTCCGACCGCTCGAACTTCGTCTACGGCGTCGCCGCGCTGACCCTGGTGTACACGGCCTACGTGACGGAGGTCTATCGCGCTGGGATCGAGTCGGTGCACGGGAGCCAGCGGATGGCGGCGCGCTCCCTCGGGCTCTCCTATGCGCAGGCGCTCCGGTACGTCGTCCTGCCGCAGGCGGTGCGGCGCGTCATCCCGCCGCTGCTCAACGACTTCGTCGGCCTCCAGAAGGACACCGCGATCATCTCGGTGGCGGGCGTCACCGAGGCGACGATCCAGGCGACGAACTTCAGCTCCTCGTACTTCAACTTCACGGGTTTCGTCGTCGCCGGGGTGCTGTTCATCTTCCTGACGATTCCACTCGCGCGCTTCACGGACCACCTGATCCGCGAGCGCGAGCTGCGGGAGCGGGCGCAGGCGGTGTGAGCGCCTCAGCGCCCTCCTTCGTCCAGCTCGAGGGCGTGACGAAGCGCTTCGGCGACAACGTCGTCCTCGACCGGATCCACCTCGCCGTCGACGAGCACAACGTCGTCTGCCTGATCGGAGCCTCCGGGAGCGGGAAGTCCACGCTCCTGCGCTGCGTGAACCTCCTCGAGCGCGTCGACGAGGGGCGGATCTTCTTCGACGGCCGGGAGCTGACGAACGGGAAGGTCGACGTGAACGCGCTCCGGCGGAACATCGGGATCGTCTTCCAGGCGTACAACCTCTTCCCGCACATGACCGTGCTCCAGAACGTGACGCTCGCGCCGAAGAAGGTGCTGGGGCACGGCCGGCGCAAGGCCGACGGGCGGGCCCGCGAGCTCCTGCGGCGAATCGGGCTCGAGGAGAAGGCCGAGGAGTTCCCGGACCGCCTCTCCGGCGGACAGCAGCAGCGGGTCGCGATCGCGCGCGCCCTTGCGATGGACCCGAAGCTCATGCTCCTGGACGAGATCACGAGCGCGCTCGACCCCCAGCTCGTCTCGGAGGTGCTGAGCCTGGTGCGGAGCCTCACCGACGAGTTCGGGATGACGATGATCATCGCGACGCACGAGATGAGCTTTGCGCGCGAGGTGGCCGACCGCGTGTGCTTCCTCGATGCGGGGGTGATCCTCGAGGAGGGCCCGCCGGCGCAGATCTTCTCCTCGCCCAAGCAGGCGCGGACGCAGGAGTTCCTCGCCCGCGTGCTCGCCGCGGGGCGCCTGTGATCCGCCGGCTCTTCCGCCGCGGGTCGAAGGCGCCGCTCGGGCTCGCCGGGCTGCTCTCGATCACGCTCTTCTTCGCCGGCCTGATGGCGAGCTCGCTCGCGGTCGACAAGCCGCGGGTCGTCCAGCGCCTCCGTCATGGGAAGCTCGTCCTCCACTACGAGCAGTCGTCGAACGCGACCGAGGCGAAGATCTGGCTGCTCGCGCTCGTCCCGGTCGGGATCCTGCTCGCCGTCGCGGTCCTCGCGATGCTGTGGCGGCGCGGCGGCCTCTACGTCGTCTCCGCCGCCGCGATCGCGATGTCGCTTCTGCTGCCGCGTCACCTCGACGCCTGGACCGCGAGGCACACGCGCCGCTTCCCGATCGGGGTCGACCTCATCAGCGACTCGTCGTCGTCGAACCTGGCCTCGCGCGGCGAGTGGGAGCAGAACGCGCGCGACACGGTGATCAGCCTCGCGCATTGGACGATCGGCATCGCGATCGCCGCGGCGGTGATCGTCGTCGGCCTCGCGCTCCTCCGCCGCGTCTCGCCGCGGCAGGCGTTCATCGCCGCGCCGCCGCCCGTCGTGACCGGCGAGCCCGAGGCGTCGCCGGTGCTCGGCGCGGTCGAGGGGGAGTCGCGTCTCGTCCGGCGCGGGCTCGCCGGGCGCCTCTTCGGCGGCGGGCGCTAGTCAGCCGTCAGGCGTTATCGTCGGCGCCGTGCAGGCGCCGGAGCTTCGGCCGCTCTCGATCGGCGAGATCCTCGACGTCGCGATCAAGATCTACCTCCGGAACGCCTGGACGCTCTTCCGGGTCGTCCTGGTCGTCGTGGCGCCGGTCGAGGTCGTCTCGGCGCTGATCCAGGCCTCCGCCGCCTCGAACGGGAGCGGAATCTCGTCGAGCGGCGACACGACCACGGTCAGCTCGCACGACGTCGCCCTGTACCTCAGCGCGATCGGCGCGGCCACCCTGCTCGGGGTCGTCGCGAACACGGTCGCGACCGGCGCCTCGTTCAAGGCGGTCGCGGACGCGTACCTCGGGGAGCAGCCTACGTGGCGTTCGTCGCTTCGCTTCGCGTTCGCGCGCATCCACTCGATCCTCTGGATCACGCTCCTCGGCGGCATCGCGACGGTGATCGGCCTCGTCTTCTGCATCATCCCGGGCGTCTACCTGTGGATCGCCTTCGCGGTCGCCGTGCCGGTGCTGCTGACGGAGGGCGTGAAGGGCTCGAAGGCGCTCGGCCGGTCCCGGGCCCTCGTCCGCGACCGCTGGTGGGGAACCTTCGGCGTCGTGCTCCTCGGGACGATCCTCGCGGGCGTCGTCTCGGCCGCGATCGGCGCGCTCGCCGGCCTCGCGGGCGGCACGACCGACGCGAGCTCGGTCGCCGGCTTTCTCGTCAACTCCGTCAGCGGCACGCTCGGCTCGATGATCAGCACGCCGTTCACGGCCGCCTTCGTGAGCGTCCTCTACTTCGACCTGCGCGTGCGGAAGGAGGCCTTCGACCTCCAGCTCCTCGCCGAGCGGATCGGCCTCACCGCTCCGCCCGAGGGCGGCTACCGCCCCGCGCCGGGCGCCGCGCCCGCGCCGACGCCGACCGGCGACGCGGCGCCGCCGTACTGGCCCCCGCCGCCGGGCTGGACGCCTCCCGAGAGCGGGTGAGTCGAGTGGACGCGGCGAGCGCGCGGCGCCAGGCGGCGCACATCCTGTCGGAGCGGCGCTTCCACCGGCACGAGGTGCCGCGGCCGTTCCGCGGCGTGCTCCACGCCTTGAGCAAGGTCGTCGAGCCCGTCCTCACGGCGATCGGCGACCTCTTCGGCCGGCCGGCGCTCGGCGTGCCGCTCGCCGCGCTGATCGTCCTCGGCGCGCTCCTTCTCGTCTCGCGTGCCGTGCGCCGGCGGGCCTGGGAGGGGCTGCTCGCGGCGGGCGAGCGCGCGCCTCGTCCGCTCGACCCGGCGCGGCTCGAGCGCGAAGCCGACGAGGCGGAGCGGCGCGGCGACCTCGAACGCGCGATCAGGCTCCGCTTCCGGGCGGGGCTCCTGCGACTCGACCGGGCGAGGGCGATTGCGCTCGAGCCCTCGACGACGAGCGGGGAGGTCTCGCGGACGCTGCGCTCGCGCGACTTCGAGGACGTGGCGGCGTCGTTCGACGCCGTCGTCTACGGGCGACGGCAGCCTCGCGGCGAGGACGTCGAGCTCTCGCGCG
>VAXK01000206.1:20343-26553 GCA_005885565.1 Actinomycetota bacterium
GCAGCTTCGCGAAGCGCCCGCGCACGCGCGCCTCGACCCGCGCTCGACGGTCGTCCTCCTCGACCCGCGCGACGTCGGCCGGGCCGACGCGCGGGCGCTGCGGCGGTTCCTGGACGCCGGGGGCCGCCTCGTCGCGGGCGGCGCCGAGGATCCGCAGTGGCTCGTCGCAGAGCTCCGGCGGTCGCCGACCTGGTCGGGGACGGCGCTCCGGCTCGCCCGCCCGCGCGCGCGGGTGCCGGAGACCGCGGGCGTGAGCCACGTCGAGACGGCCGGCGAAGGCTCCTGGACGAGCGCGGGCGAGGCCCGGCCCGCGCTCGGCTCCGGCGGGCGCGATCTCCTCGTCGTGGCGCCGGTCGGGCGCGGCCGGATCGCGCTCCTCGCCGACGCCTCGCCGCTCCAGAACCGGCTCCTCGCCCACGCCGACGACGCCGAGCTCGGCCTCTCGCTCGCCGGGCCCGCCGGCCGGCCGGTCGCGTTCGTGGAGAGCATCCACGGCTACGGCCGGGCGAGCGGCTTCGGCGCGATTCCCACCTCGTGGCGGTTCGCCCTCGGCGGCCTCGTCCTCGCGGCGCTCGTCTTGATCTGGGCGCGGGGGAGGCGGCTCGGGCCGCCCGAGGCCCTCGAGCGTCCGCTGCCGCCGCCGCGGCGCGAGTACGTCGACGCCCTGGCGGCCCTGCTCGAGCGCTCGCGCGATCCCGCCGCAGCGATCGAGCCGGTCCAGGCGGAGCTCCGGCGGCGGCTCGAGCGGCAGGGCCCCGCAGGACTCTCGGCCGAGGAGGTCGAGGCTGCCCTCGCGGCGCCCAAGCGGCCCGAGGACGTGCTGGCCGCCGGGCGCGCGCTCGCGCGGCTCGAGCGAGGCGGCGCGTGAGGGAGCTCCGCGACCGGATCGCCGGCGAGGTGGGGAAGGTCACCGTCGGCCAGGAGGAGCCGCTCGAGCTCCTGCTCGCGGGGGCGGCCGTCGGCGGGCACGTCCTCCTCGAGGGCGTCCCGGGCGTTGCGAAGACGCTCCTCGCGAACGCGTTCGCGCGCACGTTCGCGCTCGACTTCCGCCGCGTGCAGTTCACGCCGGACATGCTTCCTTCCGACCTGACCGGGACGATGACGCTCCAGCGCGGCGAGCTGGAGTTCCGCCCCGGCCCGGTGTTCACGAACGTGCTCCTCGCCGACGAGGTGAACCGGACGCCGCCGAAGACGCAGGCCGCGCTGCTCGAGGCGATGCAGGAGCGGCAGGTGACGATCGAGGGCGCGCCGCGGTCGCTCCCGGCGCCGTTCCTCGTCGTCGCGACGCAGAACCCGATCGAGTACGAGGGCACGTACCCGCTGCCGGAGGCGCAGCTCGACCGCTTCCTCTTCAAGGTCGACGTCGGCTACCCGAGCCAGGAGCAGGAGCTCGAGCTGCTGCGGCTCCCGCACCGCGGGGTCGCGCCGGCCGGCCTCGACCGGGTCGAGCCGGTGGCGGACGCGGCCGCGCTGGACGAGGCGCGCCGCTCGGTCGACGCCGTGGCCGTCTCGGACGAGGTCGCTGCGTATCTGTCCGCGATCGTCAGGCAGACGCGCGACCTGCCGAGCGTCGAGCTCGGCGCGAGCCCGCGGGCGGCGGTGCACCTCCTCGCCGCGACGCGCGCGGCGGCGGTCCTGGCCGGCCGGGACTTCGCGACGCCGGACGACGTCGCGCGCATGGCGCCGTCGGTCCTGCGGCACCGGCTGATCCTGCGGCCCGAGGCCGAGCTCGAGGGGTACGGCGCGGACGAGGCCGTGCAGGCCGCACTCGCCGCCGTCCCCGTGCCGCGGTGAGCCCGACCCCGCGCGCCGCGCTCCTCCTCGGGGCGATCGCCCTCGCGACGCTCGTCGTGCCAATCGGCGTGGCGGCGATCGCCTTTGCGATCGCGGTCGGCGCGGTCGTCCTCGACGCGCTCGCGGTGCGCCGCCCGCCGGAGGTCGAGCGCGACGTGCCACGTTTGCTGTCGCGCGGCGTGCCGGGGCCGCTTCGGCTCGAGCTCGAGACGCGCCCGCCCGGAGGGGCGCGCGTGCGCCAGCCCGCGCTCCCGGACGTGACAGTCGACCCGGCCGAGAGCGACCGTCGGCTCGACGCGCTCGTCGTCGGCCGCCGCCGCGGCCGCCACGTCCTGCCCCGACCGGCGGTGCGGCTCGAAGGGCCGCTGGGGCTCGGCTGCCGCCACCACCGGGTCGGCGAGGACGCCGAGGTGCTCGTCTACCCGGATCTCGTGACCGCCTTCCGCCTCGCGGTCGCCGTCCGGCGGGGGCGCTTCCGCGACCCGGGCAACCTCCCGCGTGGGCCCCTCGGCCTGGGGACGGAGTTCGAGTCGGTGCGCGACTACCTCCCCGACGACGACGTGCGACAGGTCAACTGGCGCGCGACCGCCAGGCTCGGACGCCCGATGAGCAACCAGTACCGGCTCGAGCGGGAGCGGGACGTCGTGTGCGTGCTCGACTGCGGACGGTTGATGGCGGCGCCGCTCGGAGATCTCACGCGTCTCGACGCGACCGTCGACGCGGCCACGGCGGTCGCGGCCGTGGCCGACGAGGTCGGCGACCGCTGCGGGCTGATCGCCTTCGACGGCGAGCTCCGCCGGCGCGTGCCGCCAGCGCGCCGGAACGCCAAGCCGCTCGTTCGTGCGCTTTTCGACCTCGAGCCGGCGCCGGTCGAGAGCGACTACGAGCTCGGTCCTCACCGACCTCCTGGAGGAGTCCGCCGCGAGGCCGCTCGTCGAGGCGGTGCCGATCCTCGCGCGGCGCCACGCGGTGGTCGTCGCGAGCGTCGCGGACACCGACCTCGCGGAGACGATCGCCGCCGAGCCGGCGAGCCCGCGCGACGTCTACGCGGCGTCGGTCGCGCTCGACGTGCTCGCGGCCCGGACCCGGGTCGTCCGGCGGTTACGCCACGCCGGAGCGGACGTCCTCGAGGCCTCGCCGGAGCGGCTGGCGGCCGCCTGCGTCGGCGCCTACCTGCGGGCGAAGGCGTTCGCCCGCCTCTGACCGGCGCCCGAGGACGACGACGAGCCCCCAGTAGAGCGCGCCCAGGCCGAAGCCGACGCCGATCACCGCCCCGAGGCCGGCGTTCGAGAGCGTGGCGCGGAACCCCTCGACGATCCCAGCGACGACGAGCCAGGGCGTCGTCCCGAGGACGATCCCGATCGTCCTCCGGGCCTCCGCGGTGAGCGAGGCGGCCCGCGTGCGCCGGCCCGGGTCGACGATCGACCAGCCGAGCCGCAGGCCCGCGGCCCCCGCGACGACGATGCACGACAGCTCGAGCACGCCGTGCCCGGTGACGAGGTCGACGAAGCCGACCCAGTTGCCCGCGCCGATCATCAGTCCGGCGACGGCGCCGAGGACGACGCCGTTGAAGGCGAGCGAGAGCGCGGTCAGGAGGCCGAGCGTGATCCCGCCGGCGAAGGCGACGAACGTGACCTTGATGTTGTTCGTCAGAACCGCGGAGGAGAACGCCGCTTGGTCGCCGGCCGGCACCTCGTGCCAGGGGCGGCGGTCGCCGGTGACGGGACGGAACTGGGAGGGGACGAGCCCGGTCGCCGCGGGCCGGTCGTGCAGCGCCCACGCGCCCGCGAGCGAAGCGGGGGCGAAGAGGAGCACGGCCGAGAGCACGAGCGGGAGCGGCCGCTCGGCGACGAAGCGCCAGTAGTCGCGCGCGAAGAAGCGGACGATCGAGCCGCGCCGCGAGCCGGAGGCGTAGACGGCATGACGCGCGCGCCCGACGAGCTCCGCGAGCCCGCCCACCACCGGGTCGCGCGGGAAGCGTCTCCGTGCGAGCGACAGGTCGGCCGCCGCCGAGCGGTAGAGCGAGCCGAGGCGACGCACGTCGTCCGGGCCGAGCCGGTGGAAACGCCGCCGTGAGCGGGCGACGAGCTCGTCGAGCTCTCGCCACGAGGCCTCGCGGTCGCGGACGAAACCCTCTACGTTCATGGCGTGGAGCTCGACGATCGCATCACCATCGCGACGCCGGAGGGAGTCGACCTCGAGCTGACGCTCGCGGGGGTGGGCTCGCGGTTCGTCTCGGCGCTCCTCGACCTCCTGCTCCAGATCGTGCTCCTCGTCGGCGTCACCGGGCTCGGGGCGGCGGTGCAGGCCTTCGGCAGCGGCTTCGGGTACGCGCTCGTCCTCGTCGCGGGCTTCCTCGTCTTCGCGGCGTACGACGTCCTCTTCGAGGTCTTCGCCGCCGGCCGCACGCCCGGCAAGCGCATGAACGGCCTGCGGGTGGTGCGGATCGACGGCAGCCCAGTCAACTTCTTCACGAGCGCGATCCGCAACGTGCTCCGCCTCGTCGACATCCTGCCCGGGATGTACCTCGTCGGCATCGTCACCATTCTCGTCACACGACAGAACCAGCGTCTCGGCGACGTAGCGGCGGGCACGCTCGTCGTACGCGAGCGCACCGAGCAGCCGTCGCTCCGAGAGCTGCGCGCGCCGCAGCCGGTGCCGTCGACGAACGCCTGGGACGTAACGGGTGTGACGGCGGACGAGCTCGCCACAGTCCGCAGCTTCCTCGCCCGTCGCTACGAGCTGACCACGGAGGCGCGCTACCGCCTCGCCGTCGACCTCGCCGGCGCCCTGCGGCCGAAGGTGGTCGGCGCGCCCGAGACCCTCGGGAGCGAGGCGTTCCTGGAGAAGCTCGCCGTTGCGAAGCTGCCCCGGGCCTGAGCTTCCCTCCGACTTCCGCGGCGGTTAGGCTCGCTCCGTGCGAGGGCGGGCTGCGGTGCTCCTCGACCCCGGCGAGCTGCGGCTCGCCGGAGGGGCGATGCTGGCAGCGGGGCTGACGCTCCCGGCGCTCCCCGGTCACCCGAGCTTCCACTGCCCGCTCCGCGCGCTGACGGGCCTGCCGTGTCCGCTCTGCGGCCTCTCGACGAGCGTCGAGGAGACCGTCCACTTCCACCTCGGCGACGCGCTCGCGGCGAACCCGCTCGGCGTCCTGCTCGTCCTCGTCGCCGTCGCCCTGCTCGTGCTGCGCCCGGCGCGGCTCGCGCTGCCGAGAGCGGTCGTCCCGACCGTCCTCGCGGCGAGCTGGCTCTTCGAGCTGCACCGGTTCTCGTTCCTCTGACCCCCAGGGAGAGACCATGACCGAACCCTCGTATCAGCAGCCGGCGTATCAGCCGCCCGCGGGCACCGGACCTTCGGGCCCGCGCGCGAGCTTCGGCCGCCGGCTCGTCGCCGCGATCATCGACGGCATCCTGCTCGGCGTCGTAGGGGGTATCTTCTACGCGATCAGCCGGCCCCTCGGCTACGCCGTCCAGCTTCTGATCACCATCGCCTACCTGACGTACCTCGAGGGCAGCCCCTCGGGCCAGACGGTGGGGAAGAAGGCGATGGGCATCCGCGTCATCGACTTCCGGACGGGCGGCTCGATCGGCTACGGCCGCGCGTTCGTCCGCTGGATCGGCCGTTACGTCTCGGCGATCCCGTGCCTCCTCGGCTACCTCTGGATGCTGTGGGACAAGGAGAAGCAGACCTGGCACGACAAGTTCGCGAACGACGTGGTCGTGCCCGAGTCCGCCTATCCCGTGGAGAGCTGGCCGGGCTAGACAATCGGTAACCTCCAAATGTGCGCTTCGCCGCGGCCGTAGCTCTGGTCGCCGTCCTCGCTGGGTGCGGCTCGCGTGCCGTCGTTCGCACCGATCCGCCTGTCGGGTCGTTCCTGCCGGAGAGCTTCTTCCGCTCGCCGCGCGCCAAGACCGACATGGACACGAACCCGGCGAACCTCGCGAGTGCGGTCGTCACGTACAGCCTCGGCCAGCTTCCGGAGTACATCGACGCCGCCGCGTTCCGGCTCCTCCCGCACGACATGGAGCAGACGAGCGAGCCGGGGAAGACGCTGAGGAAGGTGTACCGCCTGACCGTCCCGCGCACGCAGCTCGTCCTCGACACCGCCGTGACTGCCTCGCCGCTCAGCTCCGAGGCGAGGGAGCTCGCGAGCGCGTACACGATCGCCGTCTCGCTCGACGGCCGCGCCGTCCGCGACCCCAAGCGGTTCTGGGTCTTCTACCGCAACAACGGCCCGCTGATCTGCCGGATCTACTTCCCGGGCGACCTCGGCTCGCTGAACATGGGCGCGAACTCGCTGGTGCTGCGCCCGCTCCCGGCCGGCCGGCACCTGCTGCGTGTCGTCGTGCGTCACCGGGTTCCCGGCTCGGAGCCGGTGGCGCTGCGCGTCGCCGAGTACCACCTCCGCGTCCTCCCGCG
>VAXK01000024.1 GCA_005885565.1 Actinomycetota bacterium
CTCTCGATCATCAGCCGATAGGCATCGACGTTGTCGACACCGACCGGCGTACCGAGATCGACGATCGCCTCCTTGCCTGCATGCGAGAGGTAATAGCGGTCGACTTGAAGCGTGACCCGCTTTCCCGTGACCGGGTTCGGCGCGCTCGCGGTCGTGTAGACGACCTTGAACGCACGCGCGCCGGCGATCGTCAGCGGCTGCGGGCCGCTGCGGACGCGCGCGCCGCGCAGTCTGCCGAGATCCGCCCGGATGCTCGTCGCGCTCGGCGGCGCGCTACGCGTGACGAGCACGCGGACGACGTTGTTCTTGTCGCGGAAGGTCACGCGCGCGCCCGTCCCCTGCTGCGCCCATCCCTCCGGGTACTTCATCGAGTACGCGGCGTGCGCGTCCCGGAAACGAATGAACACCTGGTTGTCGGGGATGTCACCCGTCGCCGCGGCGTTCGCCTCGGCCTGGAGCGCACTCGCGGAGGGAGTCGTCGTGCCGGTCGCGGCGGTGCTCGTCGCGGCGGAGGTCGTGGGCGAGGCGGACGTCGCCGGCGTCGCCGTCTTCTTGCCGCCGCAGCCGGTGAGCACGAAGGCGGCGCTCAGCGTGCTCGAGGCGATCAAGAGCAGAGGTCTCGCGCGCATCTCGGACATGCTCCGCGCGGGTGCCTGAACGCCGCCTGAACGGCGTCATCTGACGTGCATCGCCCGGAACTGATACGGCAGGTCGAGCTCGGGGTAGCTCGCGCTCTTCAACAGCGCGTAGTGAGTGCCGAAGTACCGGTTGAACAGAAAGCGGAACGAGTTCACGGTGTTGAGCTTCTGAGGTAGGCGAGCCTTCGGCGCGCCGGGGAGATGGAAAGCGCTCAGTCCTTTCACGCGCATGTCCCGCACCGCGGTCTCGCCCCAGTCTTCGGGCAGTGCCTCGAAGCCTTCGTCGGACTGGATGACGATGATCGGCGGTGTTCTCGAGTGAGCCAAGATCGCGTCCGTCGCTTCCAAGAGCTTGCGATTGACGAACCGGAGCTGCCTGACGTAGTACCGCATGCCCCTCCTCGTGCTGTGCCCCGTGTCGGATCGATCGGGAAAGGTCACGCTCTGGCCGCGCGCTCCGAAGATGTACGGATCGTGCGGCATCAACGTATGGAAGAGGACGAACTTCGGGCCGCGTTCGCCGGCCAACGCGCCGAGCTGAGCGAACGCCGAGCGGACGCTGCGCCGGAAGCGCTCGTTCGTCGCGCCCTCGTCGAACCCGTACCTTCCGCCGACCAGGCGGAGGACACTCTCCCGCAACCAGAGATACGTCAGGTTGTCGGGCGCCGCGAGGGTCGATATGTGGGGATTGTCGGCCGCAAAGGTGATGTTGTCGGAGTCGAGATGGAAGTACCGGTATCCGAGCTTCTCCAGCAGACGCGACGCGCGGCTGTCCTCGATCATCTTCCGGACGAGAAGAACATCCTGCGAGCTCTTGCCCAGGATCTTCGGAAGACGACTGAGATAGTCCAGGTTCAGCGTCGACGCCATGTTGAACTCGCTCTTCGAATAGGGGCTCCGAGCCTGGTCGGCGACGACGAAGCCGCGCTGCTCGAGCTGACGGACGAAGCCCGAGTCGTCGTAGTGGAAGTAGCGCTTCAGGATGTCCGGGCGCGCGTAGTCGTCGGGAATGATGAAGTAGATGTCGGGCCGCCGGACATCGCTCGCGCGCCGCGGTTCCCGAAGACCGGTCGGCCAAAGCCGGGGGTCCGAGATCCGCACCGGCGGATGGTCGATTCGGTAGATCACGATCTTCGAGACCGGCACCAGGAGGACCGCTGCGGCGACGGCGCTCAGGACTCGGTTGAGATTGACCAGGTCGCTCTTCGTTCGGAGGACCGCGAAGGCGCCGAGAACGAAGAGCGCCGTCCAGACCGGAAACAGCTCCTTATCGGTCAGACCCCATCCGGAGCCCCTGCCGTGGAACCTCCCGTAGTAGAAGAAGGCAACGACGACCAGGGACGCCAGCACGCCGGCCTTGGAGCCCCGCTTGAGCAGGAGCATCAACAGGACGAAGAGCGCCGCGCCGCTTGCCGCCGCCGGAGCGAGCGACCTCCAGAGCACCTTCAGATCGACTTCGGCCTGGTTGTGCTGGAACAGCGAAAGGACTGGATAGGCTGCGAGAAGGATCGGAGGCAGAAGAGGGTTCAACCCTCTGAGCAGGGAGATCGCACGTTCTCGTCGGCCCGTTAGCACCGGCCGACCCCCGTCTGCCGCCGCGGGACGCACGGCGGGGCACGCTAGATCCGGAAGATGAATGCACGATGAACCGGCGGAACGTCGAACCGTCGCCCTTTCATCGCGCGTTCATCGCGGCCGGCCATCATCGGCCGGTCCGAGCGAAAGGAGACTGACGATGAAGAAGCTCTCCGCCGTACTGGCGGTCGTCGCGATCGCAGCGACGATCGCGGTCTGGGCGCCGTGGGCGTCGAGCGCAGGGTCGGGAAGCGGTTCCCCGTACGAGCCCGTGCTCGATCCCGCGAGCTTCACGACGACGATCGACAACCCCTACTTCCCGCTGCCGGTCGGTCGGACGTTGACCTACAGGGGTGTCAAGGACGGGCAGACCCAAGAGGATCGGGTGACGGTCACCGACCAGACCAAGACGGTCGCCGAGGGCATTACCGCCCGCGTCGTCACCGACGTCGCTACTCACGACGGAGCTCTGCTCGAGAAGACGTCCGACTGGTATGCCCAGGACAAGCAGGGCAACGTCTGGTACCTGGGCGAGGACACCGCGCACTACCTCCCGAACGGCAAGGTCGACACGTCTGGCTCATGGGAAGCCGGCGTCCACGACGCCGAGCCCGGAATCGTGATGGAAGCGAACCCGCAGATCCCCGACGCCTATCGACAGGAATTCCTGACCGGGCAGGCCGAGGACACTGCCTGGATCGTCGATCGCGGCGGCTCGACGACCGTTCCGTACGGAACGCTCAAGAACGTGCTGACCTCGCTCGAGGCGACGCGCCTCGAACCGGGCGCATACGACCAGAAGGTGTACGCGCCCGGCATCGGCATCGCACGAGAGCAAGCCCTCACCGGCCCACCGGAGTTCGCGGAGCTCGTCAGCGTCACCGGCTAAGCGCACACCGGGTCGACAGCAGGCCCAGCCCGAGCCGACGTCAGGTCGGCTCGGCCTGGGCCCACACTCTCGTAGCGACGCGGTGGTCGTAAGCTTCGCGCCCTGTCGAAGGTCGTCGTCACCGGCGCGAGCGGAAAGGCCGGACGGGCGGTCGTCCGCGATCTGCTCGGGGACGAGCACGAGGTGCTTGCGGTCGACGTCGTCCCGCCCGCCGAATCATCTGCGACGCTTCTGCTCGCCGACCTGACGGACTTCGGCCAGACCGTCGAGTGCCTGGCAGGCGCGGACGCCGTCGTTCACCTTGCCGCGATCCCTGCGCCTCGAATCCGCACCGAGGAGACGACCTTCCGGACGAACATGCTCAGCACGTTCAACGTCTTCGAGGCGGCGCGGCTGCTCGGCGTAGGTCGCGTCGTCTGGGCGTCGAGCGAGACGATCCTCGGCCTGCCCTTCGAGCGCGAGCAGCCCGCCTACGCGCCGATCGACGAGGAGCACCCTGCCTATCCAGAATCGAGCTACGCGCTCGCGAAGCTGCTCTCGGAGGAGCTCGGCCGGCAGCTGCATCGGTGGACCCGGACGCCGTACGTCGCGCTCCGCTTCTCGAACATCATGGAACCCGAGGAGTACGCGCGCTTCCCGGCCTACTGGGACGATCCGAGCGCGCGTCGCTGGAACCTCTGGGGCTACGTCGACGCCCGCGACGTCGCCCAGAGCTGCCGGCTCGCGCTCGAAGCCGACGTCGGCGCGGAGCACTTCATCGTCGCCGCTGCAGACACCGTCATGAACCGCCCGAGCCGGGAGCTGATGGCCGAGCTGTACCCGTCGGTGCCCTACCGGCCGACCGCGGGCGACTTCGACACGCTGCTCTCGATCCGGAAGGCGCGGAGGCTGCTCGGCTACGAGCCGCGGTGGTCTTGGCGCGAGCACATCACCGACACGTGAAGCTCCGAGGCCCCGGCAGGGGCCTCGGAGCACGGCTCCGCTGACGCCGCAGCAACGACGAGCTAGTGCTCGCCCTGCTGCTGCGTGTCGGCGTTCGCGTTCGTGTCCGCGTAGCCGCCGGGGCCGTCGCTGGGGCCGGACTCCGCGGCCTGCTCGCTCTCGGAGCCGGCCTGCTCGCCGGCGGTCTCGGACACCTGGCCGGTGTTGTCGGGTGCCGACTGGTCGCCCTGCTGGACGTTGTCGCCGTCGACCGACGATGCTGCTTCCTGCTGGCTCTGCGACGCCGCCGGCCGGGCCGGTGGATTCGCCTTCGAGCCCGCCGAGGCGAGCGTCGCGCCGCCGACGGCGAGCGCAGCCAGCGCGGTCACCGCGGCGGCGATCTTGGTGAGTCGTTCGCGCATGTCGTTCCTCCTTCGAGTCGTGTTCACGTCGGACATGCGCAAGCCACGGTAGGAGGCCGAGGTGAAACAGATGTGAGACGCGCCGCACCTGTGCCGCAGCCCATCCATTCACGTTTTTCTCACATCGCTCCAGGCACAGTGCTGCCATGAAGGTGCTGCTGGTGGAGGACGATCCCAAGATGGCGGCGCTCGTTCGCCGCGGCTTGACCGAGAATGGCAACGCGACCGACGTCGCGCCGGACGGGGAGGACGCGCTCTGGATGGCGCGAGCGCACGCCTACGACGTCATCGTCCTCGACGTGATGCTCCCCGGCCGGGACGGCTTCGCGACCTGCGCAGCGCTGCGCGAAGGCGGCGTCTGGGTGCCGGTGTTGATGCTGACCGCCCGCGACTCGGTCGCCGACCGGGTCGCGGGCCTCGACGCCGGCGCCGACGACTACCTGACCAAGCCGTTCTCGCTCGCGGAGCTGCGCGCCCGGCTTCGCGCACTCGTACGCCGCGGGGCCGCCGAACGGCCGACCGTGCTCGAGGTCGGCGACCTCCGCCTCGACCCGGCCACGCAGCAAGTCTGGCGCGGCAGGACGGAGCTCCAGCTGTCGACCAAGGAATACGCGCTGCTCGAGCTGTTCATGCGCAGACCGGGCCAGGTGCTCTCGCGCTTCGAGCTGCTCGAGCACGGCTGGGACATCGGCTACGACAACCGCTCGAACGTGATCACCGTCTACATCCGCTACCTGCGCGAGAAGATCGACCGTCCCTTCGGCCGGCGCTCGATCGAGACCGTGCACGGCGCCGGTTACCGGCTGCGCAAGGACGGCGGTTGAACCGAGTCCCGATCCGGCTCCGGCTCACGGCCACCTTCGCGCTCGCGATGGCCGTCGTGCTCGCCGCCGCCGGCTTCCTCCTCTACCACCACCTTGCCGCATCGCTCGACCGCACGCTCGCGCAGGGCCTGCGGGCACGCGCCGGCGACGTCTCCGCGCTCGTGCAACAAGCCGACACCGGATTGCGCGACGCACGGCTCAATGCAGGGAACACGGGCTTCGCACAGGTGCTCGACGCCCGCGGCCGGATCTTCGACCAGACGCCGACGCTCGGCCGGAGGCCGTTGCTGACGCCCGAACAGCTCAGACGGGCACGACACGCTCCGCTCGTCGTCGGCCGGACGCGACGGGCGGCGGAGAGCGTCCGTCTGCTCGCGATACCGGTCTCCGCCCAGGGCCGGCGTCTCGTCGTGGTCGTCGGCACGCCGCTCGAGGCCCGCGACGACGCCCTCGCGACGCTCCGCACCGAGCTGCTCGTCGGGGGACCCACCGCGTTGCTCCTCGCTTCGCTGATCGGCTACCTGCTGGCGGCCGCCGCGCTGCGTCCGGTCGAGCGAATGCGCGCACGCGCCGCGGCGATCTCCGCCAACCGGCTCTCCGAGCGTCTCCCCATCGCGGCCTCCCGGGACGAGATCGCGCGGCTGGGCGAGACGCTCAACCAGATGCTCGGCCGGCTGGAGACGGCGCTGGAGCGAGAGCGGAGCTTCGTCGCCGACGCCAGCCACGAGCTGAGAACACCACTCGCCCACCTGCGGACGGAGGTCGAGCTCGCCCTCGAGAGTCCACGAGAGAGAGACGAGCTGGAAGCGGCCTTGCGCTCCGTCGGCCATGAAAGCGACCGCCTCTCGCAGCTCGCCGAGGACCTCCTGCTTCTCGCCCGACTGGACAAGGGAACCCTCCCGATCCGGCGGGACGAGATCGACTTGGACGAGCTCCTCGACGGAGTGGCAGTGCGCTTCGAACGCCGCGCCGGAGACGCCGGACGAACGATCGAGAGCGACGGCAGCGGCGGTCGGGCCCGCGTCGACCGACTCCGTATCGAGCAAGCCCTCGGCAACCTGATCGACAACGCTCTCCGGCACGGAGCCGGAACGATCCACGTCTCCGCCGCGCAAGACGGCGACTGGCTGGAATTCCACGTAGCCGACGAGGGCCCTGGATTCCCAGCCGACTTCGCCCCCCACGCCTTCGAGCGCTTCAGCCGCGCCGACCAGCACAGAGGCAGCGGCGGAACAGGCCTCGGGCTCGCCATCGTCGCCGCCGTGGCGCAGGCCCACGGAGGATCCGCAACAGCCTTGAACGCACGCGGCGGCGGCAGCGACGTCTCCATCCGCTTCCCGAACCGGCGCGCGTACCACGGCCGGGCGGACGCTCGCATACCCGAGCCGGTCGGTTAGCCCGTCGCGAGGACCGCCCGTGCGCCCGCTGCGCGCACGGCTGCGGAGAGCGTGGCGATGTCGTAGGCGCCGTAGTGGCGGCGGCCGTTGACGAAGAAGGTCGGGGTGCCGGAGACGCCGCTCAGGTCGGCGCTGTCCACGTCGTCGGCGACCCGCGCGGCGCCGACGTGCCCGCGCAGGTCGTCCGTGAAGCGTTCGACGTCGAGCCCCAGCTGCTCGGCGTAGCCGATCAGGTCGCTCGGGCGCAGCGCGTCCTGGTGGTCGAGCAGGAGGTCGTGCATCTCCCAGAACGCGCCTTGCTCGGCGGCCGCCTCCGACGCTTCGGCGGCGAGCTGGGCCCGGGGATGGACGTCGTTCAGCGGCAGGTGCCGCCAGACGTAGCGGACGTCGGCGAAGTCGCGCAGCAGCTCGCGCACGACCGGCTCGGCCTGGCCGCAGTAGGGGCATTCGAAGTCGCCGTACTCGACCACGGTGACGGGCGCCTCGGCCGGGCCGCGCACGTGGTCGCGCTCGGGATCGACGTCGAGGTAGAGATCGGTGAGCGGCTCGGCGGTGCCGAGCAGGCCGCGCAGATGCAGGCGGCGCGGAAGGAGCGCGAGCGCGCGGAAGAGCACCCAGGTGAGCGTCGACGCGCCCAGGGCGGCGCTCAGGATGCCGAGCT
>VAXK01000337.1 GCA_005885565.1 Actinomycetota bacterium
GAGGCGCGCAGCGTCGGCGAGGCGCGCAGCGTCGGCGAGACGACGGCGTTGTCGAGCCGACCGTCGTGCCCGTAGGAGAGCCAGTCGCCGTCGTTGGCGCGGGGAGCCGCTCCGCGCGCGCCGCCGGTCGCGCCCACGACGAGGAGCATGGCGAAAAGCGCGATCGCCATCCTCGCGGCCATCGCGGCAACCTTAACGGCCACGTCCGCTCGGGACGTCAAGTGCGCGTCTGACGCTCCCCTATCGGAGTCTGACCCCAGCCGTAGCTGCTACGGCCGTGGCCGGATCCGACGCTGTTGGGCCCAGCTAGAACGCTCCTGTTCCACGACGCCCGAATTTCGACACGAAATCGCCGACCGTTCCGGCCGCGTCCGGGGTCAGACCCCGACTGGGCGCCACGGCCACGTCTGCCGTGATCAGCCTTAACGTTTTGTCAACCTGGGCAGCCTATCCTCCCGCCGGTGCGCAAGCTCGCGCTGGTCGCGCTCCTCCTCGCGGCACCGAGTTCCGCCTCTGCGACGAACCCCATCCAGGCGGAGAACGCGGTCCCTGGCACGACCGCCTGGTACGCCACGCAGGCGCCGCCTCCCAGCATCGAGGGCTACATGTCGCAGGCGAGCCTCCTGCCGGCCGAGACGCTCCAGCTCCACGTCTCGACGTCGCCGGCCGCGCACTACCGCGTCGAGGTCTACCGCGTCGGCTGGTACGGCGGCGCGGGCGGCCGGCTCGTCGGCTGCGTCCCCGGCTGCTCCAGCGACGAGACCGGGACGCCGCGGCCGGACCCCGGCCCGGACGGGAACGGCGAGACCGTCGCAGGTTGGCCCGTGACGGACGAGCTCCAGCTCCCTCCCGACGCGGTCAGCGGCTACTACGTCGCGAACCTCCTCCTGACGAGCGGCCCCTACCGCGGCCAGGCCTCGACCGTCTTCTTCGTCGTCCGCGGACCCGCCGCCGGCCGCTCGGCGATCCTCGTCCAGGTCCCGGTGAACACGTGGCAGGCCTACAACAACTGGGGCGGGAAGAGCCTCTACGACGTGAACTCGACCGGCGGCCCCGCGAACCGCGTCTCGTTCGACCGCCCCGTCGCGCCGAAGGGCCAGTGGCCGATCGTCTGGGAGGTGCCGCTCGTCCGCTTCCTCGAGCGCGAGGGCTACGACCTCTCGTACCAGACCGACGTGGACACGCACCTCGATCCCGGCAGCCTCCTGAACCACCGCCTCGTCATGACCTCCGGGCACGACGAGTACTGGACGAAGGAGATGCGCGACGGCTTCGACGCGGCCCGCGACCGGGGCACGAACCTCGCCTTCATGGGCGCGAACAACGGCTACTGGCAGGTGCGCTACGAGGACGGGACGCGGACGATGGTCGGCTACAAGTCGAACGCCGACCCGAACCCGGACCCGGCGCTCAAGACGATCCTCTTCCGCGACCTCGGCCGGCCGGAGTGCCAGCTCGAGGGCGTCCAGCACCAGGGCGGCTTCCGCCATCCGACCGACGAGAACCTCGACTACCGCGTGAACCCGGCCGCGCTCGCCGACGCCTGGTTCTCGGGCACGGGCTTCGATGCCTCGAGCGTGATGCCGGACACCGTCGGCCGGGAATGGGACACCGTGCCGGCGGACCCGCCCGCCGGCTGCGCGCAGCCCACGCTCCAGGTGCTCTTCCACTACGGCGGGCCCTCGGGCGACGCCTCGGCGGTGAAGTACGTCGCTCCCTCGGGCGCGCGCGTCTTCGCCTCCGGCTCGCTCCAGTTCGCCTGGGGCCTCGACACGTTCGCCACCGAGGAGGAGGGCCACACGGCGCCGCCCGATCCCCGCCTCCAGCAGTTCATGCGGAACGCGATCGCCGACCTGACGCGCCCGGCGCCGCCCGCTGCGCTGACGCCGACGATCGCAGGCCGCGTGGTGCAGGTCGGGATGCCGCCCGAGCCGGACCCGCGCATCCGCGAGATCGCTGTCTACCGGCACGAAGGCCCCGACCCGTTCGCGCTCGGCGACGGCGTCCAGGTGTGTCGCGCCGCCCCGTCGGCGCCGTGCTCCGAGCCCGAGCCGGCCGGCCACCGGACGTATCGGTATGCCGCCGTCGCAACGGACGAGTGGGGCCAGTCGAATCCTGTCTACTCGGCGCCGTTCGTCGTTCCGGACACGCCGCCCGTGGTTCGTCTCACCGGGCCGCGCCGCGCGCGGGTCGGCGCGCGCATCTCGTATGCGTTGCGCGCGACCGATCGAGACGGCGACCCGTTGACGTATCGCTCCGAGCCGACCATGTCTCGGTCCGCATCCGCCGCCGAGGGCTACACCGATTGGCCGTGGCGGTCTTCGACGGGTACGGCGGCACGACGCGCGCGACGGCTGCGATCGCCGCTCGATAAGAGGTTGTGCGCGAACCGCGAATCATCCGCCTGCGTTACGCCGCCGTCTGCTCCGAGTGCGGCAGCGAGCTCGCGCCGGGCACAGAGGCGATCTGGGATCGCGCCGCCCGAACGGCAACCTGCGCCGCGTGCAGCGCGGACAAGCATGTTAATGAGGCCAGCGCTGCGTCCGGTGTGGCGACGCCGTTGGAGCGGGGAACGGCCGGCGCGTCGTCGATGCGGCGCTACGAGAGCCTGCACAACTCGCGTGAGCAGCGCGCGAAGGAGCGATTCGGCCGGTTCAGCGGTG
>VAXK01000025.1 GCA_005885565.1 Actinomycetota bacterium
GAGGCCGCGGAGGACGATCCAGGTCCCGAGGATCCCGGCCGGGATCGAGAGCAGGAGCGCCTCGAGGACGCCGCGCTGGACGAAGGCGTAGTGGAAGGGCGCGAGCATCTAGGCGAGAATGATTCTCGATCGCATCTAAAGCTAGGATAGGCGGGGTGAGCGAGACGCGTCAAACGGCGCCGGGGCTCGGCGACCGCATCGCGAGCACGGGCCTGCGCGTCACGCGGCAGCGCCTGCGCGTGCTCGAGGAGCTCGCGCGCGAGCCGCACGACCTCACCGCGCAGGATCTCTACCGCCGGCTACGCGACGCCGGCGAGAAGATCGGCCTCGCGACCGTCTACCGGACGCTCGGCAGCCTCGTCGAGCACGGCGTCGTCGACACGCTTGCCCACAGCCCCGGCGAGACGTGCTATCGGCTCTGCAGCGACGCGCATCACCACCACCTCGTCTGCTCCGAGTGCCACCGCGTGGTGGAGCTCGGCGAGTGCGGCATCGAGCCGTGGCTGGAGGCCGCGGCGGCGCGGGAAGACTTCGTCCCGACGAGCCACCACGTCGAGATCGTCGGCGTCTGCGCCGGTTGCCGCTAGACGCGGCTCGCAGGGCACAGGTCCGTGAGGACGCACTCCTCGCAGAGGGGCCGGCGCGCGATGCAGACCCGCCGGCCGTGCCAGATCAGGAGGTGCGGGAAGCGGCCCCACTCGTCGCGCGGGACGAGCTTCTGGAGGTCGCGCTCGATCTTCACCGGGTCGTCGTGCCTCGTCAGGCCGAGGCGCTGGGACAGCCGCCGCACGTGCGTGTCGACGACGATGCCCTGCGGGTTGCCGAGCTCCGCGGCGACGACGTTCGCCGTCTTCCGTGCCACGCCGGGAAGGCGGACGAGATCCTCGATGCGCCGCGGCACCTCGCCGTCGTACTCCTCGACGAGCATCCGCATCGTCCCGCGGATCGCCTTCGCCTTCTGGCGGAAGAAGCCCGTGCGGTAGATGTCCCGCTCGAGCTCCTCGGGCGGGACGGCGAGGTAGTCCTCGGGCCGCCGGTACTTGCGGAAGAGCGCCTGCGTGACCTGGTTGACGTTCACGTCGGTCGTCTGCGCCGAGAGCATCACGGCGACGAGGAGCTCGAGCGGGTTCTGCTGCTCGAGCGCGATCCTGGCGTCGGGGTGCGCCGCCGCGAGCCGCTCGATGATCGGCCGGATGCGCGGCCGCCGCGGGCCGACGCGCTTGCGCGCCTCGTGGACGTAGCTCCGAGCCACGGCCGGGACGCTACGCCAACTGCCCAGGTGGGATTGGTGAAAAGGCTTCTGTCGACCGGTCGTTTCAGACGGACGTGCGGAGGACCCGCACGTCCTGACGCCGGCACCGCACGCGCGAGCCGGTCGAGGCGGTCGTCTGGGCGGCGGTCGAGAACTGCAGCGTCACCACCGTCGAGGTCTAGCGCGGCAGCAGCAGGAGCTTCCCGGTCGTGCGGCGCGACTCGAGGTCCTCGTGCGCGCGTCGTGCCTCCTCGAGCGGGTAACGCGCGCCGATCCTCACGTCGAGCTTGCCCGCCGCGACGAGCTCGAGCACGGCCTGTGCCCGTTCCAGGAGCTCGGCTCTCGTGGCCGTGTAATGGTGGAGTGACGGCCGCGTGAGGAAGAGCGAGCGAGCGGCGAGACGCCCCGGCTCGACCGGCGACGGCCGGCCGCTCGCGGCGCCGTAGAGCACCATCGTGCCGCGGGGACGCAGTGCCTCCAAGCCGGCGTCGAAGGTCGCCGCGCCGACGCCGTCGTACACCGCATCCACGCCGAAGGCCGAGGCTCGTTCGCGGAACTCGTCGTAGCCGACGACCTCCTCGGCGCCGGCCCCGCGCGCCAGCTCGGCCTTCTCGTCGCTCGACGTCGTGGCGAGCACGCCCCCGCCCCGGAGCCGTACGAGCTGCGTCAGCAGGAGCCCGACCCCGCCCGCGGCCGCGTGTACGACCACCCGGTCTCCCTCGGCCACGGGATACGTCGACGAGGAGGGGTACTGCGCGGTGATCCCCTGAAGGAGCACGGCGGCCGCCTGCTCGTCGCTCACTCCGTCGGGAACGGGCACGGCGTTCTCGGCCGCGACGACCACCTGCTCGGCGTAGCTCCCCGGCGCTTGCACCCAGGCGACGCGGTCGCCCGGCCGAACGTCCTCCACCTCCGCGCCGACCGCACGCACCGTCCCGGCGCCCTCGACGCCGACGACCCGCGGCAGCGGCCCGGCGTAGCCGGGGATCGTCCGCTCGTAGACGTCGCGGTAGTTGACGCCGATCGCGGCCGTGTCGACGAGGAGCTCGCCCGCACCCGGCTCCGGCCCCGGGACGTCCCGAAGCTCGAGCACCTCCGGCCCGCCGTGCCGCTCGATCGCGATCGCGCGCACGTCAGCCCGCGGCGCTGAGCGCCGGCGCACGAGGCGGCGGCGCGTTCGGCAGCCGCGGGCCGGCGCAGACGACGTCGAGCACCGGGCAGCCCGCGCACGTGAACTCGTCCGGGCTCGGCGTGAACCGCCCGGCCTGGATCGCCGCGATCGCCTCCGAGAGCTCCGCCTCGAGCGCGGGCAGCTCCTCGCGCCCGAACGTCGTCGCGACGACCGCGTCCGGCCGCTCGAGGAAGTGGTAGACGACCTCGACTTCCTCCGCTCCGACGCGGAAGCAGGCGAGGGCGTAGACGAGCCGCTGGAGCCGGTAGTCGGCCTCGACGATCTCCTCGGGCGTGCCCTCGGCGAGCGAGTTCGTCTTGTAGTCGACGACGAGCGCGCGCGGCCCGTCCAGGTGCAGGACGTCGAGCCGCCCGTGCAGGAGGACGCCGTCGTGCTCGAACGCGAAGCCCCGCTCCTTCTGCGCGTTCGGAAGCGCCGCGACACGCCGAGCGAGGTCCGACTCGCAGTAGGACGAGACGAAGGTCCGGATCAGCTCGAGCTCCTCGTCCGTCACCCTCGGATACCAGGCGCGCACCTCCGCGAGGTCGGGCGCGACCGGCGCCGCCAGGTCGACCGCCTCCAGCAGCCGGTGGACGGCGTCGCCGACCTCCGTCGCGAGGAGGCCGCCCTCCCCCGCCCCACCTGTCGGCCGGCGCGCGCGCAGCCCGGCGATCCGCTCGGCGTAGAAGCGGTACGAGCACCGCTCGAAGAGCGCGATCGACGTGAACGACAGGCGCCGGACGCGGTGGAGCGGCGGTGCCGGCACCGGCTGGAGCGGCGGCAGCTCGATCCCGCGCGGGGCCGGCTCCGTCGGGAGCTCGGCGAAGAGCGCGAGCTGCCCGTCCTCGTCCGCGGCCACCAACGCCTCCGCCGGCGCCGGCCGGAAGCGGTCGACGCGGACGAGGAGCCGCGCCTCGCCCCGCTCGAGCTCGACCGGCTCCTCGCCGGCCCGCACGACCTCCTCCTCGGCCTCGAGCCGCCGGAGCACCCAGCCGATCGGCGTCTCGCGCTCGCCTGCCCCGGCGGGGTCGACCGCACCGGAGACGATCAGCCGCTCCTTCGCGCGGGTCATGGCGACGTAGTAGAGGCGCAGCCGCTCGGCCCGCTCCTCCTCCTTCTCCGCCTCGCGGACGGCCTCGTAGTCGAAGACCGGCTTGCGGACGCCGGTCGTCGGGTGGACGACGCGGAACCCGAAGCGGCCGTCGGAGAGCGCGAGGATCTCGTCGGGCGGGGGCGGGCCCTGCTCGCGGCCCGCGTCGGCCACGACGACGACCTTGAACTCGAGCCCCTTGGCGGCGTGGATCGTGAGCAGGCGGACGGCCTCCGCGTCCTCCTCCTCGGCGACCGCCTCGAGCTCGCGGGCGCCGAGCGCCTCCTGCTCGCGGACGAAGCGCACGAAGCCCTCGACGTCCGGCCCTCGCAGCTCTTCGTACGAGCGCGCGAGCCGCATCAGCTTGCGCAGGTTCGCGTAGCGCCGCTTGCCGTCCGGCCGTGCGAGGACTGCGAGGTCGTAGTCGTGCTCGGAGACGATCTGCTCGCAGAGTCGCTCGAGCGAGAGACGCGCGGACGCCGCCGCGAGCCGGTCGTAGCGCTGGCGGAAGGCGCGTAGGAGCCGCTCGTCCTCGGGATCGATGTCCGGCACCGGGGCGCGCTCGATCGCGCTGTACAAGGGGCGGCGGGCGGCGTGCCGGCGGAGGAGCACGAGCGCGTCGTTCGAGACGCCGACGAACGGCGAGGCGAGGACGGTCGCGAGCGCCACGTCGTCGTAGCGGTTGTGCAGCAGACGCAGGTAGGAGAGCAGGTCGACCACCTGCTGCTGGCCGAAGTAGCCCTTGCCCGTCGCGCGGTAGGTCGGCAGGCCGGCCGCGCGGAGCTCCTCCTCGTACCACTCGGCGTCGGTTCCGGCGGCGAAGAGGAGGACGATCTCGCCGGGCGTCGCGTCGCCGGCGTCCACGAGCTCGCGCACGCGGCGGGCGATGTGGCGCGCCTCGGCGCGGCGCCAGTGCTCGCCGGTGTCGCGGTAGCTCGCCTTGTCGGTGACGAGGAGCTCGACGGGGTGCCCGAAGACCGGGTCGGCGAACTCGGCCGAGGCGGCGAGCGGCTGGTAGCCGCCGCCGAAGTCGGAGCCGAAGAGCTCGTTCACGGCCGCGAGCACCTCCGGTCGTGAGCGGTAGTTCCGCGTCAGCGCGAGGAGCTGCGCCGCCTGCTCCCGCCGCTCGCGGAAGACCTGCACGTCCGCGTGCCGGAACCCGTAGATGGACTGGAACTCGTCGCCCACGAAGAAGATCTCTTTCGCGACGGGCCCACCGGCGAGCGCGTCGACGAGCTCGCACTGGAGGCGGTTCGTGTCCTGGAACTCGTCCACCATGATGAGCCGGAAGCGGAGCTGCTCGGCCTCGCGCACGGCCGCGTCGTCGCGGAGGAGGTCGCGCGCCAGGAGCTGGAGGTCCTCGAAGTCGAGCACCGACTCCCGCGCCTTCGCGGCGGCGTACTCGTCCGCGAAGCGGCCGAGGAGGTCCTGGAGCAGGTCGCGGTCGCGTGCGGCGAGCTCCTCGAGCGCGACCTGCTCGACGCGCTTCCGCGCCTCCTCGTAGGTCGCCGCGCGCTCGCCGCTCGCCCGCAGGTCGCTCAGGTCGAGGAGGCCCTCGGGCGCACGGTCGAGGTCAAGCGCCCGCGCCGCGTTCGCCCGCTGGAGCTCGGTCGCCGCCGCGTCGTCCACGAGGCACCGAGCGGCCTCGCCCAGCTCGGCCAGCCGCTCCTCGAGGCTCGGCCGCTCGCCGAGCTCGAGCACGAGCTCGCGCCCGGCCGAGCGAAGGGTCTCGTAGACGGCGGTGAGCATCCGCCGGAGGCCGTCCGCGCCGTACGTCGCGAGGAGCCGCAGCCGCTCCGGGTCGCGGCCGGCGCAGAACTCCTCGAGCGCGCGCTCGAACGCCTCGCCGCGCACAACCGCGCCCTGCGCCTCGTCGAGCTCGCGGAAGCGCGGGTCGATCCCGACCGCGAACGGGTGCGCGCGCAGCAGGCGGGCGCAGAAGCCGTGGATGGTCGAGATCCAGGCGCCGTCGAGCTGCCGCGCGAGGTCGCGCCGCCCGCGGGCGACGAGCTCCTCGCGGATCCGCCGCCGCAGCTCGCCCGCCGCCTTGCGCGTGTACGTGATGACGAGCACCGAGTCGACGTCGATCCCGCGGTCGCACACGGCACGGACGAAGCGCTCGACGAGCACCGATGTCTTGCCCGTGCCCGCGCCGGCGGAGACGAAGACCTCGCCCTCCGCCTCGACCGCCGCAAGCTGCTCCGGATTCATGCGCGCGGCACTCGACACATGGGCCAGACGTCGCACCAGGTGGGGCACTGGTCGCCCTTGGGGTCGTGGCGCACGTCGCCGGACTGGATCCGGTGCGAGTAGGTCGCCGCCCGCTCGCGCGCGGCCTCGATCTGCGCCCAGAACTCCTCCTCGCCGAGGTAGTCGCGCTTCGAGAAGCCGGGCACGTCCTCCTCGGCCTCGGCGCGCAGCATCCCGCGCGCGCTCCGCCGGCCGGCGAGCGCGCGGTAGACCCCGCCGAGCGGCTCGATCCCGACGAGGTCGCGGAGCACGAGCATGTAGAGCGGGACCTGGAGCCGGAGCTCGGTGTCGATCGCCCGCGCCGAGTGGACGCTCTTGCCCGACTTGTAGTCCTGGACGATCCCGCGCGCCGAGAACGGGTCGACGTCGATCCGGTCGATCTTCCCGGAGAGGTGCAGGCCGGGCTCGAGCTCGAGCCCGCGTTGCAGCTCGGGCGCCGAGCGCTCCGACCCGAACGAGACCTCGAGCTTGCGCGGGACGAGCGCGAGCTCCGAGCGGGCCTCGTCGCGGACGAACTGCTCGAGGTCGCGCCAGAGGGTCTCCTCGAGCTCCGCCGCCTCCAGCTCGGTCAGCTCGAGCCGCACGCCGCCGCGGAGCGCCTCGTCGAGGCAGCGGCGCAGGAAGCCGACCGCCTCCTCGACCCGCTCCGGCGGCACGCGCTCGGCCCCGAGCTCCTTCGGGAGTCCGGAGTAGAAGCGGAAGAGCGTCTGGTGCGCGACCTGGCCGCGCAGCATCGCGTCGGCCTCCGCGTCGATCGTCTTCGGGTCGACGACGCGCTCGAAGAGCCACGCGGAGGAGCAGTCGGCGAAGCGCTCGAGCTCCGTCGCACCGAAGACCGTGCGGGCGCCGAACCAGGCGCGGACGGCGGGGTTCCGGAGCACGGTCGGCCGGTCGAAGGCGAGCCGTGCGCGGTGCAGGCGCCGTCCCCAGTCGTTCGCCTCGGCGAGCGCCGCGGCCGTGTCCGGCTCGGTCACGGCCAGCTGGGCCACGGCCCGCAACCGTTCCCGCTCGCTCGGCGCCGACTCGAGCGGCCAGGTGAGCGCGGAAAGCGCTCGGCGGCGCGTCCAGCGGACGACGTCGTCGTGCGGGAAGAGCGAGACGACCTCGTCCCAGAACTCGCGGACGAGGTAGAGGCGGTTCGTCGCGCGCGTGCAGGCGGTGTAGAAGAGGTAGCGGTCGCGCGACACCTCGTCGGGCCGCTCGAGCCTCCGCCCGAGCGCGTGCCGCCGCTCGTCGTCGAGGAACGGCGAACCCCGCCCGCGGCGCGGGAGAATTCCCTCCTCGAGGCCGAGGACGAAGACGACGTCGAACCGGCGCGTGCGGGCGCGCATGAGGTCGAGCACGGCGACCTGGCCCTGCTCGCCCGCCGCCGCGCCGCGCACCGTCGCCCGCTCGAGCGCGCCGACGAGGATCTCCGGCCCGATCTCCTCGCCGCACGCCGCGAGCTCCTCGAGCAGACGGAGCGCGGCGTCGTAGACGCGCAGGTCGTCACGCGGCTGCTCCCCGACGGGCGGCGCCTCGAGCCCGTACGCCGCGCGCAGCATCGTCTCGACGAGACGGCGCGTGCCCTCGAGCGGCGAGTCGGCAGCGCGCAGCTCGCCCAGCACGGGCGGCGAGGCGCCGCGCAGCCGCTCGGCCTCCTCCTCCACGCGGGCGGGGTTGTCGATCGCGCGGCCGCGCAGTCGTCCCTCCACGAAGTCGACCGCAGCCCGGGTGAGGCCGGAGAAGGGCGAGCGGAGGAAGGCGAACAGGTCCTTCCGCGTCCCGTCGAGCCATACGAAGCGGAGGACGGAGAGGAGCGCGTGGCCGAACGCCGTCTGGCCGAGCCGCGGGCGGTCCTCGACGGCGTACGGGACGCCGAGGGTCGAGAGCGCGGTCTCGAGCGGGGCGCGCCAGCGCTCGAGCGCGGGGCACACGACGGCGACCCGGTCGGCCGGGACGCCGCCGCGGATCAGCTCGAGGAGCTCCTCGCCGACGAGCTCGAGGACGCCGCGGACGCCCGCGCCCTCGAAGAAGCGGATCGTCCCCTCGAGCTCGGGCGGATCGGCGCCGGGCCCCTCGAAGAGCGAGCGCTCGAGGTACGCGAGCGCCGGCGCGTGCGCGCGCGGCCCGGCGGCGGGGGGCAGCTCCTCGATCCGGTCGTCGGCGAGGCGCGAGAGGTCCTCGGCCGTCCGCCGCAGCGAGGCGAACGCGACGCGGCCGGGTTCGTACGGCAGCGAGACGCAGACCTCCGCGCGGCCGGCGAGCGCCTCGAGGAGCGTCCACTGCGCCCCCGTCAGATCCTCGAACCCGTACGCGAAGACCGGCTCGCCGTGCCAGGCGTCGAGGTCGTGCCCGAGCCGCTCCGCGGCGCGCCTGCGCTGGACGTCGCGGTCCCAGAGGTCGAGCCGATCGAGCTCGGCGCGGTACGCCGCATAGAGCCGCGCGAGGTCGCCGCCGAGGTCGTCCGGCTCGACGAGGGCCGACTCGAGCTCGCCGAGCGTGCCGAGCAGCGAGTCGGCGAAGCCGCCGAAGCGCGCGGAGCGCCCGAGCCCGTCGAGCTCGGTCGAGGCGATCGTCCGGCGCACCGCGAGGAGCCGCTGGACGTCGCTCGCCACCGCCCTACGGGTCGTGGCGCCGGCGGCGATGCGCGCGAAGAGGTCGTCGAAGGTGCCGATGTCCCCGCCCAGGAGGCCGTGGCAGCGGGCGAGGAGCTCGCGTTCGACGCGGTCGACGTCCGGCCGCCCTGGCACGATCAGGTACGGATCGTGGTCGAGCGCGGCCACGTACCGGTCGAGGAGCAGCTCGACCTTGCCCGCGTTCGCAGGCCCGACGATCAACTTCAGCCCCACCGGCCTATCGTAGTTCTGCCGCCTGACGCCTCTGGCCTGCGCCTTCGCGAAAGAGCCGCATCGACCGGTCATTTCAGACGGGCGCGCGAGGCCCGGTGCCAGGCACGTGCCTGGCACCGAAACCGAGTAAGGAGCGCGAAAAACAAGAGAGGCGGGTTTCCCCGCCTCTCCAGCTAAGAGCCGAATCGGCGCCTTAGGCCGCTACGGCCTTCGGCTTGCGGCCGCGGCGGGCGACCGCGTGGCCGGGCAGGTTCCCGGCGCAGTCGTCACAGAGGTCGGCCTGCTTCGCTCCACGGCGTGCGTCCGAATAGGTCAGACGCAACGTCGCTCCCTTGTTGTCGCCGACTTCCTTCGCGCAGTTGTCACAAACGAGCACGGTCTTTCGAGCCAATGGTTCCTCCTTCGCGGGGCCGAAACATCTTGAGCTTAACGAAAAAGCCTCGGGGAATCACGCGGCAGCGCGGCTGCGGCGAATTCGCCATGACCTGAGCAGGCTGAGCAGACCTTGCTCCTCGACGTCGAGGCCGATATCCCGTGCGCCGACGATGCGCAAATGCCGCGGGCGGAAATCGTCGATCGTGCGGCCGTCGAGGTACTGCTCCACGACGGCCGGGCTCACGTACGAGGCGCGGGTGACCGCGGGCGTGTTTCCGAGCCGCTCGGCCACGCGGCGCATGACGGCGGCCACCGCGCGCTTCTGGCCCAGAGCCGTGTCGGGAGGGTCGCCGAGCTCGGCGAAGGCGATGGCCGCCTCGAGCGTGCCGCCCCACGTCCGGAAATCCTTCGCCGTGAATTCGTCCCCCATGCAGCGCTGGATGTACTCGTTGAGCTTGCGACCGGTGAGGTTGTAGAGCTCGGCGTCGCACGCGTAGCGAAAGAGCTGCCTGCCTCCGCGAACCTGGAGCAAGTCCTTCACGGCGGCCGCGATCTCGATGTCGACGAGCGCCGTACGCACCTTGAAGCCGTGCTTCGTGCGAAAGCGAAACGAGACCCGCCTTCCACGCACGCTCACGTGCCGCTTCGTCAACGTCGTGACGCCGTACGTGTTCGACTCGCGGACGTAGCGCTCCGACCCGACGCGAAACCACGTGAGGTTGATCAGGCGCACGGCAATCGCGGCCACCCGATCCTGGTCGAGCGGATCCCGGGTCATGTGCTCGCCCATCGCCTGCCTCAGATCCGGTAGCTGCTCCGCGAACCGGATCAGCTTGTCGTACTTCGCCTGCTCCTGCTGCGCCCGGAACTCGGGGTGGTAGAGATACTGGCGCCGGCCGGCTTTGTCGATGCCGGTCGCCTGGAGATTCGCCCCCGGCCGCGACGAGATCCACACGTCGCGCCAGGCCGGCGGAATGACGAGCGCCTCGATTCGCGCCAGCTTCGCCGGGTCGATGATGCGGTTTCCGCGCGCGTCGAAGTAGCGGAACCGTCCGCGCGAACCCACCCTCCGCCAGCCACCCCTCCTCGGCATGTGTGAGCGCTAGTGTCCGCAGCCGTGACGCAGCAAACGATCGTCGTGCTCGACGGCGACGAGACCGGGCAGGAGCTGCTGGAGGAAGCGCTGCGGGTTCTCGCTCGCGACGTGACCGGCCTCGAGCTCGACTTCCCCCGCTTCGACCTCTCGCTCGAGAACCGGCGCGCGACACAGAACGGCGTCGTCCACGAGGCCGCGGCGGCGATCCGCGAGGCCGGTTTCGGCCTGAAGGCGGCGACGATCACCCCCGAAGGACGCGACGACGTCGGCTCGCCGAACCGCATCCTGCGCGAGGAGATCGGCGGCAAGGTGATCGTGCGGACCGGCCGCCGGATTCCCGGGGTCGTGCCGCTCGGCGGGGTGCACGCGCCGATCTCGATCGTGCGCATGGCCGTCGGCGACGCGTACGGCGCGACCGAGTGGCGCGAAGGCGAAGGCGACGACGAGGTCGCGCTGAGGACCGAGCGGATCGAGCGCCGGATCTGCCACGCCGTGGCGGAGTACGCCTTCCGGCACGCGGAGCGCACGGGCGCGAAGGTCTTCGGCGGGCCGAAGTACACGGTCAGCCCCGTCTACGAGGGGATGCTGAAGGAGGAGATGGACGCGGCCGCCGAGCGCCATCCCGACGTGCAGTACGAGCCGCAGCTCATCGACGCCACCTTCGCGCTCCTCGTCGCCTCGAGCGGAGCGCCGCTCGTCATCCCCGCGCTGAACCGCGACGGCGACATCCTCTCCGACCTCGTCCTCCCCCTCTTCGGCTCGATCGCCGGCTCGGAGTCGCTGCTCGTCGCCTTCGACGACGACTTCGTCCCGAGCGCGGTCATGGCGGAGGCCGCGCACGGAACCGCGCCGTCGCTCCGGGGCAAGGACGTCGCGAACCCGATGGCGATGATCCTCGCCGGCGCGGCGCTCCTCGCCCACGGCGACGAGGAGGCGCAGCAGGCCGGCCGTGCGATCCGCGAGTCGTGCCTCGAGGCGGTCGCGGACGGCGTCCGCACCGCCGACCTCGGCGGCCACGCCGGGACCACAGAGTTCACGGACGAGGTCATCCGCCGCGTGCGCTCGAAGCTCGAGGTGTGGGCGACGCTCTGACGAGGGGTTGCACCGCCGCGCGCTGCGTCCCACTCTGCGTTCGTGCGGCGCGCCTTCTTCGTCCTCGCGGCTCTGCTCGCTTTGCTCTACAGCGGGCTCAGCCCGCAGGTCTTCGCGGCTGCGCTCATCCTGGCCTTCGGCGTCCGGCTCGCCTACGTGCTCCTGCGCCGGCGGGCACGGCGGCCGCTCCTCTCCGGGTGGATCTTCGTCATCGCGCTCGGCCTGCTCCTGACGGCCGCGGCGGGATCCCACGGCCGGCACATGCGCCGCGCGAACGCGGCCGCGGTACGCCAGCGCGTCGTCGCGAACGGCTCCGAGGCTCGACTGGTGGGACACGGAAGGCGCGCGGCAAGCGCCTGACTGGACGAAGCCGCGGTTCCGCGTCTTCGTCGCGCGGGTCTGCCGCCGCGCCGCCGACGAGCACGTCCTCGACGGCGACGGCGCGATCGAGCCCCGCGCGCTGGACCGGCTCTGGAGTAGCTAAGACGCGCGGCGGCGCAGGTCGACGTCGCCCGCGTCCCAAGCGTCCACGAAGGCGCGCACGATCGCCGGCTCGAACTGGGTGCCGGAGCAGCGGTCGAGCTCGGCGAGCGCCGCGTCGACGGTGAGCGGCCGACGGAACGGCCGTCCGAAGGTCATCGCGTCGAAGGCGTCGACGACCGCGAGCAGGCGCGCTTCAGGGGGGATCCTTCCGCCGCTCCGCCCGAGCGGATAGCCGCCGCCGTCCCAGCGCTCGTGGTGGTAGAGCGCGCAGGCGAGCGTCGCGCGGGCCGGCGCGAGCGTCTGGACGAGCCGCGCGCCGGCAACCGGGTGGTAGTGGATGTGCTCGAGCTCCGGCCTCGTCAGCGGCCCCGTCTTGCGGAGGATCCTCGTCGGGACCGCGAGCTTCCCGATGTCGTGCAGGAGCGCGCCGATGCGGAGTCGGGTGACCCGCGCCTCGTCCCAGCCGAGCCGCTCCGCCACCGTGCCGGCGAGCGACGCGACGCGGAGCGAGTGCGCGCCCGAGAACGCATCGCGGGCCTGGA
Organism: Actinomycetota bacterium; assembly: GCA_005885565.1. Classification (GTDB taxonomy): domain Bacteria; phylum Actinomycetota; class Thermoleophilia; order Gaiellales; family Gaiellaceae; genus AC-50. The sequence continues at coordinate 12,183 of VAXK01000025.1, forward strand.
GCGCTTCCGCAAGGGCGAGAAACATGCCAGGCAAGGTTCAATTCGAGGCGTCCTTTCCCTCCATCCGTCGGCGCCAGAAATGGATGCCGACGACGATCGCGACCGCGAGGCCGACGGCCGCGCCGCCCCCGATCAGGCCGTACTGCGAGATCAGGTCGGCGGCGGCCCGGCCGAGGTAGTACGCGACGAGCCCGACCGCCGTCGCCCACGCGATCCCGCCGGCGGCGTTCCAGGCCAGGAAGCGCCACCACGGCATGTGGCTGATCCCGGCCATCCACGCGCCGGTCACGCGGATTCCGGCCACGAACCGCGCAAGGAAGACGGCCTTCCCGCCGTGGCGGCGGAAGAAGCGCTCCGCGCGCGGCAGCAGCGCCTCCAGCCTGCCGAAGCGGAGGAAGAGCTTCCGCCCGTAGACCCGGCCGATCCAGTAGCCGACGTTGTCGCCGAGGATGGCTCCGAGCGCGGCCAGCGCGATCACCGCGGCGATCGAGAAGTGGCCGCGCGAGGCCAGCACGCCGGCGGCGACGAGCGCGGTCTCGCCCGGCACCCAGACCCCGGCGGACTCGAGGGCGACGATCAGGAAGAGGAAGGCCAGGCCGTACTGGTCGACGATGTGCTGCACCCGCGGCGAGTCTACGGGCGGGTCAGCATCACGACCGGCACGGTCGTGGTCGTCTCGGTGTAGACGTCGAACGTGCAGAGCCGTGTCCCCACCGGACGAGGCGGCGCGGCCGGGATCGAGCCGCTCCACGTGCTCGAATCCGGGACGACCACCCGCCGGTACGGGCGGTCGTTCCGGCGCAGGTCGATCGGGCTCCCCGGGGTGCCGACGACCTCGAGCCGCAGTCGGCTCGGCCGGCAGGCGTACGCGAGCACACGCACGTGCCCCGCGACGCGCTGGATCCACACGGAGATCCGGAACGGCGGGTTCAGACGCCAGAGCTGGAAGCCCTCCCCCGCGCTTCCGATCACCCGGCCGCGGAACGCCACCGGGTACTGCGAGACGACGTAGTCGCCCTGCGCCGGCGAGCCGTCGACGAGCACGAGCCGCCCGTCCTCGAGCGGGCCGACGGAGTCCTGCGGCAGGCCGCCCGGGATCCGGGCCGTGAGGAGGTCGTAGACGTGGGCGACGCGCCGGTTCCAGAAGAAGCTCTGCCACGCGGCCGGCCAGTTGGGCTCGCCGATGTAGAGGTACGCGACGGGGCCGGCCGTGCGCTCGTCGATCCAGCGGTGGACGGGGCCGCTCGTCTGGCCGGCGAGGAAGTCGGCCTCGAAGGAGATCCGGTTCGTCGCCTCGACCGAGACCGCGCCGAAGGCGGCGACGAGGACGAGCGGGAGGAGAACCAGGAGGCGGCGCGGCAGGAAGGCGAACGCGAGCAGCAGGGCGAGGCAGACGGCGAGGAGCAGGACCTCGGCGTCGGCGCCCGGCGAGTCCTTCCGGAGCCGGATCAGCGGCAGCAGCGTGAACGAGTCGGGGAAGGCCTCGGGGCGCGCGAGCTTCGAGAGCGGCAGGGCGGCCACGAGCGCGAGCACCGCGGCGGCGCTCGCGGCGGTCACGAGGCGCGGCCGGGGCGCGCCGCGGGCGAGCCAGACGGCGAAGCCGACGAAGAGGACCGGCGCGAGCGGCAGCATGTTCCGTTCCGCGAGATAGCCGACGTGCTGCGAGGCGAAGACCCCGACCTCGAGCGGGAACCAGAGGCAGAGCGCGAGGGTGGTCGCGAGGTAGGCGCGCAGGCGGGCGTCGGCGCGGTTGCCGGCCACGAGCAGGGCGAGCACCGCGCAGATCGGGACGATCCCCGTGAAGAACGCGAGGTCGGCGAAGTGGTAGAGCACGAACCGCGCCGCGCGGCCGGCGCCGTAGTGGATCTGGCCCGCCGGCTCGTACGCGCCGAAGACGCGGCTCAGCGCGCCGCCGTTCCGCAGCCGCCAGCCCGCCCAGGCGGCGGCGAGGAGGACGAGCGCGCCTGCCGCCGGCGCGAGGCGGAGGATCCGGCGCGGCCGCCGCCGGTCGAGCAGGAGGTCGATCCCGACCGCGGTCACGAGGACGGGCAGGAGCACGAAGGCCTGGAGGCGCGTCATCGCCGCCGCCGCGCAGGCGAGGACGAGGAGCGCCTGGCGGCCGAGCGTCGGCCGCTCGAGCGCCGCCGCGAGCGCGTAGGCCGCGAGCAGGACGACCGGGTAGAACGCGACCTCGGTCATGATCAGGCCGGAGTAGGCGAGCCCGGGGATCGCGACTGCGAGCGCTGCGGCGACGAACGCCCAGCCGCGCGCGCCGAGCGACCGTGCCCACAGGTACACGGGCACCGCGGTCAGCGACATCACGAGCGCCTGGATCAGCTTCAGCAGGTGGTAGCCGCGCTCGAGGTTCCCGAGGCTGAGCGGACCGCCGACGAGGGCCGGGTAGACGAGGCTGATGAACTCGGTCGGCCGGCCGAGGATCCGGAACGTCCCGTCGTGGTAGAGGCTCCGGCCGAGCGCGCCGTAGATGATCTCGTCGGGATTGATCCACGGGCTCGGGACGAGCGTGCCGCCCCAGAACCGAAACAGGGTGGAGACGGTGACGAGGAGGCTGAGCAGGGCCGCAGCACGCGTCGGTCGACGCATCGCTGGATCATGCCGAGGCGCTGCTCGCAGCGCCGAAATCAGGACGTGCAGGCTTTGCCTGCGCGTTCGTCTGACCGACCGGTCGAGCCCGCGTGAGCTAGACCGGTCGGCTCGACGGCGGCCGGGCCGCACGCCCGAATACCATGCGCGGAGATGCGGCTCGGCGTTCCGAAGGAGACGGTTCCCGGAGAGCGCCGGGTGGCGCTCGTGCCGGAGGCGGTCGGGCGGCTCGCCGGCGCGGGCTTCGAGGTCGCCGTCGAACGAGGGGCCGGGGAGGCCGCGTCCTTTCCGGACGAGGCCTTCGCGGAGGCAGGCGCGAGCCTCGTCGA
>VAXK01000026.1 GCA_005885565.1 Actinomycetota bacterium
TACGACTGGTGCTACGGCGCGTGGTACCAGGTCGTGGTCGAGCACCCCGAGTGGGGGCGGCGGTCGCCGTTCTGCCTGAACGTCGAGGGGTCGGGGTCACGCGACCGGTTCACGGTCGACGCGCCGCCCGAGCTCGCGGGCTGGGTGCGGCGGGTGCTGAGGCGCGCTGCGCGAGACGGGCTCCTGCCGCACGGCTTCGGGGTCGGCACGCCGAACACGTGGACGGAGATCTGGACGTTCCTGGCCGCAGGTGTCCCGGGGCTGAACGTGTCGACTTTCACCTCGAAGTACGACAGAACCGCCTACCACACGCAGTACGACACGTCCGCTTCGGTCGACTTCGAGTACCTCGCCGGCCTGACGCGGATCTGCGCCCGCCTCCTGCTCGAGGCCGACGAGCGGATCGAGGACCTGCTGGACTACGGGGCGCGGACGCGCGACCTGCGGAAGCACGGGCTCGATCTGCCGGGGATCGAGCGGAAGCGCGGGCGCGCTGCGTTCACCGCGATCGGCCGCGGGCTGTACGGCTTGGACGCGCAGGAGACGGCCGCGTATCCGCACGAGCAGACGGCTCGCGACGTCGAGCGGCTCGAGGAGGCGCTGGCGTTGGTGCGAGGCGAGCGGTGGCGCGCCGCCGTACGCCCGCTCGCGCGCGTGGGCTTGAACCGCCTGTGCGCCGACCTTTCCGAGGAGGCTTTCGCGCGCGAGCGGGCGCGGCGCGGTCGGCACGCGGAGCGCGCGACGTGGGGCGCGCAGGGCGACCCCGACGTGGGCCCGAGCCTCTGGCGCGAGCTGGCGTCGCTCCGCGGCGAGCGAGGCGCGCGGCCGGTCGGCCCGTGGCTCGAGCGGAGCCTCGAGCGCCACCTGGCGCGCTCGCGCCGCGAGTTCGAGCGGCGCGTGGCGCGAATGGAGACAGCTGCCCGAGGCCGAGTCTTCCCGCTACCCCGCCCCACCTGGCCGCCGCGGCCATGACCATCCTCGAATCGCAGACGTGACCGCGCGGGCCATTGCAGGGGTCTGACCCCTGCCGTGGCTCGAAGTGACGCGTCCGCCCCGGCCGGGTTGTGGACAAACCGGCCCGCGACGCTGTAGAAGAGGGCGTGACCGCGAGCGGGCTTCGGGTCGTCCGGCTCGAGGGCGACGCCAGGGCGCGCGGCCGGCGCGCGGGCGAGCTCCTCGGCGATCTCGTCGCGCGGTCGCTCGCCTTCTACCGCGACTACCTCGGCAACCGGTCCGTCGACCTCGGGCCTTTCCGGCGCGCGGCCGAGCGCGCGCTGCCCGAGCACGTCGCCTGGCTCGACGCGTTTGCCGCCGGCGCCGAGGTCTCGCTGGCCGAGGTCTTCGCCGTCAACGCCGTCGAGGAGCTCGAGCAGCTCACGCCCGTGGAGCGGTGCTCGACCTTCACCGCCGTCGGCGAGGGATTCACCCTGCTCGGCCACAACGAGATGTGGCTCGAGGGCGACCGCGACAACGTCGCCGTCGTGGTCGAACGGCCGGCCGAGGGGCCTGCGGTGGCATCGCCGACGATCGCGTGCTGCCTGGCCGCCGTCGGTCTGAACGAGCACCGGCTGGCGTTCGGCGTCGACTCGCTGACGGCACGCGACGACGGCGTCGGCGTCCCGCGCGTCTTCGTCTCGCGCCACGTGCTGGACGCCGAGAGCCGCGGGGACGCGTATCGGCGGGCGACGCTCGCCGGCCGCGCCGGCGGCTATGCGTACGTGGTCGCCGCCCCCGGCGAGACGTTCACGATCGAGACCACGGCGAAGCGAGCGGCGATCCTCGACGGGCCCGAGCCGCACACGAACCACTACCTCGCGCCCGAGCTCCAGGACGTCGGTGACGAGGGCTCGGCCAGCAGCACTGCGCGCTACGCGTACCTGAGCGAGCTGCTCCGCGAGCGGCCGCCGCGGACGCCGCAGGACGCGATGGCGATCCTCCGCGACCACGCCTGCGAGCCGACGCCCGACGGCGATTCGGTCGTCGTCTTCTCGCTGGTCTGCGAGGTCGAGTCCGGCCGGATGTGGGTCGCGCCCGGCGACCCGGCGCAGGCCGCGTACGAGGAAGTCGACCTCGACGGTGTGGTCTAGCCCGCTCCTGTACGAGCGGCTGACGTGGCCCGAGGTGCGGCGCGCGGCCGAGGAGGAGCGCGTGGCCCTCGTTCCCGTCGCGACTCTCGAGGACCACGGGCCGCACCTACCGATCGACACCGACCTGCGGATCACGGCGGAGATCTGCCGGCGCGCGGCGACCGCCGCCGCCGAGGAGACCGTCCTCCTCCCGGCGATCCCGCACGGCTACTCGCCGCACCACATGGACTTCCCCGGCCCGATCACGATCGAATGGGACACGTTCACGCGCTACCTGCTCGACGTGGGCCGGTCGCTCGCGCGGCACGGTTTCGTGCGCATGCTGTTCGTCAACGGGCACGGGTCGAACCAGAACCTCGTCGAGACCGCCGCGCGGCTCGTCATGGTCGAGCACCCGGAGACGCTCGCCGCCGCGTGCTTCTACCTCTCGAGCGCGGAGGCCGCCGCGACGATCGCCGAGGTACGCGAATCCGAGCGCGGGGGGATGGGCCACGCCTGCGAGCTCGAGACGTCGATCTACCTCGCCCTCGACCCCGACGCTGTGGACATGGCCGCGGCGGTCGACGAGCTCGGCTACCCGGCGAGCGAGAACGCCTACATGGACTGGAGCGACGGGCCGCTCAAGCTCATGCCGTGGTGGTCGTCGTTCTCGCGGACCGGCGTCCAGGGCAGGGCCACGCTGGGCACGGCCGAGAAGGGTGAGCGGCTGCTCGAAGCGGCCGTGGCCGAGATCGTCGGCTACGTCCGAGACCTGCTCGGCCGGGCGCTGCCGCAGCGCCGGGAGCCGGTCGCGTGATCCCGCTCGTCCGGGCGCAGGCTACGCACGCGGAGACCGGTGCGGCGATCGGCGAGGCCACTGCGGACGCGATCCGGCGCCGCGTCACCGGCGACCACCTCGAGCTCGCCGATCGATACCGCGCCGTCACGCTCGAGCACCTCCCGTGGGTCGTCGAGGAGCTGGACGCGGCCGCCGAGGCCGCCGGCGTCGACCCGCTTGCGCTCTTCGCCGCCTCCGTCGAGGAGCTCGAGGACGCGCGGCGCGGGTGCACCGACGTCGTCGTCGGCCGGCTCGTCGCGCACAACAACGACCTCGACGCGGCGGACGAGGAGGACGTGGTCGCGATCGAGTGGCGCGTCGAAGGCGAGCCGGCGATCTTCACGCTCGGGATCGGCCCGTGGATCAGCGTCGGCTGGAACGAGGCGGGCCTCTCCGTGACCGGCAACGAGCTCGACCCGAACGACGAGCGGGTCGGCATCCCGCGCCTCCTCCAGATGCGCGACGTGCTCACGCGGACGAGGCTCGAAGTTGCCGTCGACGCCGTCCTCCACCCGGCCCGCGCCTCCTCGTACAACTGGGTGCTCGCGAGCCCCGAAGGCGCCGTCAACGTCGAGGGCTCGGCGACCGCGGCCGAGGTGCGCCGCCTCGATGAGGCCCTCGTGCACACGAACCACTACGAAGAGCCTCCGATGCAGCGCTACGCGCGCAAGCGCGACCACGCCGGCTCGCGCGCCCGCTACGCACGCGCGCACGAGCTGGCGTCCGCCGGCACGCCGCCCCTCGAGATCCTCCGCGACCACGCGAACGCGCCGAGCTCGATCTGCCGGCACGGCGACGGCGACGGCACGAAGACCGTCTTCTGGTGCGTCGCCGACGTCGCCGCGCGACGCGTCGAGTACGGACGCGGCAACCCCTGCGCCTCCACGGCCCAGACCTACGAGTTCGCGTGAAGCCGAAGCCGCTGCCCCCCGGCGGGACGATCGGCGTCCCCGCGCCTGCGAGCCCGTACGAGAACCGCTCCGAGATCCTGCGCGGGATCGAGTGGTGGGAGTCGAAGGGCTACCACGTGAAGCTCTCCGAGGCGGCGCTCGCGCGCGACGACTACGTCGCCGGGAATGCAAAGCAGCGGGCCCGCGACCTCGAGGCGATGTTCGCCGACCCTGAGGTCGACGTCGTGCAGGTGCTCCAGGGTGGCTACGGGTCGGCGCAGACGCTCCCCCACCTCGACTTCGACGTGATCGCGCGCAATCCGAAGCCGTTCGTCGGCCACTCGGACATCACGGCGCTGCACACCGCGATCCGCCGCCGCACGAGCCTGGCGACCTTCTACGGCCTCGGCCTCGTCGGCGTCGGCGACAAGGAGAAGACGGACTTCACGCGCGACCGCCTGCTGGCCGTCCTCGGCGGCGAGGCGACGGGCGAGGTGCCGCGCGACCCCGACGACCCGTACGTCCGCGCCCTGCGCGGCGGGCACGTCACCGCGCCGCTCGTCGGCGGCTGCCTCTGGCTGCTCCTCCAGTCGATGGGCACGCCGTGGGAGGTCGACCTCGACGGGGCGATCTTCTTCTTCGAGGACGTCGACGCGCCGCCCTGGTACGTGGACGGGATGCTGACCCAGCTCCGGCTCTCCGGGAAGCTCGAGCACGTCGTCGGCGTGGTCGTCGGCGAGCTCGTGAAGTGCGACTGGCGGGAGGAGCGGCCGGAGTGGTCGAGGACGAAGTCGATCGAGGACGTCCTCGAGGAGCACCTAGAACCCCTGCATGTGCCCGTGATATACAAGCTCCCATTGGGGCACGGGAAGCACCTGGCGACCCTTCCTCTCAGCGTCACCTGCACGCTGGACGGCGACGCGCGGACGCTGACGGTCGACGAGAGCCCGTTCGCATGAGGCGCGCCGCGCTCGTCCTCCTCGTCCTCGCGCTCGCCGCGGCCGGCTGCGGCGGCAAGTCGTCGAAGAGCGGAAGCGCGGGAGGGACGTTCCGGATCGGGTCGAGCTCGGGGATCGACTCGCTCAACCCGTACGTCGCCTTCAACCAGGACGCTTACAGCACCTTCCAGTACGTCTATCCGATCCTCGTCCAGTACGACGCGACGAACAAGCACTTCGCGCCCTTCTTCGCGCGTTCGTGGAAGACGAGCGACGCCGGCAAGACCTGGACGTTCCACACCGTCCCGAACGCGAAGTGGAGCGACGGGAAGCCGCTGACCGCCGCCGACGCCGCCTGGACGATCAACACGGACGTCAAGTACGCGAGCGGCGGGGCAGCCAACGAGGCCGGCCTCGTCGCGCACATCACGCGCGCCGACGCGCCGAACCCGACCACGCTCGTCGTCCACTACAAGCAGGCGCCCGGGAACGTGCTGGGACAGTTCCAGCAGTTCTTCATCCTGCCGAAGCACGTCTGGAGCAAGCACATCGGGCACAAGGGCGCGGATCTCAAGACGTTCCCGAACAACCCGCCGGTCGTCGGCTCGGGCCCGTTCACGCTCGTGAAGTACCAGAAGAACGAGATCGCGCTCTTCAAGCGAAACGGCTCCTACTGGGGTGGGGCACGAAGCCGAAGATCGACGCCTTCGGGCTGCGGATGTTCTCGAACGACGACGCCATGATCTCGGCGCTCAAGGCGCACGAGATCGACGCCGTCGAGGCAGTGCCCGCGACCGGGATCAAGACGCTCAAGGGCGCCGGGTTCGCCGTCTCCGACGTCCCCGGCCTCGACCAGACCGACTTCATCATCAACTCGAATCCGCGCAAGCTCCACCACCGCGAGCTCCTGAACCTGAAGGTGAAGGAGGCCTTCGCCCACGCGGTCGACCGCCAGCAGATCATCAGCGTCGTCTTCCTCGGCACGGCGAAACCCGCCTACTCGATCGTCCCGCCCTCGACCGGCGCCTGGTCGAACCCGAACCTCAAGCCGGAGACCTTCGACGTCGCCCTGGCGAACAAGATCCTCGACGGCCTCGGCTACAAGCGGGGCTCGGACGGGATCCGCGTCGCCGACGGCCACAAGATGTCCTACGACGTGATCACGCCCACGAGCGTCTCGAGCGCGAACAGGACCTTCCAGATCCTCCAGCCGGACTTCCGCAAGATCGGCGTCCAGCTGAAGCAGAAGGCGCTCGACGCGCCGGCAGCCTTCGCCGAGATGTCGGCGCCGAACAACAAGTACCTGAACTACGACCTCGCGCTCTGGGACTGGACGTCGCTGATCGACCCCGACTTCATGCTCTCGGTCGTCACCTGCGCGCAGTACGGCGGCTGGAGCGACAGCGGCTACTGCGACAAGCACTACGACGCCATGTACTCGCAGCAGCAGCTCACCCCGAACCAGGACGCCCGCCGGGCACTCGTCTGGAAGATGCAGAAGTACCTGTACGACCACCGCCCGTACATCTGGCTCGCGAACGACGACTCGGTCGCGGCGGTCAGCCCCAAGTGGGACGGGTTCGTGAACACGCCGCAGGGGCCGTTCAACGAGCTCTCGATCCGGAGCCTGACGACCCTGCACAAGAAGTAGCTCCGGCGCGGGCGCCGCCGATCCGATGAGAGGCGCCGACTACGTCATCAAGCGACTCGGATTCGCCGTGGTCACGGTCTTCGTCGCGATCTCGCTCAACTTCGCGCTCTTCCGGCTGGCCCCGGGCAGCGCGGTCTCGAATCTCGCCCGCGTGCCGCACGCGACCCCGGAGCTGCACCAGGCCCTGAAGCGGGAGTTCGGCCTCGACAAGTCGAAGGGCGCGCAGTACGTCATCTACCTGAAGCAGCTCGTACGCGGCAATCTCGGCGTCTCGTTCGAGAACCAGCAGCCGGTCTCGCACAACCTCTGGGTCGCCCTCAAGAACACGCTCCCGATGGTGCTGCTCGGGACCCTCTTCTCGATCGTGCTCGGGACGCTCACCGGCGTCGTCGCCGCCTGGCGGCGCGGCACGGCCGTCGAGGGGGCGACGGTCACGACCGCCCTCGGCTTCTACTCCATGCCCACGCACTGGCTCGGGCTGATGCTCGTGATCCTCTTCAGCGGCGTCCTGCCGACCGGCGGGATGACGAACGACTTCCTGATCAACCCGTCGTTCTGGACGCACCTGAAGGACCTCGCCGCGCACATCGCGCTCCCCTCGCTCACGCTCGGGCTCGTGCTCTACGGGGAGTACACGCTGATCGTGCGCTCGGCGATGCTCGAGACCCTCGGCGAGGACTACATCCTGACGGCGCGGGCGAAGGGGCTGCGGCCCTGGGCGATCCTCCGGCGCCACGCCCTCCGCAACGCGATGCTGCCGATCGCGACGCTGGTCGCGCTCTCGCTCGGCTACATCGTCGCGGGCGCGATCCTCGTCGAGACGGTCTTCTCCTGGCCGGGGATCGGCCGCGCCGTCTACGAGGCCGTGCTCCAGCGCGACTATCCGATGCTCCAGGGCGGGTTCCTGCTGCTGACCATCTCGGTCGTCTTCTTCAACCTCGTCGCGGACCTCCTCTACTTCAAGCTCGACCCGAGGATCACGCAGTGAGCGTCGTCCTCCAGGAGCCGGTCCTCCAGGAAGCGCCGATCCGCTCGCGGCGCGGAATCGTCCTCGAGACGATCAGGCGGCGCCCCTCGGCGGCGATCGGGGCCACGCTCCTGGTGCTCGTTCTCCTCGGCGCGGTGCTGGCGCCGGTGCTGGCGCCGTACGACCTCCACAAGCAGGTCGGGCCCGTCTTCGGCCACCCGTCGTGGAGCCACCCGCTCGGCCTCGACGACGGCGGCATCGACATGGTCACCCTGCTGATGTGGGGCGCCCGGATCTCGCTCGTCGTCGGCTTCGCGGCGACGCTCGTCTCGATGCTGATCGGCGGGACCGTCGGCGTCGCGGCGGGCTACTTCGGCGGCAAGACCGACACGATCCTGATGCGCATCACCGACTACTTCCTCGTCATCCCCGACGTGCCGCTGATGATCATCGTCGCCGCGATCTGGGGGCCGAGCCTCCTCCACATCGTGGTCGTGATCGGGATCCTCCTCTGGACGAGCACGGCGCGGGTCATCCGCGCGCAGGTGAAGAGCGTCCGCGAGCGCGTCTACGTGAAGCGGGCGCAGGCGATCGGCGCCGGGCACGCGCGCATCGTCCTCCGCCACGTGCTGCCGCAGGTCGCGCCGCTCCTGATCGCCAATACGGTCCTCACGATCGCGGTCGCGATCTTCGACGAGACGGCGCTCTCGTTCCTCGGCCTCGGCGATCCGAGCCGCATCTCGCTCGGCAAGGTGATCGAGAACGCCTTCCAGCGCGCGGCGATCTCGACCGGGGCCTGGTGGGCGATCGTGCCGCCGGGCGCGCTCGTCGCGCTGATCATCCTCAGCTGCAGCCTGATCGGGCAGGCGCTCGAAGACGCCCTCAACCCGCGCCTGCGGGTCGCGCACCTCTCGGCGCGGCGCTTCCGGCTGCGGCCGCTCGTCGGCCGGGGATCGGAGGCGCTGTGAGCCTGCTCGAGGCCCGCGAGCTCAACGTCTGGTTCGACCTCGAAGGCGGCGGGACGCTGCACGCAGTCCAGGGCGTGAGCTTCGCGCTCGAGGAAGGAGAGCGGCTCGGCCTCGTCGGCGAGTCGGGCTGCGGGAAGACGACGACGGCGCTCGCGCTTCTGGGGCTCCTCCCCTCCAGCGCGGAGGTGGCCGGCGAGGTGCGGTTCCACGGCGAGGACGTGCTCGCCGGCGGCGAGGAGTCGGTGCGCCCGCACCGCTGGACGGACGTGGCGATGGTCTTCCAGGGCGCGATGAACTCGTTCAACCCGGTCCGGACGGTCGAGTCCCAGATCGTCGAGGCGCTCGAGCTGCACGCCGTCGCCGAGGGCGCCGTCGCCCGGGCGCGGGCGGGGAAGCTGCTGGAGTCGGTCGGCATCCCGGCCGACCGGGCGCGTCGCTTCCCGCACGAGTTTTCCGGTGGGATGCGCCAGCGTGCGGCGATCGCGATGGCGCTCGCCTGCGAGCCGAGCGTGCTCGTCGCCGACGAGCCGACGACCGCCCTCGACGTGATGGTGCAGGCGCAGATCCTCGAGCTCCTCGACGGCCTGTGCCGGGACTTCGGCCTCGCGCTCGTCCTCGTCACGCACGATCTCCCGGTCGTCGCGCAGCTCTGCGACCGCGCGGCGGTGATGTACGCGGGCGAGATCGTCGAGGAGGGGCCGGTCGAGAGGCTCTACCACTCGCCGCGCCACCCGTACACGCGGCTGTTATTTGCCGCGACGCCTGATCTTGCGGACGACGGAGCGCCTGTCGCATCTATCCCAGGCGCGCCGCCGCGGCTCGACCGGCCGCTCGTGGGGTGTCCGTTCCGGCCGCGCTGCGACCGCGCCTTCGGGCGGTGCGCGGAGGAGCGGCCCTTGCTTCGGCGGGTGGACGGCTCGCGGGCGGCGTGCCACCTCAACGACGTGCCGGCGTGAGCCTCATCGAGGTCGAGAATCTCGTCGTCCGCTACCCGGTGGCGCGGGGGATCGTCGGCACCCTCGCGCGCCGGCCGCGGCGGACGGTGCACGCCGTGGACGGCGTGTCGTTCTCGCTCCGGCCCGGGGAGATCCTCGCCCTCGTCGGCGAGTCCGGCTGCGGCAAGACGACGACGGCGCAGACGCTGCTCCGGCTCGTCGAGCCAGAAGCCGGCTCGATCCGGTTCGAGGGCCGTGACGTCACGCAGCTCTCGGTGCGCGAGCTACGGCCGCTGCGGCGGCGGATGCAGCTCATCTACCAGGACCCGTACGAGTCGCTCGACCCGCGGCTGCGGGTTCGGCAGACCGTCGAGGAGCCATTGCTCGTGCACCGGGCGGGCGGCTCGCGGGAGGAGCGGGCACGCCGCGTCCGAGAGACGCTGGAGCGCGTGGAGCTTGTTCCCGCCGAGCTGTTTTTGGATCGCTTTCCGCACGAGCTCTCGGGCGGCCAGCGTCAGCGGGTGGCCATCGCGGCGTCGCTTGTGCTGGAGCCGCGGTTGTTGGTAGCCGACGAGCCGGTGTCGATGCTGGACGTGTCCGTGCGAGCCGGGATCCTCCGTTTGCTGGACGGCCTGCGCGACGGCGGCCTCGGAATCCTGATGATCACGCACGACCTGTCCACAGCGGCGCGTTTCTCGGACCGGATCGCCGTGATGTACCTGGGCCGGATCGTGGAAGAGGGCCCGGCGAGCGAGGTGGTGCGAAACCCACAGCATCCGTACACGCGAGCGCTCCTGTCGGTGGTCCCGAAGCGAGACCCGCGCGAGCGAATGCGCCCGCAGATCCTACGTGGAGAGCCGCCGGACGCAGTACGCATCCCGCCCGGCTGCCGCTTCCATCCGCGCTGCCCGCTCGCGATCGACGCCTGCCGAGCACAGGACCCGCCGCTCGAGCGGCCTGCTGCCGCGACGAACGGCTCCCACGTCGCCGCCTGCATCCTCGCCTAGAAGACCTCGATCACCAGCACAATCCGCTCGAACGCAAGTCCGGCGCGCCTCCCGGGAGCGAACAGAGCGTCAGCGGCCGCCTTGAGGCAGCGTGGCTTGAGCCTTACAGTGCGCGTGGTGGCACGGCGGTCGACGTTTTCCTCGGTGCTGCGGGAGATGCAGCGCGAGCGGGAGCGGCAAGCTCGCGCGCAGGAGCGGGCGGCTGCGGCTGCGATTCGTGCGTCGGAGCAGGCGCGGAGGGCGCTTGAGCGGGCGCAGGCGTGGGAGGAGAAGGAGCGCAAACGGCTCTACCTAGAGGCCCGTCAGACGGAGGTGGAGGCGATGAATGAGGCTCTTGCCGCCGAGATCGCGACGCTGGAGTCTCTTCTGCGGCAGACGCTCGACGTGGACGACTATCTCGACTTGGAGGCGTTGAAGCAGACTCCGGTGCTCGCGCCGTTTCGGCCCGGCGATCTGGCCACGCCCGAAGTCGCGCCAGAACTCGTCCTGCCTCCCCCACCCTCTGGCATGACGAAGCTAGTTCCAGGAGGGAGGGCGAAGTACGAGAGGGCTGTCGAGGCCGCTCGCTCGTCTCACAAGGCAGAGATGGAGGCGTATGCGCTACGTGAAAAGGGGCGAGTAACGGCGCTGTCGCACGCGCGTGCCGACCATGAGTCTGAGGTTGCGCGACTCAAGGCGGACGCTGCAGCCCAGAACCGCGAGGTCGACGAGTTTCGGGCCGCGTTCGAGCGCGGTGACCCGGCCGCGATCGTCGAGTACTTCTCGCTTGTTCTCGACCGGAGCAGCTATCCGGAGCGCTTTCCGAAGCAGCACAAGATGGCGTTCGTGCCTGAGTCGCGCCAGCTGGTGGTGGAGTACGAGCTACCGACGGTGGAAGCAAGTGTGCCGAGCGTCAAGCAGTACCGCTACGTCCGCAGCCGCGACGCGATCGAACAGAGCGCCCGCCCCGCTGCACAAGTGAAGGCGACGTACGCGTCGGTGGTCGCGCAGATCGCGATCCGGACGCTGCACGAGCTCTTCGAGGCCGATCGCTCGGGCAAGTTGGAGACGATCGTCTTCAACGGGTTCGTGAACACGGTTGATCCGGCGACCGGCCAACCAGTCTCACCGCACCTCGTCACCGTGCGCACCTCGCGGGAGGCGTTCCTGCAGCTCGACCTGCGTAATGTCGAGCCGCTTGCCTGTCTTAAGGGTCTGAGCGCCTCGGTCTCGAAGAGCCCCTCGGAGCTCCTGCCGGTGCGCCCGATCCTCGAGTTCAGCATGGTCGATCCTCGCTTCGTTCAGGAGAGCGACGTCCTCAGCACCCTCGATGAGCGGCCGAACCTGATGGAACTGACACCGGGCGAATTCGAATCGCTGATCACGAACCTGTTCGAGAAGATGGGGCTTGAGACGCGGCAGACGCAGCCCTCGCGCGACGGCGGGGTCGACTGCGTCGCCTACGATCCGCGCCCGATCTTCGGCGGCAAGGTGGTGATCCAGGCGAAGCGCTACAAGCACACGGTCGGCGTCAGCGCGGTCCGCGACCTCTACGGGACGACGCAGAACGAGGGCGCCTCAAAGGGCATTCTCGTGACCACCAGCGGCTACGGGAGATCGTCCTTCGACTTCGCCGCCGGAAAACCGCTCGAACTACTCAGCGGCACCCATCTCCTTTACCTGCTTGTCGAGCACGCCGGGATCGAGGCACGGATCGAACCGCCCGAAGACTGGGTCGACGCAAACGCCGACGCGATCACCGACGAACCGCCCGTCGAGCAGCAGACGGTTGCCGCCCTACCAGCGACGCCTCAGATTCCTCCATGCCTCACTTGCCAGCGGCCGGCATAGCTGGCAAGTGAGGCATGGCCTCGCCGCCTGACCTCCAGCGAACGCTTGGCTCATGCGTACGCTGCGCTCACCGTGGCCGTGGCCGGCGGTTCGGATAACGAGGGATTATCGCGGTGCCGCGGGTGAGCGTGATCGTGCCGGTCTTCAATAGCCTGGCTCACCTCGGTACGTTTTTCGAGTCGCTGGCCGCAGCGCTACCGGTGGAGTCGGAGGTCGTGGTCGTAGATGACGCGTCGACCGATCCGGTGTTGGAGGCTGTGCCGGAGCTCCCTCGTGCGCGGAACGTCGTGCGCCTCCGCAACAACACGAACCTCGGGCTCGCGGCAGCGGCGAATCGCGGATTCGCCGCCGCAACGGGCGACATCGTCATCCAGCTCAACGTTGATGTGATCCTTGACAGTGATTCCCTTTCAGCGATGGTCGACTTCATCGAAAGCCGCCGGGGCGATGTGGGCATCGTCGGCTCGAAGCTGGTCTATCCGACGAGCGGCTTGACGCAGAGCGTGGGAATGGCATTTGGCCTGCATTCGAAACGCCACGTGTTCCGCCATCTTCCGCAGGACCATCCGCTCTGTCGCCCCAGTCGGGAGCT